>JAPLSP010000186.1 GCA_026398575.1 Candidatus Sumerlaeota bacterium | reverse complement strand
CAGCTGCAGCAGGTAGTGCTCGGTGATTTGTTCCGTCATGAGACGGACATTACATAAAGGCCTCACGTCACAATAGTTAAATTTTCGGGTTTATGAAAATTATTTTCATCACCTACTTCAGGCGGCTAAAGGCATACGTTTTCTTTTTGCCCTTTCAGGGCATTACGGAACACCGTTTGCATCTGAGCTATGATAGAGAGCGGGCTGATCTTGGTGAGAAATCCAGGCTAAAGGGACGTAAGGGACCTTGGGGGAGCGGGGAACGCAAGAGATTAAAAATCTGGGCTTTAGTTTTCAGATCAGTTTGAAAACTTTTGCTTTGTATTCGGCTCGGCTTTGCCGGCTGTGACGGGCTGGGGGTGGACTGTTTTGAGGAGCGCTTTCATTTGGGCGACGATGGGGGCGTGTTTGGGATCGGCGGCGAGGTTGTGGAGTTCCTGGGGGTCGTTGTCGTGGTCGTAGAGTTCGGCGCCTTTGGAGGCGAAGTCCCATTCGGTGTATCGCCAGCGCTCGGTGCGGACGCTGTGGCCGGGGACGGCGCCGCGCTGGACTTGGGTGTAGGCGGGGTGGTCCCAGTTCGCTTGCGGATTTTCGAGCAAGGGGCGCAGGCTGAAGCCCTGCAGGCCCTGCGGCGGCGTGAGGCCGGCCAGGTCGGCGAGCGTCGGGTAGAGGTCAACCATTTCGACGGGGCGCGGGCTGGCCTGGCTGGCGGACTTGAAGCCGGGCGCGGAGATGATCATCGGGACGCGGGCGGATTCCTCGAAGCAGGATTGCTTGAACCAAAGGCCGTGTTCGCCGAGGTGATAGCCGTGGTCGCTCCAGAAGACGATGATGGTGTTGTCGCGCAGGCCGAGGCGGTCCACGGCGTCGAGCACGCGTCCGATTTGCGCGTCCACGAATGAAATGGCCGCGTAGTAAGCCAGTTTGCATTCGCGCGCGTGATCGGGCGTGATACCGAAATACGGCCACGGCTGCGTCGAGGCGAGGGCCGGCGGCGGGTAATCGTTGGTGGTGTCCGAGGTGATTTTCGGCAGCGCGATTTTGTCGAGCGAATAGAGGTCGAAGTATTTCTTCGGCGTGATCCACGGGGTATGCGGTTTGTAAAATCCGGCGCCGATGAAAAACGGGCCGTTTTTGTGTTTCTCCATCAGCGCGATCGTCTCGTCGGCCACCTTGCCGTCGGTGTGCTGTACATCCACGCCGGTTTTGTCGGCGAGGAACGCCATCGCCGAGCCTAGTCCGCGTTTCGGCGTGTAGTTGATGACATCCAATTCCAGCGTCGTCTTGTCGCGGCCTGCCGGGTTGTAGCGCTCCCCCCATGAGGCGCGGTCATCGAGGCCGTTTGTGCCGATGTCGCCGGGGTTGCCGTAGTGGTACATTTTTCCCACGCGCGCCACGTAGTAGCCGTTCTTCGCGAACAGTTGCGGCAGCGTCACCACGTCGGGCATTCCCTGGCGGAAATGATACTGCAAATCGAACACGCGGGTGGTGTCGGGACGCAGCCCCGTCAGCAGCGACGAGCGACTGGGGCTGCATAGCGGGAACTGGCAGTAGGCCCGCTCGAAGCGCACGCCCTGCGCCGCGAGCCGGTCAATGCTCGGCGACTTCACCAGCGGATGCCCATAGCAGGCGAGGTCGTTGTTCATGTCGTCCACGGCGATGAAGAGCACATTCAGTTTCGGCGCGGCGGCGGCAAACGATGTCAGCGTCGCGGCGATTAGGGCGGTCATTGTCGCGGCGATCAGAGCGGCCGTTGTCGCCCGAATCCGCCCGGTCAGCCTCATTCGATTCACATCGGCGCTGTGATTCATTTTTCGTCCTCCGAATTTGCGCATGACTACGCCACGGGCATTCCTGTATTCCCACGCTTGGCTCCCCCACTGTAACGATCCAATCATAATACGAGGATTCCGCGGCCGCAATCGGATTCAGCGAAATCAAAGCCATGGGGGAAGGGGCGCCAAAACTACAAGGACAGCAAGGACCGCAAGGACAGCAAGGATACTAAGAACCGCAAAGAACGCAAAGAACACAAAGAAGACAAGGGCTGGGCAAGGCAGGCGCTGGGGAGCGGGGGGGCTAAGCCTAAAAATATCGTATCCCTTTAACCAATTTTTATGAAGTCACCACAGAGACACCGAGGCACAGAGAAATATATCAAGGAATGTTCTTTGTGAATTTCTCTGTGCCTCGGTTTCTCTGTGGTGACCTTATCGTTATGCGGCTTAAGGCGCACAAAACCTCTTCCGGATTTTATGAAAATCCGCCCTTTTCTTCAAGCGGGAAAGCCTCTATGGTTTCGCCGGTTATCTCGTTTGTTTGCCACGGCGTATGATCCGGGCGTTGAAAGGAACCGTTCGCGTGACTTCAGGCGTTATTCTCGCTATATTCCTCGCCGCTGTGTTGGCTGAATTGTTGGTGAGTCTTTGGCTGGACTTTCTCAACGTTCGCCACGTCCGGCGCAACGCTGCGGAGGTTCCCGAGCGTTTCCGGGCGCACGTGGATAAAAGCGCTTATCAAAAATCCACGCAGTACACGCTGGCGCGCGCGCGATTATCGAGCATGGAAGGCGCCTTCGATGCGATTGTCCTCATCGTGTTTGTCCTGGCGGGCGGATTCGCCTGGATTGACCGGATTGCGGTGGCGCCCTGGGGCTTGGGGCCGAAATGGAGCGGCGTGATTTATTTTGCAGCGGTCGGGTTACTCTTCACGGCGCTCTCGGCGCCATTCCGCTATTACGCCAAATTCGTCATCGAGCAGCGGTTCGGCTTCAATAAAATGACGCTTCGCCTGTGGATCGTGGATTTGCTCAAGATGCTGCTGCTCGGCGCCCTGCTGGGAGGGCCGGCGATTTTTTGCGTCCTTTGGTTCATGGAGGCCGCCGGCGCCGCGTGGTGGATTTATACATCGCTCTTTCTGCTGGGCGTGATGCTGTTTCTGCAATGGCTCTTTCCCACGTTCATCGCGCCGCTGTTCAACAAATTCACGCCGCTCGAAGACGGCGAACTCAAGACGGCCGTCACGGAGCTGGCCCGCAAAATTCGATTCAGCCTCGGCGGGATTTATCAGATGGACGCCTCGCGCCGCACGCGGCACGGCAACGCTTATTTCACCGGCTGGGGTTCGAGCCGGCGCATCGTTTTGTTCGACACTCTGATCCGCGCGCTCAGCGTCCGGCATCTGGTGGCGGTGCTGGCGCATGAGATGGGACACTTCAAACTGCGCCATGTTTGGAAGAACCTCGTCCTGGCCTCCGTTTTTCAAATCGCCGGATTCTATCTGCTGAGCCTGCTCATGGCCTGGCCGCCGTTTTATGCGGCGTTCGGATTCGCGGCGCCGCCGCCATATCGGCCCTATCGGGCGCTTGCTATTTTCGCGCTCTGTTCGGGGCCGTTCACGTTTTTCCTGACGCCGCTGGTGTCGGCGCTGTCACGGCGCTATGAATACCAGGCGGACCGCTTCGCGGCGCGGACGCTGGGGAACGCGGGCGAATTGGCGGAGGCGCTGCTGAGTTTGTCGCGGGATAATTTATCTAACTTGACGCCGCATCCATTGTATAGCTTTTTCCACTATACGCATCCGGCGCTGAGCGAGCGGCTGGATGCGCTGGAGAAATTGGGATGAACGAAAAAAATGAGCAAAATAATCCGAAAGGCGCGATCAACCGATGAATTATCCCAGCCTTGAAGAATCAAAGCGGCTTTATCAGGCGGCTATCGCCTATCGCGAATTGGCGTGCTGGCAATGGATGCGCGATCGCGATATGATTGCCGTGCGGGACCCGGAAACAGGCGAAACGGCCTATTGCTGCGTCATGGGCGCATTGGGAGAGTGCCTGGGGCTGGCGGCGTATCGCGGAGAGGAAGGGCTGGCGTTTCTGGATAAATTGGAAGCGGATGGGCCGCAGGAAGACCCCTTCCTTGCCGTTCTCGAACAGAATTCGCTGGCTCTTTTATTTGTAGAGCGGCGCGGAATGCGCAAGCAGGCGCTCGCCGTGATCAAGGACCTGGGCCTTCATTTTCGCGGGAAGGAAGCCTGGCCGGCCTTGCGCAGCTATCTGCCGGGCTATGTGCCCTGGGATTTCAATGCGGCGGAGGCCCGCTTTTTCCTTGCCATCCTTGAACAGACCTGCGACGTTGCTCGCAGGTTCAAGAACGATCCCAATCTGCTGGCGGCGCCGGAAGAGGGCGCGTTTTTTGCCCGCGTTCCGGTCGAAGAGGGCGGCCAGCGCGTTTGGAAGGATCAATGGCTGCGTCCTGTCCGGACAGCGACTCCCTTGGTTTCACCGGTCATTGACAGCCGCAGATTGCAGGCGCTCGCCTCCAGGAATCTTTCCCGCGCCGGCGTTTGGGAAATGGATATGAAGGCCATCCCTGCCCCCGTCGGGGACAAAGAGCGCTCATTTTTTCCCATTATGTTGATGTGCGTGGATCGCAGGTCAGGAATGGTGTTTGGATGGCAAATGCTTCATCCGAAGGACGCGCATTTGAAGATGGCGAATGAAATACTCGGCATGATTGAGAACGTTGGCGCGGCGCCTGAGCGGATTGTTTATCGCAATCCACGCCTTCGCCCGTGTCTGGAGGTCATCGCCTTGTCGCTGAATATCGGCTTGAGTTGCTCGGCCCGATTGCCCGCGCTGCAGCCGGCGTTGGAACTACAAGCGCCAACTAAAGTTGGAACTACGAGCGCCAACTAAAGTTGGAACTACGAGCGCCAACTAAAGTTGGAACTACGAGCGCCAACTAAAGTTGGAACTACGAGCGCCAACTAAAGTTGGAACTACGAACAGTTGGAACTACGAACAGTTGGAACTACAAACACTCCGAACGTTATTCGAGTTTGATGAATTCTTCTTTGCCGACGCCGCAGACGGGGCAGGTCCAGTCGGCGGGCAGACTCTCGAAGGGGGTTCCCGGGGCGACGCCATTGTCGGGATCGCCCACCACCGGGTCATAGATATAGCCGCAAGGCTGGCATTGGTACTTGGACATGGCTTTCATCCTCTTTGCGTTGAAAGGTCAGGTTCTTTTGCCGGCGCGCGATGGCATCCGGCGGTCTGAAGGATTTCGCGCTATTATAATTGCGCCATGAATTCATCCAGCGCCTTGGCCATCTCGGCCGCCGTTTGATAGCGATTGGCTGGTTTCTTTTCGATGGCGCGCATGATGATGGCCGTCATTTTCGCGGGAACGCTGTCCGGCAGCGGCGGCGGCGGCGTATGGATATGGTGATATTCGATGTTGCCTTCGAGGAACGGCGGGCGGCCCGTGATCAATTCATAAATGACAATCCCCAGGGCGTACAGATCGGCCCGGCAGTCAATCTCGCTGCCCTCGATCTGCTCGGGCGCCATGTAAAGCGGCGTGCCTACGATCACCGACGCGCTCAGCGTGGCGTCGTCGGACCGGATGATCTTCGCGATGCCGAAGTCCGTGATGCGAATCTCGCCGTCGGCGGCGATCATCAGGTTGGCGGGCTTGATGTCGCGGTGGATCACCTTGCGCGAATGCGCATAGTCCAGCGCATGCGCCACGGAGGAGATCAGCTTGGCCACGCGCTACGGCTGCAAGGGTCCTTCCTCCTTCAGGATTGTCTTCAGGTCCTTGCCTTCGATGTATTCCATTGAAATGAATTTCTTTTTGCCGCTCTCGAAAAAGTCGTGGATGCGCACGATATTGCGATGGGTCAGTTTCCGGGCGGCGCGCGCCTCGGTCTTGAAGCGCTCGATCGCCATCGGATCGGCGCACAGGTAGTCGTTGAGGACTTTGAGCGCCACCACTTCGTCCAGGACCACGTCCTTGGCGCGATAGATCACACCCATCGAGCCGCGGTTGATTTCCTCGAGAATGATAAACCGGGAATCTTTGAGGATCTGATGCGTCTCGGGCATCCCCGCGCGCTCCAGGTCCTCTTGCTGCGCCTTGATCTGGAAGCCGATGCGCTGCAAGCGCGCCTTGATGTCGCGATAGTTGGAGTCGGCCTCGGCCAGGTGATCCAACACCTGCCGCGCATTGCTGAGCTGGTCGGCGTTTTCCATATCGGCCGCCAGCCGGTACAGCACGTCCTTGATCTCTTCGTTGAGTTCGATTTGCTTGAACTTTTGCCAGGCCAGGTAATACAGATTTTTTTGCCAGAAACACAGGCCCAGGATTTTGAGCGCCCGCTTCTCATATTCCGGATTCTCCGTCAGGCGCTGGAGAATTTCGATGGCTTCATCCACCTTGTCGCGCTGCAGGAACAACTTGACCATCTTGAATTCGACGGCGGGATCCGGCTGCGCGACGATGCTTTGGCGGTACAGGGATTCCAGCACGTCGGCCCAGGCGTCGTTGGTTTCCTCGCGCGCGACGGCCTGCTCGGCGTCTTCGATCGCCTCATCCATGCGCCCTTCCTGCGAGCGCGCCTGCGCCCGCTCAATAAGGGCGGGGCCATAATTGGGGAAACGCTCGATGAGGCCGTCCAGGGCCGCGCTCAATTGCGGCGCCGTCAGGCGTCCCTTTTCCTTCGCCTCGCGCAACAGCGCCATGGCCTCATCCGGCTGTTTGCGCAGCGCATACACGCGCGCAAGCGAGAGGATCGCCCAACCCATCGGCTGTCCTTCGGCCGCCCCGGCAATCAGCGTCTTATAGGCGTCCGCGGTGGATTCGTAGAGCAGGAGCGCGGAGGTATCTTCCTTGTTCGCCGCCAGCATGGCCTCGGTCATCCGCACGGATTCGGGAATTTCCGCGGAAGGTCCGGGCGCGGGCTCTGCGGCGGGCGCAGGCTCGGCGACAGGCGCAGGCGGGGCGGGGGGCGCTGTGGGAGGGGGCGCGGGCGCTGAAGGCGCTGCTGCGGCTGTTTTTGGGGTTACGCCGGTTGCGGCTTTTTGCGGAGTTGCGCCGGTAGCAGCTTTTCTCGGAACGGCGGTGGCGCCCGCTTTCCTGGTTGTGGGGGCTTCGGGCTGTCCGGCGGGCGCCGGCGCCGGACGCACCAGCGCGGATTCGCCCGTAACCTCGGCGAAGGATTCACCGAGCGCCGTCGCGTCTTCCTCCCCTGCTTCCGGCAGCGCGACTCCTTCGAATTCCGGCTTGACGGCGGCAGCTTTGCGCCGTCCGCCGCGCGCCGCTTTGCTGCGCCGCTTGCTGCGTTCGTTCCGCTCTTTCTCACTCAGATGCGAATGCACAACCTTCAGGCTTTTCTCGGCGCCGGATTCCAGGTCCTTGGCCGAAATTTCCACGATGCCGTCGGAGTTGATAAAAAACACGACTTGGATGCGGGGCGAGCCTTTGGGCCGGGGCGTCAAGCCGGCCAGCATGAATTTTCCGATCGAGCGATTATCGGCGGCGTTTTGACTTTCGCCCTGCAAGACGTGCACCGTCACAAATTCCTGGTTTTCCTCGGTCGTCGTGAAAATTTTTCCCGCTTTGATGGGGATGGTGCTGTTTTTTTCGATGATCGGCGAAAAACGCGATCCCAGGACTTCGATGCCCAGGGAATGCGGCGTCACGTCCAGCAGGATCACTTCCTCGAGCTTGCCGCCGAAGACGGCGCCTTGTGTGGCGGCGCCGAGCGCCACGGCTTCGTCCGGATTGACGCCCTTGAACGGCTCCTGGTCGAAGAATTCTCCCACCATTTGCTGGACGAGCGGAATGCGCGACGTCCCGCCGACCAGAATCACTTTGCCGATCTGGCTGCGTTTCAAGCCGGCTTCCTGCAAAGCGCGTTTGCAGATTTGAGTGGTGCGCTCGGTCAGCGGCTCGACCAATTCCTCGAGTTCCTCGCGCGTGATGACGGTGTCCAGATGGATGGGCTGGCTGTCCTTCGTGGCGATGAACGGCAGATTCAGGCGCGCTTGTTTCATCGCGGACAGCTCGCATTTGGCTTTCTCAACCGCTTCCTTCAAGCGATAATAGCTGACGGGATCGGCGGCCAGGTCCACGCCTTTCTCTTCCTGGTATTTGCCGCAAATCATGGCAAGCAAGGCGCGGTCAATGTCCTCGCCGCCCAAGTGCGTGTCGCCCAGGGAGGTAATGACCTCGAACGAGTTTCTATCCACCTCCAAAATCGAAAGGTCAAAGGTGCCGCCGCCGAAGTCATAGACGGCGATGGTTTCCTGTTCATCTTTGTCCAGCCCATACGCCATGGCCGCGGCCGTCGGCTCGTTGATCAGCCGGAGGACTTCCAGGCCCGCCAGACGCCCCGCTTCGGCCGTCGCCTCGCGCTGGAGATCATCGAAGTAGGCGGGAACCGTGATGACGGCCTTCTTCACCTTGGTTCCGAGATATTCTTCGGCGGTGGCCTTCAGTTTGCCCAGGATAAGCGAAGACAGCTGCGGCGGGGTATATCCCTTGCCGTCTATGTCAATCATGATCTCGTCGTCGTGGTCAATGATCCGGTAGGGGCATTGAAGGTCTTCCTCGGTAAGGTCCGAATAAAAACGGCCCATCAGGCGTTTGATGACGCTGATGGTGCGCGTGGGATTGGTGGCTGCCTGGCGCACGGCCATGTCGCCCACGGCCACGTCGCCGTTGCTCAGGAACGCAACGACGGAAGGGGTTCGGTTCGATCCCTCCGAGCTCACGATGACGACAGGTTTTTCGCCCTCGAGGATGGCGACCTCTGAATTGGTGGTTCCCAAGTCTATGCCGATAATGGGTTCTTCGTTTTCCGCCATGGTACGCCGCTTCCTTCCCTGCTGTGATTCTTCGATGCGCGCAAGGAATATGTGAGATGATTTCTATTGCTGGCGAGGGCTGAGATATATAGTTCGCTGGGAATCAATATGCGCTATTCCGCGCGGGGCTGTCAAAGTAAAATCCGCGCAGGCAAAAGTCCGCGCCGCAAAAAAACATGGACTGCGCGAAACCGCGCCCATTAGCATCCCCGAAGCTTTTGAATGATGCGGCGCATCGTGTTTGGAGCGCGGGTCTGCCTTTTCATCATGAGCAGTCATTAAAACTTTCCGGAGAATCCTTCATGTCAAAAACTTCAAGCGCATTAGTTCTTATCTGGACGCTGGCCGCAACCGCAGTGAGCATGATGCAGACAGGCACGTCGCGCGCCGCCGATCCGCAATCTGGTGGAGCGAAAGTATCGTTCGGCGAACGCGGAGTCTGCATTGCGACTCCGTCTGACGGCCAGTTCATCCTGGAATATCCCATCCTTCTCGATGCGGCGCAAAAGCAGATCAAGCCGGCGCCGGCGCAGATGGAGGGCAAGACGGCGAAGATGCGATACAGCAATGGCGCGCAGATGGAGGCCACGATGGATGGCTCGGCCATCACGCTGCATTTTACCAGCCTCCCGGCGGAGGCCAAGGAATTCCGCATGGAAATGGCCGTTCCGATTGTGTTCAAGGACGGCGGCAAATGGGAGATGGAAGGTGGCGGCCTCAAGCCGTTCCCGGCCAAATGCGAAGGCGAGCAGTTTGTTTTCAAGGGCGAGCCCAAGCCTGTGAAGATCGTCTGCCCGAAGGGCGCGGAGTTTACCCTCTCGATGCCCTATGGCTGGCAGCAAATGCAGGACAACCGGAAGTGGAACGGCAATTCCTTCGGCTATATGACGTCAACCCAAATGCCGCAGTCAGGCGCGGGCGAGGGATATTATACTTTTAGTGTTATCACGGGAGCGGCAGGGGAGGCGGCCGCGAAGGACGGAAGGGACGTAAGGGACGCAAAGGACGCCAAGAATGTCGCGGCGGCGAAAGGGCCGGCGGCGGGAGCTGGAGCGGCGGCGGTGAAAGCGGCGGTTCCAGCGGGTAAGCTGTCGCTCAAGTTCGTCAATGAGGGTATCGCGATTGAGGCCGGAAGCATGGCGCAATTAACCCTCGAATATCCGGTTCTGGTAGGCGCGCGATACGATCAGATTCGCAAACTCATTGAAAAAAACATCACGGGAAATGCGGCAGTCCTCAAGTTCGATGCCGGCGCCGCCATTGATCTTAAGCTTTCGCCAAGCGATGGCGTCATCACGGTGAAAGCCTCCGGCATCACCCAGGACTATAAAACAATCCGTATGAGCATGCTGATTGATTTCAGCTATGCAAACGGCGGCGCTTGGAAAGCGGGCGCAAGCCCCGAGACGCCGTTCCCCGCCGAAAAACCCGCCAAGGCGTTCCTCTATCAGGAAACAGCGGAAACCTTCATGATCAAAAATTTCGAAGGCGCGGCGCTGAGCTTCAAATTGCCCTCCGGCAGCTTCCAGCAATTGCAGGACAACCGCGAATGGGGATGGAAAGTTTTCGGATGGTATTTCCAGATTCCTTATAACCCCGATGAGGATACTTTCCCTGTCAAGATCGCGCAAGGCACAGGCGGCGGCACGACAGCGAGCGGCGCCGGGGACGCGGCTTCAGCCGCGCGCAAACTCTTGGTGGATAAGTTCGGCCAGAACGCCCAGAAGGATTTCCCAGCGAAAGTGAAATCCGAAGAGGAATTGATGAAGGACGTTGAAGCGGAAAAGCAATACTACGCCGGATTGACGCCCCCACAAAGGGACACCTACGGCGGCCTGCCCGGAAGCAAGGAAAAGCTGGGGCTGAAGCAGACCGGTTTCTTCCACGTCGAAAAGCACGGCGAGCGCTGGATTCTGGTGGACCCGGAAGGCAATGCCTTCTTTCATATCGGCGTCTGCGGGCTTCAGCCGAGCGATGATTTCACCACCGTCAAAGGGCGCGAGCGCGTTTATGAATGGCTGCCTCCGTATGAGGGAGACTTCAAGACAGCGTATCGCCCGGAGAGTGGGCGCGACGTGGTCTCGTTTCATCTGGCCAATCTGATCCGCAAATACGGCAAACCCTATACTGCCACGGAATATGGCGCCCGCATGATCGAACGCCTGCGCAAATGGGGCTTCAATTCCGGCGGCGCATTCGGCGGGGGAGACGCCACGGCCCGCCGCGCCGCGCAATTCCCCAGCGTTTCGCACCTGCCGCTGAGCCAATGGGAAGGCTTCCCGCCGCTTCCGGGAATCACGGGAACGTTCGATCCCTTTGATGAGAAAATCCGCGCGCAGTGCGAAAAGAGTTTTTCGACCAGGGTCGCCGCAGGGGCGGACGATCCCCTCATCATCGGCTATTTCCTGGCCAACGAGCCGCTCTATGAAGACATCCCGCGCGCGATCCCGACCCTCAACGGCAAATACGCCTGCAAGCAGCGGCTGGCGCAGATGCTTCAGGAAAAATATAAGACCATCGAAGCCTTCAACAAGGCGTGGGAAGCTTCGATGGCTTCCTTCGAAGCCGTCGCCAGCAGCGGCTTGGCTGTCAAGACCAAGCCGGCTTTCGAGGATATGCAGGAATTCACCGGGCTCTTTCTTGACGCCTATTTCAAACTCATCTGCGAGACGTTCCGCAAATATGACAAGAACCATATACTGATCGGCAATCGCTTCCAGTCCGGAACCATCAACAATGAGCAACTGTGCCGCATCAGCGGCAAATACATGGATGTCATCTCGTTCAACTACTACACCTACGGGCTCGACAAAGACTTCCTGAAACGCATCTATGGATGGACGGGCGGGCGGCCCATGTTCTTGAGCGAATTCTATTACAACAGCCCCAAAGACAGCGGCCTGCCCGGCGGCGGAAAAGACGTCGCCAGCCAGGTTGAGCGCGGGCTGGGCTATCGCAACTACGTCGAGCAGGCCGCCTCGCTCGGGTTCGTCGTCGGGATCGAGTGGTTCACGTTCGAGGATCAGGCCATGACGGGCCGCTGGTTTGAAAAATTCAGCGGCGAAAACGGCAACACCGGCCTGCTGTCCGTGACGGATCGTCCGTGGAAAGAGATGCTGGCTGAGATGATGAAAACCAATTACGGAATTTACGATGTCTTCTTCAGCCAGCGGGCGCCGTTCACTTATGATGATCCGCGCTTTGCCGCCAAGGGCACGGGCCGGAAAGTAGCGAAGATCGGGCGGGCCACGGGCGCGATCAAGATCAACGGATTGGCCCAAAACTGGCCGGGCACGCCCGCCGAAACGATTTCGAGCGACCGGCTGGTTCAGGGCAGCGACGCCGGCGGCGTGGAAGCGAGTTTCAAACTGTGCTGGGATGACACAAACCTTTATCTGCTGGCCAACGTGCAGGACCCAACGCCGATGAAGAACGATCAGAAAGGCGACATGATCTGGAGCGCGGATGGGCTCGAACTCTTCATCGGATTTGAGAAACTGGATCAGAGCGGGCCGTTGCTTTTCACCGACCGGCAGATTCTGTTGAGCGCAGGCAAAGCGGATGGAAAATGCCAATGGTTCTTTGCCAAAGCGCCGGAACAGCCGGTTTGTGACATGATCGCGATCCCGAATGTGGACGGCAAAGGATATACGCTCGAAGTGGCGCTCCCCTTCAAAGCGCTGGGCTTCGCTCCAAAGGCGGGGCAGGAAATCCTGTTCGATCTCGGCGTGGATGATTCGGCGGATGGCAAGGCGCGGCTGCGGCAATTGATGTGGAACGGCAGCGCCCGCAACTCCGGCGACCGCAGCGGATGGGGACGGGCGGCGTTTGCACAGTGACAGAATTGGCGTTGCGGTTATTTGGCTGATCCGCCCCGTCCGATGCGTCCGACGGGTCTGACGCGTCCGACGGCCTAGGGCGTCCGACCGGTCTGACCTAATCCAGCCTGAGGAGAACGATTTCATGCTCCGTGCTTTTTTTCTGAAATTCCTTTCCATCCTCCTGCTGGCAGGATGGGCCTGCGCTTCCGTTTCCGCGGCGGAGGTTCCAAAACCGGAAACCGTCCTCTCGACGCTCGATAAGCAGCATCCGCGCTTGCTCCTTAAAGATAAAAACCTCGAAGAAATCAAGGCGCTCATGCAGAAGGATGAGCTGCTGAAAAAATGCGTCAAGGACGTGGTCGGCAGAGCGGATAAGGCTATGAGGAAGCCGCCGCTCAAGTACGAGAAGATCGGCCCGCGGCTTCTGCAAGTCAGCCGCGACTGTCTGGATCGCGTTTATGCGCTGGCGCTGGCCTGGAGGAACGACGGCGCTACTGGAACTCATGTTTTTTTCTCCTTCCTGTTAGAGTCTAATTTTTTCAGGAAGGGTGTCTCAAGAGTATAGGCACAGAGGGAACAAAGGAAAGCCGCCATCACAAGTATCGGAGTTCTGAAATGTTTTTTCATTTTTGAATCCTTTCCCTTCCAATATTTTTCACACTTTTCTGAGGCTATTACCGGGCTGGGTCAAACCTGAATGGCGCTAACTTAAGCGCCTGAAGGCAAACGTGGCACGGGCATCCTGCACGTGTTCCATGGAGTTTCATGGGCAAGATTGCCCCTGCCACAGCGCTTAAGTTAGGGACATGCCTGGTTATCTGTCTCATTCAATTTCGCTTCAAAAAACTCGTCTACTTCTTCGCGGCTCATTGCGATGAATCGCGAGTCAGGAATGGCGCTTCCTGTAACTATAGCTTGCATCGTGCGATCAGCAGTCTGTGCAATACTGTCCCGGCTAAACTGATAATGCTCCCAAACATCATCCACGGTAACCTGGTCTGGATTGATGGAGTTTCTGGTCTTCATAGCATGACCTCGCTAAGCAAATCCCGAAATGAGTCCTGATTAAAAGGAATGAGCTTGAGGTTGGGGCTTCTTTCGACAAGCTGCCATTTGTCATCGCTGTGGACGACTGTTCGGACACCTTTGGGGCCTCGTATATCTATCCTGCCATCGGCGCCAACGATCAGGGTCCCCTTTGGGTAGAAAGCAACTCTCTGTTTTGCGATGAGGACTGTAAGCACTTCAGCCTCGTATGCGCCTATATAATCCTCTTGCAAGGGGATATTGGCAGTTAGGTAGCGCACACTGCCCTCCTTTTCCAGCGGCGCCAGCCATTTTCGCATGAGCGAGTACAATTGCGCAATCTGCCTTAGCCAATTATTCTTTCTGACTTCCCAATCAACCTCGGGTTCGACTTTCGCTCTGCTGCGCGCCTTTGCCCGAATGAACCCCATCAAGTCGGGGGTAGCTTTGCTCATAATATGCTCCTTTAGGTTTCTCCGCATAACGCCTCTCTTAAGGCGCATCGGCGAAGCGATGCACTCTCAAAAGAGCTTAGGTATATATTTTCATTAGGTTCCCCCTATTGTCAAGGCAAAAATGCGAATGCGAAAATGGCAACAGCGGCGGGGTCAGACCTGAATGGCGCTAACTTAAGCGCCTGAAGGAAAACGTGGCACGGGCATCCTGCCCGTGTTCCATGGAGTTTCATGGGCAAGATGCCCCTGCCACAGCGCTTAAATTAGCACCATTCGAAACCGATCCGGAATACGCGCAAAAAATCGTTCCGGCGGCCGTACTCTCGCTGCCCAAAGCGCTGGTCTCCTACGAGCCTGACGGCGCCTGGGGCGAAGGGCCGGGCTATTGGTCTTATGCCACGCACTACACGTGCTTCGCGCTTGCGGCGCTGCAAACGGCGCTGGGAACCGATTACGGATTGTCGGAATCCAAAGGGCTGGCGCAGGCTGGATACTTCCCGCTGATGACCGCCGGACCGGCGGGATTTCTCTTCAACTTCGCCGACGTTGGCGGCAACCCGCGTCTCAAAGGCATAGACTGCCTTTTCTGGCTGGTGCGGCGCTATGACAAGCTCGACCTGGCAGACGCTCAGCGCGCTATGCTCACGCGTGGCGACGCCGCAACGCCGTGGGACGTTATCTGGTATTTCCCGCCGCAAAAGGCCACGCTGCCGCTGCCGCTGGACAAGCTCTTTCACGGGCCGGTGCCGGTGGCGGTTTTTCACGGCGCGTGGAACGATCCCAATGCGGTTTTCCTCGCCGTCAAAGGCGGATACAACCAGGTCAACCACGGGCACCTCGATCTGGGGCAGTTCGAGTTTGACGCGCTCGGCCAGCGCTGGGCGAACGATCTGGGGAGCGACGACTACAATCTGCCCAGTTACTTCAGCAGCGGCGAAACCGGCAAGCGCTGGACGTATTACCGGCTGATGTCGGAGAGTCATAACGTGCCGCTCCTGAATGGCAAAAACCAGAACATCAAAGGCAAAGCCGAAATCGCGAAATTCAAAAGCGACGGCGCGGGGCGATTCGCCATCGTTGACCTGACCGCGGCCTATTCGGAGTTGGCGCGCCGCGTCACGCGCGGCGTGGCGGTGGAACCCGGTCCTCCGGGAATCGCCGCCGGCGCGGCGCTGATCCAGGATGAATTCGAACTGAAAAGCCCTTGCGAAGTAGCGTGGGGTATGACGACCGATGCGAAAATCGCGCTGCAAAATGAAACCGCGACTCTCAGCCGGGGAAACCAGCAACTGCGCGCCGTGATTTTATCGCCCGCCGGCGCGAAGTTCACCATCGAGCCAACGCGCGAGAAACCCGAAGAGCACTCGAACAGAGGCTTTTCGCGCCTGATGATCCGCCTTCCCAATCGCACGGGAAGCCTGACGGTCGCAGTCTTGCTGGCGCCCGTCTGGACTGGGGGCAAGGCGGCCTCTGCGCCGAAGATCACGCCCTTGGAAAGCTGGAAGTGAAACCCAGCGCTAATATCCTCAAGCACGACGGCATATACGCACTACAAATAATCATGTAAGGGATGGGAGATTAATGCAGACAGGAGCGGCGCCAGCTTTTGGAGTAAGGTGGCTCGCCGCCTTCTTTTTAGCGCCAAGGCCATTGAATCCGCCCAAAAGAAGGCGGCGAGCCACCTTACTCC
>JAPLSP010000575.1 GCA_026398575.1 Candidatus Sumerlaeota bacterium | reverse complement strand
CGTCAATGAGGTCAATGGCCTTGTCCGGCTGAAAGCGGTCCGTGATGTAGCGGTCCGAGAGCGTCGCGGCGGCCACGAGCGCGGCGTCGGTGATGCGCACGCCGTGATGCACTTCGTAGCGCTCCTGCAGGCCACGCAGGATGGCGATGGTGGATTCGACGTCGGGCGGATTGACCATGATCGGCTGGAAGCGCCGTTCGAGGGCGGCGTCCTTCTCAATGCGCTTGCGGTATTCACTGAGCGTCGTGGCGCCGATGCAGCGCAGTTCGCCGCGCGCCAGCGCCGGCTTGAGCATGTTCGAGGCATCTACGGCGCCTTCGGCCGCGCCCGCCCCGACCATCGTGTGCATCTCGTCAATGAAGAGGATGATCTTGCCCTGCGCGTCCTGGACTTCCTTCAGGACGGCCTTGAGGCGGTCCTCGAACTCGCCGCGAAACTTCGAACCGGCCACGAGCGAGCCGATATCGAGCGCAATCAGCGACTTGTTCTTGATGCCCTCGGGGACGTCGCCCTCGACGATCCGGCGCGCCAGCCCTTCGACGATGGCAGTCTTGCCCGTGCCGGGTTCGCCGATGAGGACGGGGTTGTTCTTCGTGCGGCGCGAGAGGACTTGCATCAGGCGGCGGATTTCTTCATCGCGGCCAATGACGGGATCGAGCTTGCCCGCGCGCGCCAGCTCGGTCAGATCGCGTGAGAAGCGCTTGAGCGCCTGATATTTGTCCTCCGGATTGGCGTCCGTCACGCGTTGCGAGCCGCGCACCTCGGCCAGGGCGCTGAGGATGGCTTCTTCGGTGACGCCGAAGCGCTTGAGCAGATCGGGCGCCGCCGCATCGCCACCGCGCCCCGACTTTTTGGCGAGCGCCAGAAGTATATGCTCGGTCGAAAGATACTCATCCTTCAGGCGCTGCGCCTCGCTCCATGCAGAGTCAAGAACGCGCTGCGCGGGCGCCGACAGATGCGACTGTGACAAGCCGCCTCCCGACGTGCGCGGCAAACGCTCAATCGCTCGGTTTGCCTCCGCGCTGAGGGCTGCCACGTCCGCGCCGATTTTTTTCAGGATCGGCACAACAACGCCTTCTTCCTGCTTAAGAAGCGCAGCAAGCAAGTGCTCGGGCATGATCTCCGGATTGCCATGGCGATCCGTCAATTCCGCGGCGGATTGCAGGGCTTCCTGCGATTTGAGTGTGAATTTATCTGGGCGCATGGTAACTGATCCTATTGATTTGTCTGCAAATGGTATCCTGTCATTAAAAGTATATACGCAGATTCTATGCCTGCGTGACAACAATTATTTGCATAAATGGCGCCCTCTTGCCAGCGCTTTGATTGTATCAAAAACAACCAAACGATTGCAATAAGATCTGATGCGCTATCATTATGCCACATTATCTTGCAACAAAGAGAGCGTCGCGGTGATTCGCATGCCGTGAGAATATTATGTGCCTTTTTGTTCGAGGATTACCCTCAAGTTTGCCATTGACATTCACGCCGTTATTGGCAACCATGAAACCATACGGGCGCTGCGACTCGTGCGCGAACGCGGCGAATTTTCCTGCTTCAAGTTTCATGAAGAAAAACACAGAGGCGCCGTTCCATGCTAAAACCTCTATCCCGATTGCTCGCGCCGTATGCCTTTAGCCGCCTGAAGTAGGTGATGAAAATAATTTTCATAAACCCGAAAATTTAACTATTGTGACGTGAGGCCTTTATGTAATGTCCGTCTCATGACGGAACAAATCACCGAGCACTACCTGCTGCAGCTGAC
>JAPLSP010000499.1 GCA_026398575.1 Candidatus Sumerlaeota bacterium | reverse complement strand
GGGCCATAATGGCCTTCCGGCGCCTTCTTTTCGTCCACCCACAACGTTTCATATCCAGCCCGGCGCAGCAACCGCACCGCGCCTTTGCCGCTGCGGCCCGCGCCCATTACGAGCCAGCGTTTGCCTTTCAATATTTCAGGATCACGTGTCATGGTTTTCAGGTTTCTGTTTTCAGTATTCAGTTTTCGGTTTTCGGATTTCGGTTTTCAGTTTTCTGTTTTCGGTTTTCTGTTCGCGGTTCAAGATTCATATTTCACACACTCAATTCCTTGTGGACTATGAACCGAAAACCGAAAACCGAAAACCGAAAACCAACTAACGGATCTTTAGTGTGCTCAGGCCGGCCAGAGCCAGGAGCGCGGCGATGATCCAGAAACGCGCGATGATCTTGGATTCGGGCCAGCCTTTTTTTTCAAAATGATGATGGATCGGCGCCATCAGGAAAACCCGCTTCTTCCGGAAGCGGTACGACAAAACCTGCACGATGACCGAGAGCGCCTCCAACACGAAGATGCCGCCGATGATCAACAGCAGGAGCTCCTGGCGGATCATCACCGCAACCGTGCCAAGCAGGCCGCCGATCGCCAGCGATCCCGTGTCGCCCATGAAAACCTCGGCCGGGTGCGCATTATACCAGAGGAATCCCATGCCCGCCCCCACCAAAGCCAGCATGATGATGACCAGCTCATCGCCATCCTTGATGTAGGGGAAATACAGGTAAGCGGCATAGTCCACGCGGGTGACCAGGTAGATGACGATCCCAATGGCCAGCGAGGCGATGATGGTGATGCCGATGGCCAGACCGTCGAGGCCGTCCGTGAGATTGACGGCATTCGAGGTTGCGCAAACGACCAGCATGACGAAGCCTATATATGCGATCCCCATTTCCAGATAGAAATGCTTGAAGAAGGGAACCGTGGTAAACGTCGAGCTGCGGAAGCCCACCCCGCCGCCGACATCATAATGGGGCGCCGGAAGAAACTTCCAGACCAGACAGGCCAGAATCGCGCCGAGGACGGCCTGTCCAGCGAGCTTCCAGCGCACGGACATCCCTTTGCCTTTCGGTTTTGTCTGGGGATTGGCGGCCATCTCGCGCTTGCGCTTGATCTCGATGAGATCATCCAGGAATCCGATGGCTGCAAATCCCGTCAGCATGATCAAGGCGATCCATACATAAGGATTCCTCAGGTCGCAGAAAATCAAACTCGCAACCATGACGGAGGCGATGATCATAATCCCGCCCATGATCGGGGTGTCTTTCTTGCCTGCATGTGTCGCATACACATCCACCGCATCCGCGCCCATGGCTTTGCGAATCTGGCCGCCGGTCTTCAGCCGCCGCAGCGTGCGGATGACGAGCGGACCGATGATCAGGCACAGCAAAAACGCCAGCGCCAGAGCCGCTCCGGAGCGCACGGTGATATATTCGAAAAGCGCCAGCCGCGAGAGCTTGGGGAAGTAGGGTTTAATCCAGTGGAGAGTCAGTAAGAGCATGATTATGAGTTCCGAGTTCCGAGTTCAGCGTTCCGAGTTTCGTGGTTCGTGGTTCGTGTTTCGTGTTTCGTGCTTCGCGTTCAGAGATGCTATTTCAGGCATTGTTATCAATGTAAAATGAGAAATGAGAAATTGAAAATGAGACCGCGCGCGGAAGGCATAAGATACAGGGCTGCGTAATACTGGCGCCGGGATGGGTTGTCATTTTACATTTCTCATTTTTCATTTTTCATTTTGTTTTCAATCTGCTCTTCAGCTCTTCCAAAGCCATCTCCAGCCTCATGCGACGGGAACCTTTTAGCAGCGCCAATTCCAGCATGTCCCCGAGGATCGCGTATCGCGCGCCCCGTATGGGCGATTCAACCAGCGAGCGAAGCGCGGCCAGCGTCGCGTCCGGGCTGGCGTTATAACAATCGGCGATGATCCTGACACCGGCGATCTCGAGCGTCTGCGAGCGCATCGCGTTCGGCGTGAACGCGCCCAGCCGCTCGACAATGGCGCCGGGCTCCACTCCCAGAAGCAAAGCGACCGCCGCCGCCGCCGCCGCATTCGAGACGTTGTAGCGTCCGAAACACGGCAGAGCGATCCGCAAGACCTTACCTTCCGCTTCAAGCTTGAAGCGATAGCCGCCGGCCTGCGGCTCGATCTCGCTGACGCGCGCCTGGGCTTCAGGCGACTCACCCACGCCGAACGCCCGCCGCGTCCCCAATCGCGCCTGCAGGGCGATGCGGCTCTTATGGCAATCAGCGTTGAAAACGAGCGGCGCCGCCGCCGACAGATACTCGATGAAGTCGCCTTTGGCGCCCAGCAGCGCTTCCTCGCTTCCAAACATGCCGACGTGCGCCAGTCCGATGTTGGTCAACACGCCCCAATCCGGTTCGGCGATCAGCGTCAGCCGCTTCAATTCATCGCGCTGGTTCATGCCCAGTTCCACGACGGCGGCCTCATGGTCATCGCGCAATTCGAAGAGCGTTTGCGGAACGCCGATCAGGTTGTTGAAGTTCGCCTCCGTTTTATGAACCCGCCAGCGCGCGGCGAGGGCGGAGGCGATCATTTCCTTGGTCGTTGTCTTGCCCGCGCTGCCGGCCACGGCGATCAGCGGCCCGCGCCAGCGGCGCCGGCGGGCGCGCGCCAGCGCTCCCAGGGCTTCCGTCGTATCGGCGACGCGGATCAGGAAAAAGCCGTTGGGCAGCTGTTTGAAATCCACGGGCGCCGCCACCAGAGCTCCCGCGGCGCCGGCCTCGGCCGAGGGGATCACGAACTTGTGTCCGTCGAAGTTTTCACCCTTGAGCGCGATGAACATCGCTCCGGGCGCCGCATGACGCGAATCATGAAAAAAGGCAGCGATCCTGCGGTGGGCGGCGCCGCGCGCGATAAATCCGCCCGTGATCGCCGCGATCTCGCCCAGCGATAAATCCAAAGGCCATTGATGGACCGCCTGTTGCTCTTGTTCCAGCATGTTCTATTTTCCATATCCCAGTTCGCGCAGCGTTTCGCGCGCCACGACGCGGTCATCAAATTCGCGCGAGGTTCCTGCGAAGAGTTGGCGAGGCTCATGTCCGCGGCCCGCCAGAACGATGATGTCGCCCTCGGCCGCCATTTCGAAGGCGCGGCGGAACGCCAGCCGCCGCTCCAGCTCGACTTCATAATCTTTTCCTTCGGCGCCGCCGGCTTTTTGGATGCCTTGCACAATGGCCCCGGCAATGGCTTCCGGCTCCTCGGTGCGCGGATTGCAATTGGTGACTACGATATAGTCGCACCAGCGCTTGGCGGCTTCGCCCATCAGCGGCCGCTTGCCCTTGTCGCGGTCTCCGCCGCACCCGAAAACCACCATCAGCCGCCGCGCCGTCAGGCGCCGCGCCTCCATCAGGATGGCGTTCATCGCGTCGGGCGTATGAGCGTAATCCACAATCACCGTGAACGGCTGGCCGGCGACGATCCGTTCGCACCGCCCCGGGACGGTTTGAAGCGCTTCGATCCCGGCCACGGCGGTTTTCAGATCAATGCCCATCCCGAGGCCCGCGGCCAGCGCCGCCATCGCGTTCAGGATGTTGTATCTCCCCGGCAGCGCAATGCGCGCGCGCGCCGCGCCCGCGGGCGTTTCCAGATCAACCGTCGAGCCGTCCGGCCCGGCTTCGATGGCCAAGGCGCGAACCTCGCCGGGATATTCCAGGCCGTAGGTGATGCGGCGGCGTTTATATTCAGCGGCCAGGCCGGCGCTGAAGGCATCGTCGAGATTGAAGACGGCGACCGCCGGCTCTTCGCCCGGAGCGCGATCGAAGAAAAAACGGCGCTTGGCCTGTCCGTAAATTTCCATGTCGTGAAAGTAATCGAAATGGTCCTGGCTCAGATTGGTCATGATGGCCGCGGCGAACGCGAAGCCATCCACGCGCGCCTGGTCAATCCCGTGGGCTGAAACTTCCATGGCCACGGCCGATCCGCCCGCCAACGCGACCTGGGCGAAGATCGCGGCGATCGCCAGCGGAGAAGGCGTCGTCGTGAGCGCGGGCGTCCGCACGCCTCCCGCGCGATATTCGATGGTTCCCATCATGCCCGGCTTCAAACCCGCCGCTTCGAAAATGGATTCGAGATAATGGGCGATGGTCGTCTTGCCATTGGTCCCCGTCACGCCCGCCACCTTCATTGCGCGCGCCGGATGGCCGTGCCAGGCATGGGCGAGGCAGGCCAGCGCCCTGCGCGCATTCGGGACCACGATCAAGCGCGCGCCGCCGGCCTCGACGCCTTCCGGATCGTCCACCACCACCGCGACGGCGCCCCGTTTCACCGCTTCGGGAACATACCGGCGCGCGTCCACGCGCGTCCCGCGAAGAGCCACAAAAACGGCGCCCGGCGCTACTTGGTTGGAAGCGTCGGCAACGCCCGTGACCTCAAGTCCGCGGCCGGATTCCGAAGGCGCCCCCACGGATTCGAGCAACTCATTCAATGGCATCGTCGTGGTTGGCATCATCAAGAATCGAATCAGAAAAGATATATGAGAGCGTAACTCCGAATATGAGCGCTAGTGGTTCTTCAATTTTGAAATGCCACTAGCCTCTTACGCTGTTGGATTGAGAATTCGTCTCTCACTTGGGAATTTCAAATTTCAGATCTCAAATTTCAAATCTCGTTGGTCAGGGTTCGGGTACGGCAAGCCGGAGGCCGGACGTAACTTTATAAGTTGATTTCGGAGGATCATCCTTTGCGCGCGCCGTGTCCGTGGTTTTCGAAGCAACGCTGATGACGCCGTTCGTCTCATTGCTCAGGCCGAAGGTCACCATGATTTTTTTTACCGCGTCCAAGGGCGTATCGGGACTCGGGGTCTGGCTGACGGCGACGCCCGAACCGGCGAACTCCAATTCCTTCGACAGCGGCGCCAGGGCGGCGGATGCTTCGGCCATGGTCAACCCTGTAACGTCCGGCACGGTCTTATCCTGCTTCGAGCGCTCGGCCAGCGTCGCGGCGTCCGCCGATTGGCGGCGCGAGCGCAGGGAGTCCACCATCAGGTCGAAATCCTCGCTTTTGTTTTCCTGCAGCGAGGTTGGCATCACTCCGATGGCGCGCAGCGCCACATAAGCGACTTCCCGA
This sequence comes from Candidatus Sumerlaeota bacterium, assembly GCA_026398575.1. Next base: position 13,070 of record JAPLSP010000499.1, on the reverse strand, counting down.
ACCACCGGCGCGGCCACCTTGCCGCCGTATTTGTCCTTCTTAGGCTCGTCAATATAGCAATAAATCGCCAGCCGCGGATCGTCAATCGGCGCCAGACAAATAAACGAGGCCACATATTTATCAAGGTACATCTTTTTCTTCGAGACGGGGTCCCATCCAAATTTCTGCGCCGTCCCGGTCTTGCCTCCAATGCGATAGGTGGGAATCCTGGCCTTGGCGCCCGTTCCCTCCTCGACGACGCCCTCCATCATCTTCCAGACCTTTTTCGCCGTCACGCTTTTGATGATGCGCTGGCCGCGCTGCGGCTCGAAGCGCTGCACGATCTGATGATGCACGTCGCGAATTTCCTTGACCAGGTGCGGCTGCACGCTCAAGCCCTCGTTGCCGATGGCGGCGACGGCGGCGGCCACCTGCACGGCTGTGACGCCGACGCTGTAGCCAATGGCCGAGCGGTCGCGATCCACCAGCGAGACGTAGGTCACGGCGCCGTTGTTGTTCCAATCGCCGGGCAGTTTTCCCGGACACTCGCCGGGAAAGTCCAACCCCGTTTTTTCGCCAAAGCCGAACCGCCGCAGCCACCAGACGTAATCTTTCGGCTCGATTCTTTGCGCCAGCGTCACGCAGCCGACGTTGCTGGAGAACTTGTAAACATCGAAAACGGGTATCTGATGAAGGCTGTGGTCTTCCGTGTCATCCACCTTCTTGCCGTTGAAGACCGCATGTCCTCCCTGGCAATTGATGATTTCATCCATCGCCGCCAGCTCATTCTCCAGGAGATCGGCGACCAGGAAAGTCTTCATGACGCTGCCGGTTTCGATCGGATCCGTCACGGCGCGGTTGCGCTTCATGAAGAACTCGGCCGGCTGGTTCAGGTCGTAGGTGGGGATGTTGGCCATGGCGAGGATGGCGCCGCGCTGATAGTCTTTGCCGTCGCTGCACGCCATCACGACGATCGTGCCGCCCAGGGCCATCTGCTCATTGATCATCCGCAGCAGTTCCCGTTCGGCCACGCTCTGGATGTCGCTGTCAATGGTCAGGCGCACGTCGGCGCCGAAAGTGGACAGGTACTCTTCCTCATCCACCGGCTCGATGCCCTGGCGGGCCGCGTCGGCAGGAATTTTTATTTGCTTGCCCTCGCCATGCAGGAAGGAGTCATACTGCAGTTCGATGCCTTCCTTGCCCTTGTTGTCGCCGTATTGATCCATCTTGGTGGTACCGACGACGTGGGCGGCCAGCTGCGAACGTGGATATTGCCGCTTGCTGTCTTCGCGAAGGGAGATGGCATTGGCCTCCAGGTTGAATTCCTTCAGGATGGCCTGGACTTTGGGGATCAGTCCTTCGATTTCGACTTTTCGCGCGACCGGAAGGCAGGAGCTGGTAGCCTGATATTTCTCCAGCGTGGCCAGAATAGGTTCGCTGGGAATTTCGAGCATTTCTCCAAGGCGGCTGGCGATGATCTCGTGCTGCGACGTGATGCGCCCCGGCTCGATGTAGATGCTTTTGGATATTTTGCTGATGGCCAGCTCTTCGCCCGTGCGCGCGATAATGCGCCCGCGATGCGGCATCACCTGGATCGTGATGATTTGCTGGCCGAGGGCTTTCTTGACCCAGTGATCATGCTGGAGGACCTGGATGCGATAAAGCGCGTACCAGAGCGCCGGGAATGCGATCAGGAAAAGGATCGCCACGGTCCAAAGCGAATACCTGCCGCGGTTGGGTTCCCGAAGTCTTCGACCATTTCCCGATCGTTCGTCTGCTTTGATAAGTTGGAATAGAAAGCGCCACACGATGCACCACTCCCCCCGGAGATAACAAGACCCTGCCCATCATGATGCTTTTCCATGATAGCGGGGAACACGAGCGTAACGCAAAAACTAAAATGACCGGACCGGCGGAAGCTAGTGCGAAGAGGGGGGCGCGCTAGCATCGGAACAAGAGCGGGAACAGGAACGGGACAGCAGGAACAGGCAGCGGGAGCAGGAACAGGAACAGGCCTTCAGCAAGGGGAACGGGAACGGGAACAGGAACAGGAAAAGGGAGCGTCAGCTGCTTCGGGAGTCTCGCCGGTCCGGTCAATCTTTAAGAACGCGTGTTAGCGCCTCCTATGAATGAGAGATAATCCGAGTCAAACACCGATTGCAAAAGAACTACTTTTGAAGATTCATATCCTTGAGTCTTACCATTTTCTCGCCCACCTGCTGCGTGATCCCCGCCACCACCCGGTCGAACATATTGGCTTTAAGCCGGTCGCCGGAATTATCCTTGAAGGAATTCTGAAGGCGGCTGTCTTCGCCGACGGTCTGCGTGCTTTGATATAATGCGGTCAGCTCTTCCAGCTGCCTCCGCGATTTGTCGTTCAAGGTCTCCATCTGGTTGCGATCCGCCACCGTCATCCCCAATTCCTTGGCCCAGGCCTGGGCATGACGGCCGCTCTCGAGTTCCGCGAGCTTGATCCTCTTTTCATTGACAATGTTCTCCAACGCTTCCCGGCGCTTTTGAATCCGTCCGGCGGAACGGCTGTAGTCCGACGCCGTGAATTTGAAATAAACATGCGTCAATGCGAGCGACGTGATCAGAACCGCCCAGAATACACAATTGAGCCAGCGGCCAAACGTGATCGCCTCCACCTTGTTCCGTTCCTCGAAGTCGGGGATGTTCGAAATCGAAGTCATGGAAGCGCCTCCGGGACATTCAGCGCCTCAATGACGCCCCCCTCGAGTTTTTCCATGGCGCGCATCTTGGCGCTGGTCGAACGCGGATTGGCTTGCCGTTCGGCTTCGCCGGGCGTCAGCGGCTTGCGGATCAGCTCGCGCGCCGGCGCCGGAGAACGATGGCCGTAGAAATCCTTCTTCCCCTCGCAGGCGGCCCGGAAGAGTCGCTTGGCAATGCGATCTTCGAGGCTGTGGTAACTTAAGACCACCAGTCTGGCGCCTGCCTTCATGCCGTTCATGACCTTGACCAGCCCAATCCGAATCGCCGTCAGTTCATCATTCACAAAAATTCTGAGCGCTTGGTACGATTTTGTCGCAGGATCTATCCGGCTTTCGCGGCGGGCGCGGGCAGGATAGGCCGCGCGCACGACTTCCGTCAGAGCCAGCGTCCCTGTCAGGCGTCCTTCGTCTCTGGCTTTGAGGATGGCGTGCGCAATTCTGTCGGCAAAAATCTCTTCGCCATATTTACGCAAAATCCCGCGCAAACTCCGCTCATCCAGCGTCGCCAGAATCTCTCCCAAAGGTTGTCCACTGTTTCGATCGAAGCGCATGTCCAGTTTGCCGTCTTCCCGAAATGAAAACCCGCGATCGTATTGCTCAAAGTGCAGGGAATTCACACCCAAGTCCGCCATGAAACCGTCAAACGATTCGAGACCCATTCCTTCTGTCAGCCGGTCAATATCCCTGAAACTCCCGGGCGCCGCCTCGAATCGTTCCTCCCCATATCCCTCGCGTCTCAAGTTCGCCAAAGTTTCTTTCAGTATCTCTCCATCCCTGTCTATCCCGAGAACGAAACCTTTGGGCCCCACCGCCTCCAGAAACGCCCGCGTATGCCCACCGCAACCCAAAGTAAGATCGCAAATCCTTTTTCCCGCGCGAACATCGAGCCACTCCACCGACTCTTTCAATAGAACCGGCTGATGCGATATCGAAACCGGCATTTGCGATTCGGCGCTCACGGCGTGCTTGTGGGCGCCGCCCCACCTCCGCTCTCATCGGGTGTCGGAATTTGGGCTTGCATTTTTCTGAAATTCTCGTATTTTTCCGGTTGCCATATTTGCATGAAGTCGCCATGACCGCAGAAAAAGATTTTATCCTTGGGCAGGCTGACTTCGTTCATCAAGTCTTCTGGGATGCGAATGCGTCCTGCGTTGTCTATCGGGCATGGAGTCGCTTCCGAATGCATCAGAAACTTGTCGCCTTTTTTCGAGACATCACCCAGGGGCGTGTCGGACATCATCGCCTCATAAACGGGTACTGGATAGACCGCGATGCCTTCGCCCCACGTCGCCTTCGCAAGATAAAGATACTCCGAGTTTTCCTGAAACCGCATCGTCAACGTATCGCGAAAGGCCGCCGGCACACTGACGCGGTTCTTGGCGTCAATCGCCAACATGGACTTGCCGGTAAATTTGTTGAGTGGTTTGGCCATTGGTCTCGCGACACACAATCTAGTTTTTCGTCCGCCCGCGCTCCCACTCTTCACCACTTTTCGACACTCAGTGAACTCTTTTGGGATTTTCTCCCTATGAGGCCCACGATGCAAGAGGAAAATGAGGCTATTGAAAAATATTTTTTGCCTTCAAAAGTTATTTATATTGCATAGCTTTTTATGGGAAACAGGGGTTGTTTTCTCTGAAAAACAGCAGAAAACATTGTGTGGGATTCGGCCCCACAGCATGGGAATGACCATCTTGTGACTGCAAATGGCTGCGATGTAGAGGAGATGAAGAGGAGAGTGACAGGCTATTGCGATTCGCTTCGGAGGCGAAGATCGTTAGATAGCCAATGCGCGCGCCGGATAGGCTCCGGCAAACGATAGTGCGGGGAAGTATGAAGGACAAGAGAGCGCGCGAATGCGTTGTCGGCGCGATGCCCCACCGAAACAAAAACCGGCTTCACGCGGTCCTGCGTGCGCAAAACAGAGCCGAGCGTCTCGCCCGATTTTTCATCCACGAGCGGCGTCCAATCTCCGCGCCGCAAACCGGGAGTTTTATAAACGCCGCACAGCAGCGTCTTGGCGCAGCCAACGCCGGCGCGGTCATAGAGCACGCTGAGATGAGAAGCGAGACCGAAGCGGCGCGGGTGCGCGCGTCCCTGCGCATCGAACAACAGAACATCCGGCGCTTTGCGCAGACGCCGGAGCGCGGCGATCAGCGGCGGCGCTTCGCGGAAGGAAAGCAATCCGGGAACATAAGGAAACGGCGACGGCGTTCCCACCGCGATCTCCTGCAAGATGGACAGATCGCTGAGGCGCATAATGACAACGGCGGCATAGCAGCGGTCGGTTTCCTTTGAATAGCTGACGTCCAATCCGGCGACGGTCTCGATGCGCGCAAGGTCCTGCGCCGTCCGCAAATCCGCCGTTGCGCCATAGATCACTTTGTCGCGCAGGCGCATCTGGATTTGCGCTGCCACCCGCGGTGTGACACGCCAGGAATGACGATAAGCCAATTTCATTAGCGTTGATCAGCGTCCATGAGCGGTTGCTTGAAGATAGCTTTTCTTTGAATGCAGTAAATTCCGAATCTTCTATTCGCCGATGATTTTAATCAAAATCTTTTTGGGCCTCTGTCCGTCGAACTCAAAGTAATAGATGGTCTGATAAATCCCCAAATCCAGGGCGCCGTTCGTAACGGGCAAAGTCACCGAATGCCCGGAGAGAATGGCCTTCAAGTGTCCGGCGGCGTTCTTCTTGTAGTCCGTCTGGTTATGGCGGTATTCGCGGGATTCAGGGACCAGCGCCTCCAACAAATCGGCAAAGTCCAATGTCAGCGAACGATCCGAATCGCTCAAATAAACCGCCGAACTCGTGTGCATCGGAAAAACCAGAGCCAGGCCTTCCTTGACGCCGCTATGGCGCGCGGCCTGCTCGACGTGAGCCGTGATGTCAATGATCTCCGAAAGCTCACGCGTGCGGAATTCCAGATGCTTGTTATAAGCGCGCATAAAGAGTTTGAGTCTCCGTCATCGAAAGCGTTCGTATCTCCATCATTGCTGGAAAAACAAACTTCATGCTTCGCAGTATAAGGAGCGGGGCGCCGGCAAGACAAGCGAGGATGTCGGCGATTGCGCTTGCCGGCTTTCTGCTTGCAAACGGCGCTCAGCGAGTTTCATTCTCTCCCGGAACGAAGACACATCCGGCAAACCATACTGTGAATTCCATGCAAATATACGGCAAACAATTCGCTCCCTTGTGGGACAAGCACTGGTCATTCTGGAACGAAGAGATATGGCCGTTCCTCCATCGGACCGCCTCGAAACAGGCGCCGCATGCGCGCGAGTGGCTGGACCTGTGCTGCGGGACGGGTGGCTTGCTCAAGCGAATCTGTGACGCGGGCTATGCGGCGACGGGCATGGATATTTCGCCGCATCAGCTCGAACGCGCGCGATCCAACGCGCCTGCAGCTCGCCTCATCTGCGCGGACATCCGCGAGTTTGCGCCTGCCGAAAAGGCCGATGTCATCACGTGCCTGTTCGACAGCCTGAATTATCTGACCGAGCCGGTCGAGCTGGAAAAAGTTTTTCAAAATGTCCGCGATTGGCTGAACAAGGGCGGCGTCTTCATGTTTGACATGCTGACGCCGTTTGGATTCCGCAACGCGTGGCTCGAGCCATCCACGGTGCGCGAATCGGACCAGATCGTCATCATCGAGCCGGACTTCGACGAAGACCAAAATATTGGGCATTGCCGGATCACGGGATTCACGCGCGAAGGCGAGCTCTGGCGCCGCTATGACGAGGAGCACGTCGAACGCGCCTACACGAGCAAAGAAATCGAGCGATGCCTGTTCGTGGCGGGTTTTGAGTTCAAAGCCTTCGATGCCTATCATCGCTTGAAACCGGGGAAACGATCCGAGCGGCTGCTCTATCTTTGCAGATAACGCGCCCACAAGAATGATGCAATTGGCGAAGGAGCAGGGAATCTTGACGCGACATCTTGTCATATTAATCGTGTTGGCGGTGGGCGTCCGAATCGCGGTCATCGGCGGCAGTCTTATGTGGGCGCGGCAGGACGCAAGCCATTATGCCGCGCTGCACGACGGCGCCGAATATCAAGCGATCGCTTGCGGGCTTTTTTCGCCCGCCGCGCTCCGCGATTTGCAGCGCGAGACGCAGCGGCTTTCCCCTGGCTATCCAGCGGCGATACGAATCGCTTCGGCGCTATTGCCGGCGTCCATCGCGGCGCTGGCGATCAGCGTTCTGGCGGCGGCGGCGGCGGTGTTGCTTTTTTATCTGCTGACGCGCGACGTCTGGCTGGCGGCGTATTTCGCCGTCTTCACGCCGTCCTGGCTGCTTTTCAGTTCGGTGGCGATGAGCGAAGGACTTTTCCTGGCGCTGGCGCTGACAGGATTTTATCTTTGGCGAAAAAACCGTCCGCTCGCTGCCGCGCTGACGCTGGGAATTTTGACGCTCGTGCGTCCTGCGGGCGTATTTGTTTTTGCAGCGATCTGGCTGGCGCAGATGTCAGGTCCGAACCGCTCCGCAAAGCGCCTGGCGGGCATGGCGGCGATCTATGCGCTCGCGCCGCTGATTTGGCTGGCGGCCTCCGCCCTGATTTGGCAGACTCCGTTCCGCCAGCTTGACGCGTATTGGCAAAAAGATTTTGCGCCGCCTTTTCTCGCGATCGTCCGGGAATTATTCTCCTTCGAGGGAGAACGGCCCAAACAGGTTCTGACCGCCTTCACGATCCTGACCAACGCCGCCGCGATCATTCTTCTGCTGAGGCAATATCGCGACAACAAGACAGCGGGCCGCGCACGAGAAGAGACCTTGGCGTGGCTTTTATGGATTGGGTGGATCGCGCTGTTCATACTGACGTTGCCAAGTTCGTGGGCTTACCGCTGTCTGGATCGTTTCTTCGTGGCGTGCCTGCCGGCGATGATGATCGGTCTGGCGCCGTTCTTTCCCCGCAGATGGTGGGCCGTGGCGGCCATGGCGGCCGTGGGGGTTGCGATTTGCCTCTATTGGAATCACAACATGTTCCGAGTCATTGCCGTATATTAATGCTAAGAGATACTAACCAATAATGAACCTTGATCTATCCCAGCTTCATCCGCTCTTGCCGCGCGTGGAAAAACCCGGGCGATACGTCGGCGGCGAATTCAATGAGACGGTCAAGCCGCCCGAATCCGTGCGCGCGCGCATTGCGCTGGCCTTTCCGGACACTTATGAAATCGGCATCTCCAATCACGGCTTCAAGATTCTTTATGAGTTGATCAACGCGCGCGCAGATTTCGCCGCCGAACGGGTCTATGCGCCCTGGCTCGATTTCGAGGCCGAATTGCGCAAAGCGCAATTACCGCTCTATTCTCTGGAGAACCTGACGCCACTCAAAGATTTCGACGTTATCGGCTTCACCCTGCAAGCCGAAGTCAACTACTCGAATGTGCTTACGATGCTGGATTTGGGCGGCCTTCCCCTGCGCGCCGAGGAACGCACGGCGCCGCTGCCGCTCGTGATCGCCGGCGGCGAAGGAGCGCTTGCGCCCGAGCCCATGAGCCGCTTCATGGACGCGTTTGTTTTGGGCGACGGCGAGGAAGTCGTCTTCGAGATTCTGGAAGCGGTCGCGCGCTTCAAGGAAGAAAACGGCAAAGACAAGCATGACCTGCTGTCGCGCTTGGCGCGCATCGAAGGCGTCTATGTGCCGTCGCACATCGAATTCGATTACGAAGCCGACGGCCGCATTCGAGCGATCCGAAGCGGAGCGGAGGGAGCAAAGCAAAACGCGGCAGATCAAAGCCCGCGTTTCCGGCGCCGCGTCTATGACCTCAACCGCGATCCGGGGCCGTTGCGGCCAATTCTGCCGAATCTGCGCGCGGTGCATGACCGGCAGGTTGTCGAAGTGCGGCGCGGATGCGCGCGCGGATGCCGCTTTTGCCACGCGGGATACACGACGCGTCCCGTGCGCGAACGAACGCCCGATCAGATTCAGAACGCCGCACGCCAGGGGCTCGATGCAACGGGGCATACGGACCTGTCGCTCCTCTCGCTCTCGGCGACGGATCATTCGGCGCTGGGCGAGGTCATGCGATCGCTGACGAAAGAATTCGCGCCGCGCAATGTCGCGATCTCGCTGCCGTCGCTCCGCATCAATTCCTTCGACATCCAACTGGCGGCGGAAATCCAGAAAGTGCGCAAGACCGGTTTCACGTTCGCGCCGGAGGCCGGCACGGCGCGCCTGCGGGCCGTTATCAACAAGGAACTCAACGACGAGACTTTTTATTCCGTGATCCGGCAGGTCTTCGAGCGCGGATGGGACACGATCAAACTCTATTTCATGATCGGCCTGCCGACCGAAACGGACGAGGACATCGAGGGAATTATCGCGACCTGTCTGGCGGCGGAAAAGATCGGGCGTCAGCTCCGCGGAAATCGTATCAATATCAATGTGACGCTTTCGCCGTTTGTCCCCAAGCCGCACACTCCCTTTCAGTGGGCGGCGCAAATCCCGCCGGATGAAATGAAGCGCCGGTTCTTCCTCGTGCGCGACGGAGCGCGGCGCAGCAAAAAAATAGACGTGAAATTCGCGCACTTCGACGGGGCGCTGCTGGAAGCGGCCCTGGCGCGCGGCGACCGCCGGACGGGCGAAGCGATCGAGCGCGCCTGGCGGCTGGGCGTGCGTTTCGATGGCTGGAGCGAACGATTCAAGTTCGACCTCTGGCTGCAGGCTTTCGAAGAATCCGGTTTGAGCATGGCTTGGTATGCGCAGCGCGAGCGAGCGCTCGATGAAATCCTGCCCTGGGATCATATAGACATCGGCATTGAAAAAGATTTTCTTAGAAAAGACTGGCAAGCGGCTCTATCCGGCGTCACAACCCCCGATTGCGCCAACGGCCCCTGCGCCGGGTGCGGCGTCTGCCAAATCTACGGCCCGCACCAGCTAGTTTCCAGTTCTCGGTTTTCAGTTCACGGTTCAGTTTCGGAGTCGCAGACCAATGCCGCAGAAGTTGATGAATCTGAAAACCGAAAACCGATAACCGATAACCAACTCCCGGAAACCGAAAACCGAAAACTGGAAACCGAAAACCGCCGGTCGAAAACCGAAAACCGAAAACCGAAAACCGAAAACGCGCTGCCCCTCGCGCGCCTGCGGATTTATTTCTCGAAAACAGGACGGCTGAAATACATCTCGCATCTGGACCTTCAGGAAGTCCTGATCTCGGTGACAACGCGCGCGGGCCTGCCCGTGGCGTATTCGGGCGGCTATCATCCGCACCCGTTGATGACGCTGCCGCCGCCGCTGCCGCTGGGTTTTGACGCGGAAGAGGAGCCACTCGAAATTTCGCTCACTCAGGCGATGGACGCCAAGAGCGCGCTAAAAATTCTCAACAAAGCCTGTCCCGATGGATTGCGCTTCGTCAGCGCCCAGCCGATTGCGCTCAACGCCCCCAGCATCACCGCCCAAGCCGTGGCCGCCGACTACGCCATTCAATTGCCCGCGGAGCTGGCCGGCGGCGATGAGATAAAAGCGGCGATTAAAAAATTCAACGCCACGCGCGAATGGATCATCGAGAAAGAAACCAAAACCACCACGCGCCAGATTGACCTCAAGACCTCCGTCCACATTGGCGATCAGCGCGGCGGTAAACTGCAGATGCTGATCTCGCTGGCCGAAGGCAAATACGTCGAGCCCTTGCGCGCGCTGTCGGAAATCCTTGGCCGCACGATTTCGATGTCTGACGGCGCCATGGTCACGCGGCGCATGATCATCAGCTGATCCACTGGGAGCGCCGGCATCCTTGCCGGCGAGTGGCGTTCCCAAATCGCGCGCCGGCAAGGATGCCAGCGCTCCCAGTGGCGCTCCCAGTGGCGACAGAGGAGGGTAACTTGTCCCGCTTTCCCAATTCCCGCCTTCTCAATCCCCGCATGGATCGCATCGAGTTCTGGACGAACGCGTTGCCGGTTGTAGCCGTAATAGGCTTACCGCCTGTCCTTGCAACGACCAAGGTGATGATCGCCAATCCCGAAGGATTTGCCTACTTGCTGCTGCTCGCCATGATTCTGCTGCCGCCGTTCGCTGCTCTTTGGATGCATCTGCGGTTGGCGCCGCTCATCGCCGATCTGACCCAGCTGGCGCTGCGCGAGGAACTGGCCCTGACCTTTCTGAAGCCCGCGGAATACCTGGCGCCCATTCTCAGGCCGCGTTTTTGGAGCCTGACGGCGCCGGTATGGGTTGGCTATCCGGTCTTGGTATTGACATTGATGTATTTCACAGGGCGTCAGAATCCGGATGTCTTTGAGGTAACTATTAAGCAGGAGCTTTGCATTAGTTTCTGGGCCGCTATCTGGACCATCAGCGTATTGAGGTTCAGCATCTCCGGCATATACCGCATCATCATCATGCGCTGCCAGTTCCGATCCAACCGCATGGGCGCCTATGCGGCGGCGATGATGGAATCGTGCGCAGCCATTACCATGTCGGCCATTCCTTATTTGCTGGCGATCATCGCATTCATGCTGCCGGAACCGATAATGCCCTTGGTATTGATTTGCGCCCTCATGTGCTCGGCCTTTAATGCGCTCCACGCAGGTCACCAGGTTACTGCATTTTCGCGACGCATGATGGAAGCGTATTTTTCCTTTCCCAATTAGCCGGCAGAGATTCCCGCCAGAGCCATTGAAGAACAGATGCTCGCCGAATGGCGAATCATTCCTCTGAGACAAAAAATGATAGCAGGAATGCTATCCCTGAAGTCAGAAGCGCCAAAAGCAAAATGATCTCAATGAAAAACTCCCCTGGGGGATACAGGCCACGCATAAGGTTTTGCTCGATCAGGCAAAACAGTTTTGCGGATGAGCTCAACTGATCCCATTGCACTCCAGCCTTCACCCATTGATCCCCCATCCGCGGCAATAAGCACGTCAGGAAAAACAGAAAGGCCACCATCGCCAGATTGGCCAAAAAGACGGCGCCCAATACTCTCCGCCGTTTGCGCATTGTCCAATATCCTTCACACGGCTGTCTGCCGCACAGGCGCGCTGAGACCCTACAGGAACAACAATCAGGCAGCAAGCATTGCTTTCAGCGTGATGGCTTGATGGGCGCAATCCATAATTCCACTGCTCTTCGCCACCATCGGGCCTTGCGCCGATGGAGCGATGATTTTGCTCTAGAATGGTATTCCCTTTTTATCCTCCGCCACCGCCGGGCCTTGTGCCGGTGGAGCGATGATTTTGCGCCGGTAGAGAGCGATTTGGCGCACAATCATCGCCCCACTGGCACAAGGCCCAGTGGTGGCGGTGAGAGAAAAGCGGGCGCTGCTCGAGCAAAATCACCGCTCCACCGGCGCACGGCCCGGTGGTGGCGTGCTGGCCTTCCGTGAAAAACCTGACCGGAATTATTAATTGTGCAGCGGCTGGATGCCGAATTCCTCGGCGAGGATTGCGCGCGCGACGCGGGGAACCGCTGCTTGGACCTGCTCCGTCATCTGCGAGCTGAAGGTGAGAACGTCCGCCGCCTCAACGGCGTAAATATGGAGGGTTTTGGGGATGTCCATCGCGAGTTTGCGCGCCAGGTCCAGGCCTTCGAGAAGACCCATGCGATGCCGGATGGCCGGCGGCTTGGCGAGCGAGGCGCTTTCCAAGTCTATCAGATAATAGTCGCCGGCGCGGCCGCCGGCGGTTTGGATGGCGTCAATGACCACGGCTTTCTCATAGCCCACGAGCCGCTCGATCAGATCGAATCCGCCGACGGCCGCTTCGATCAGCTCCGCGAAGCGCTGATCTTCGCCGTGGCAGCGGACGATCTCTTCATAAACGGCGCGGGCGACGGCAAGGCCCACCGCGTCATCCGTCAGAATAGGATTCCCAAGGCCGACAATGGCATTCATTTTTTGATGACGTGCAGGAGGCGGCGCTCGCGGTCATAGATCCTGGCCTGCAGGGGCATTTCGCCCAAGGCGTGCGTGGCGCAGGCGTGGCAGGGGTCATAAGCGCGGAAGGCCATCTCGATCATGTTCAATAGGCCGTCGTTGACCACGCCATTCTTGATGAGGCCTTTGGCGGCCTTCTCGACGGACATGGCAATCGGCGCGGCGTTGTGATTGGTCGCAACCATTAGATTCACCTTGGTCAGCATCCCGTTGGCGTCGGTCCAATAGTTATGGATGAGCGTTCCGCGCGGCGCCTCGACGATGCCCACTCCTTCCGTCGGCGTTTCCGTGGGAAGCGTGCGGATTTGCGGGCTGGTGATCTCCGGGTCCTCCAGGAGCTCCTTCATGTGTTCGGCGGCGTAGAGGGCTTCAATCAGGCGCGCCCAGTGCAGCGCCAGCGTTTGATGAGCCGGCTTGCCTCCGAGCGTCGCATACATTTTTTCGTATTCTTTTTGCGCCAGCGGCGTGGCCATGCCGTCGGCGG
>JAPLSP010000091.1 GCA_026398575.1 Candidatus Sumerlaeota bacterium | reverse complement strand
AGGCAGCAAGCAGCCTTACTCCAAAAGCTGGCGCCGCTTCCGACTGCATTGTTTTCATCCCTTAAGCAAAAATACGCGATCGTAATTCTGAGTCTGAGCACTAAGGCTTCTTTTTTCCCTCTTCCTCAGCAACTTCGGAATCTGGTTCCTCGGTGGATTCCAGGTCTTCATCTTCCGCTGTTTCCACATCTTTTTCCGTCGTCCGTTCCGGATGATCTTCAATCGTGGACAGCAGCGCTTTGGCAACTTCCTCATCCTCGGCGTTTACATAAATACGCGGAGTCGGGGACTTTCCTCCTATGGAGAGCAATCCGGGATAAAAGCGCTGCTGCGCCGCGTCCTGAATGAAATAAGGAATGCCTTCTTCCATCAGAAACGCCTCAGCCACGGCCAGAGACGCCATATTGGAGCTGGCAAACACTTCCACCTGTTCTTCTTCTTTGTTTTCGTCATTGCTTTGACTGTCAGCCATAGGCCATGTGCCCTTTCTAAACCGATGAAAAGGCTATCGCGCGGATTGGCCGCGCGTCAATAACCGAATCCCGCTCAAAGCCATCCCATGTCGCTCCGCACAGGTCCGTGTCAGTCCATGTCAGTCCGTGCCGGTCCGTGTTAGTCTGTGTCAATCCGCGCCGCGCCCCACCCCTCTTATCTCAGTGTGAAATCAGATAAAGAATATCCGCCGTGTCAATGCGTCCGTCGCCGTTGGCGTCCGCCGGCGGCTGGATGCTTTTCCCGAGCAGATAATTCACCGTACCGGATACGCTATAGAGTGGGTTGATAATCATGGAGTCCTCCACCGTCACCTGCCGTGTGCGGGCCAGGTTGACGCCGTTGATGTCGCTCGCTTTGAACTTGGCCACCGTCACCGGCGCCTGCCTGACAGCGCCTTTGAACGCGAAATGCAAGAGCGCCATGGTTCCGCTGGAACCGCTCAGACCGCCGGTGTCGGCGCCGACGAGGCGCCCCTGGCCGTTTTCAACATAAGCCCGCCAGGAGCAAGTAGGCGGAATCGCCCCGCCGGTTTCGATGGCGCTCAAGTCCAGCCGGGCGGGATCGAAGTTGAGGACAATATCGAATCCCGCCACGCCGTCCAAGTTGTCAAGAATGAGCGGAATCGCGACGCCGGCGCCGGCGGCGGTTTGAGGCCCCCAATGCAGCGCGCAGGGCGCCGAGGCAGGCGCATCGGCGAGACGCACAATCCCCCCGCCAGGCAGCGGCGGTGGATAGGCCCCGCCGCCGAGGATCATCCGGGTCAGCAGCACCAGGTCCGCGTTATCGAGCAGGCCGTCTCCGTTGATGTCGCCATTCGCGCGCTGCGAATCGCTGGGGACGATTTCATTGAGGACAATCATGCGCATCGTCACGGCGTCCTGAATCGTGACCCGGCCGTCTCCGTTGAGATCGCCCGGCACAACCGGCGAGGCCACCGTAAGCCCCGCTGTGGAGTTATAGTCCATCGTGACGGGATGCGCGTTGACGTCCACCAGTTCCACGAAATTAAACGCCAGGGGCGAATAGCTCCAAAGCGTCGAAGCGGGATTGACCCAATACTGCACCTGCAAGACGTTGCCTTCGCCGGTGATCTTCAAGTCCGTTGTCTTCTGGCTCAGGATCACCAGTTCGCCGTCGGCCTGACCGATGTTGCTCTGCATGCTGAAGGCTTGCGTCAGGGCGGTCTTGTTGATCGCCATCGGGGTCATCTGCGTTTTGTCATAGAGAATATTGATCTGCAAGCCTTCGTTGCTGATCTCATTGGGATTGGCGATCGTGATCATCTGCGTGACGGAGCGTCCGGGCATGGCCCGCATATCGGTCATGAAAATGCGCGCGGCGCCGACAACCGCGGGAACCGGCGCCGACAAGGCGCTCTCTTCCTGATCGCTGACGACGGAAAGGCGATAGTAGTACGTCTGGCCCGGCGTCAGGTTCTGATCCATATACTCGGCGCCTCTGACCGGCGGACTGGTAATGAGGTCGTAAGGCCCCGCTTCCAAAACTGAGCGATAGGCTTTGTAGCCCTGGACGCGGAAATCCGAATGCAACTGCCACGTCAGCCAAACGCTCTGCGCGCCGGCGGCGGCCCTCAACCCCTGCGGAGCGGAGATGGCGCCAGCCTGCACGACGGTGAATGAAGTCTCGGGAGACCATGGGCTCCAGGCGCCGCGCGAATCCTGATAAGAAACATGCCAATAGCACAGGGCGCCGCCCGACAAATAGCCCGAGGGGACATCATGAACGCGGGCGGACGAAAGCGTCGTATAGGCCGCCGTCGCATAGGTTCCGGTCGAGACGCGAATCTGCCACTGGGCGGCGGTCAGGAAATCGCCGGAATCCGGATCGCCGAAGGCCGACGCCACCAGCCTGGGATTGGGAGGAACGCCCGACTCGCCGGCGCCAGGGAAGAAGTTCGCCGGCGCGTCGGGCGGATGGTTCGCAACTCCGGAAAGCGCGGTCGAAAACGTGGTTTCATCCGACCAGGCGGACACAGCGCCCGAGGCATCCACATACGCCACGCGCCAGGCGTAGGTGGAATCGTAATTCAGTGTTCCCGCGGGAATGGTGAAGGTCGTCAAGGTATCGGCGCTGAATATCTTAAAGATGGGAACAGAATAGTCCGGCGGACTGTCTTGCGCCCGTGCTTCCCACCAGGAACCGGCGTGATTGAAAGCCGGCGTCAGTTGAGAAGCGATCAACCTTGGCGCGATGACAATTCCCGCGTCGCCGGCGCCGGGCCAAAGGTTCTCGGGCTTGTACTGCGGCTTGGGCGAAGGCGTTGGCGAGGGCGTGCGGTTTGGCGCCGGCGTGGGCGTGGCCTGCGGATTGGCGATCGTCATGAAGAAGGTTGGGCGGGACCATTCGGTCCATCCTGTCCGCGAAAAGTGATAGCGAGCCGTCCAGCCGTACATGAAGCCGTTCTCCAATACGGCGGGAGGCAGCGCGATGGTGGTGATCCTGTCGCTGCTGATGGTGTCAAAAACCAATTGGTACTGATATGATTCATGCGTGGCGGGATTATAGGAGAGGAGGACTTTCTGGACCCACCATTCCGTCCCGTCATGCGCGTTCAACGCATCGGAGGATCGGATATCCGAAGCGCGCAATGTGGCCGTCAGCGGAACGTCCACGGCGCCATTGGGCGGCTCGAGATTGGCCGGGATGACGCCTGTCTTGAAGTAGGTCATATCCGACCAGTCCGTCCAGCCGGATTTCGAATAATGATAAGCCGCATGCCAGGCATAGCTGGCGTTCCCGATCAATATCCCCGAAGGCAGGGCATGAGAGGTCGAGCCATCTATGGTATCCATTCCATAAACCAGCAGTTTTTCGGGAGAATAGGCCCCGCCGCTTGTCCAGAAAATATAAAAAACTTCCCAGCGGGATTGATCGTGCAAATCCAGGGCGTCGGAAGACGCCAGATCCGAGGCGCGCAACGTGGGCGCCAGGAAAACGCCCGTGGCGCCATCAGGCGGATCGAGGTTGACTGGCGCCAGCGCCGCTTTGGCGATGGTCCTGAACCAGGTGCTGTAAGACCAGGCCGTCCAGCCCGTCTTTGTGAAATAATAGGAGACGCGCCAGGAATAGATGGCGTTATTGATCAGCGCGCTGCTGGGAACGGGAATCGCCGTCAGGCTGCTGGTGGTCGCGGCATAAAAAACCAAGTCATACCCATAGTATCCATCCGCATACAAGACCACCTGGTACAGCTCCCAGTAAGACATGACGTGCTGATCCGCCGCATCCCAGGATCGCAGATCGGAGGCTTGCAGCGTGGGTTCGAGCGAAACGCTGGTGGCGCCATTGAGCGGCGAAACATTGGTGGGCACGAATGAAAGATTCCCGGACTCGCCCGAGGCAATGGTTCTGAACACCGTGGCCTCAGACCAATCCGTCCAGCCGGTTTTTGAGAAGTGATAAGCGACGCGCCAGGAATAAAGAGCGCTGTGATCCAGGACTCCTTCCGGCAGCGAGACGGAAATCAGCGCGTCACTGGTTATGATATCATAGACCGGAAAGGAGTCAAAGGTGTAAGTATCAATGCTCATCAGCTGATAAACCTGCCACTGTGATTGATCGTGCAGGTTCCCGGAATCGGTGGACGTCAAATCGGAAGCGCTCAACGTTGGCGTCAACGGAACATCAACGGCGGTATCGAAGGGGTCGAGGTTGATGGGTTTCAGGCCCGGCGACAGCCGCGTGGTGAAAGTCGTGTCGTACGACCACTCACTCCAGCCTGTCTCGGTGAAATAATAGGACACCCGCCAATCGTATATCTGATCGTTTTCCAGGATTCCGGCGGGAACTGAAAACGTGGTCAGTGTGTCGTAGGATGCGCCGCTAAAAACCGCGTCATAAGAATAGGCGCTGAATGGAAGGACCCGATAAATCTCCCAATACGATATCGCATGTTGATTCCCAGGATCGTCGAATTGCACATCGGAAGCCTGCAGAACCGGGGTCAGCGAAACATCAACCGTGCCATTGGGAGGCGCGATGTTCACAGGCCTCCCTTTCGTCTTGAACCAGGTTGGGTGGGACCATTCCGACCAGCCTGTTTTTTCATAGAAATAGATGACATCCCACAAATAATAGGAATTGGGAAACAGGATTCCGGCAGGCAGCGCGGTGGTGGTCAGCGTATCGGTGGTATAAACACCATAGGTAAATATGCTGGACGACACCGTGAAGCTGGCCGAGATCGGGACATAATAGACTTCCCAGTAGGTCGCTATATGTGGATTGCTCACATCCGATGGCTGAAGATCATCCGCGCTTAAGATGGGCGTCAGAGAAACATCGAGCGCTGCATTGGGCGGGGCGAGATTCGTGGGGGTGGCGTCCAGGGCGAACGACGTGGTCGTGGACCAATCCGTCCAACCGCTGATCGAAAAATAGTACGACACATGCCATACATAATCAGCTCTATCACTCAGATATCCATACGGCACAGCCAGGCTTGTCAAAGTATTTGTGGTCAACGCCCAACAGTAAGGGATATAAACCACGGACCCTGACGAGTCCAAGGTCGCCTGGTAAATCTCCCAATAGGATGCGGTGTGCAAATCCAATGGATTGGATGAAAGCAAATCAGAGGCGCGCAACTCGGGCATCAGGGTAACAAGCGAAGCGCTGTTGGGCGGATCGAGATTGACGGGGATGAAGGCGGGGAAGGGTGTTGGTGTGGCGGTGGGCATTGGAGACGCTGTGGGCGTTGGAGGCGCTGTGGGCGTCGGATGCGCTGTTGGTGTGGGAACCGGCGTTGGCGTCGCTCCTGAATTCAGCTGCCAGTTGAGAATAACATCTCCCGTCTCTCCCATATAGCCATCCACGGCGATATGATAGACAATGCCCGCGCTCGTATTGAATGTCACCAGGCTGGTATAGATACCGCTTGTGTAATTTTCATCCTCATTGCTTGCTGTTTCCGCCAAGGCGCTTACCACGGCGCCGGTATAGACGGCCAACTGGGTGTCGAAGTTGCTGCCGCGCGTGTTGAATTCAGCCAATCCCGCCGCCGGCGCCGTCCAGACCCACCAGACGGACTTGCCGCCGGCGTCGCCGACATGATTGGGTTCGCCCGTTTCCACCGTGGCGTTAAAGTTTGTGCCCGTCGTCGTTCCCAACGCGCCCGCAATTGCAAAAGCGCTTGCGAAATCGTCATTCGCGGGACGCTGAAATAAAAGCCAATTCAGGCTGATACTGCCCGTTGCTCCATGATAGCCATCCACAGCGATACGATAGACAACGCCCGCGCTCGTATTGAAGCCTACAAAGCTGGTATATATGCCGCCCGGGAAATTTTCGTCCTCATTGCTGGCAACTTCTGTCAATGAATTCACCGCGGCGCCTGTATAGGCAGCCAACTGGGTATCGAAGTTGCTGCCGCGCGTGTCGAACATGACAAATCCTTTCGCCGGCGCCGTCCAGGTCCACCAGACGGACTTGCCGCCGGCATTGCCGACATGATTGGGCTCCAGCGATTCACTCGTAGCGCCCACGTTTGAGCCGGAGGCCGAGCCGATGCCGCCCGAAATCGCGTTCGCATTCGCAAAATTGTCGTTGATAGGAGCGGCAACCGCCCTGTGCGCAAAGGCAAAGCAGCAAAGCATGGCGCCAAAAACCGCTGCAATCCCGCGCGAGCGAACTGTATCGAACCGAAGCAAGTGAATCATCAAGACACCTCGTGACGCAGAATGGCGGCGATGGCGGCGATATTATTGCCCGTCATGCGAGGATGGAAGGGAAGAGTCAACTCGCAAGCCGCAAACTCTTCGCAGATGGGGAGCGAGCCACATTGCCCCTGATATGCTGGCATCAGATGCAGCGGGCGATAGTGGTGGCTGGTTTGAATGCCCGCGGCGCACAGCGCGTCGGCGGCCCGGTCGCGCGCCGCAGCGTCCGGCAGCAGGATGGGAAAGATATGATAAGCGGGAACTCCGGGGACAGGCTTGTCTTGGAATGGCATCACAACGGATCGAATTTCAGCGAGGCTCAGGACATACAAGTCATAAAGCCGGCGGCGCGCCGCCTGAAACGCGTTGAATTTTTCCAGCTGCGCCAGACCCAGCGCGGCGGTGATTTCCGTCGGGCGGTAGTTCAAACCCGGCTCAAGTATCTCGTATCCGCCCGCGCCGCCCTTGTGGCGCGTCCATGTCGTCGCCGTCATGCCGTGCGACCGCAGACGCCGCAGACGAGCGGCGAGTTCCGGATCGCGTGTAGCAATGGCCCCACCTTCGCCCGTCGCCAGATTTTTATTCGAGAAAAAACTGAAGGCGCCTGCCTCGCCCAGCGTTCCCAAGGGGGCTTCTTTGATGGGGGCGGTGGCGTGTGGACTAACACGGACGGGCACGGACAGGCACGGACGGACACAGACTGCCGACGAGGCGGCGGCGCCACAAACGCGGAGGGGGGGCGACGGCTGATAGGCTCCGCCGAAGCCGTGGGCTGCGTCTTCGATGATCGCGATGTTCCTTCCGGCGCCGCGCCCCAGCTCAAGCAATTGCTTCATGCGGCACGGGAATCCGGCATAGTGCATGGGAATGATGGCGCGGGTACGCGGCGTCATGAGCGCGGCGGTATGTTCGGGATCGAGCGTTGGCTCGGCGATGGAGATGATATCGGCGAAGACCGGGCGCGCGCCGCAAATCGCCACGACGTTGGCCGTCGCCGCAAACGTCAGCGATGGGACGATCACCTCGTCGCCCGGCCCGATTCCCAGTCCGAGGAGCGCCAGATGCAGCGCCGCCGTGCAACTACTGACGGCGATCACCTGCGCGCCGCCCAGACGCTCGGATAGCGCTTCCTCGAACCGTTCGACGCGCGGCCCCATCGTCAGCCAGCCTGACGCAAGGACTTCGTCCACCGCGCGCCGCTCGGCCTCGTCATAGCACAAATCGCTGAGTGTGATTTTCCACTCCATAACAGCAGTCCGCGCTTCCTGGTTCAACAGGCGGCCCCAGTTGGCATCTTATGAAGTCTCGCCACAATTCCAATACGATAATAATCGAAATTGTAATGCTGATCCAGCAAATATTTTTCGCAGAGAAATTAAAACATAAAGGACGCAAACGACACTCCCTTTCCTTGAGGATATGCAACCTCGGTCAGGTTTCGTGTCGCTTGCGTCCCTTGCATTTCTTGTGTTCCTTGGGTCCCTTGCGTCCCTTGGGTCCTTGTCGCGGGAATCCCTTGCCGCTCATTCCGGCAGCGGTTTGCCTTTGGTCTCCGGCGCAAACCAAATCACAACCATTCCCAATAGATAGATCAGGGCAAAAGTCGAACCCATTAAGCCCCAATCGCCTTTGAACAGTGGCGTGATCTGTCCCATATATAATACGCCGACAGCGGCCATGATACGGCCAAAGTTGAATGAAAAGCCCTGGCCCGTAGCGCGAATGCGCGTGGGAAACAACTCCGGCAGATAAAGCGGCATCCAACCATAGAACGCCGCTGTCGTCAGTCCAGCCAGAACATTGGTGAAAAGGAACATGGCGTCGAACTGGCGCATGCTGAAAGCCGGGCTGATGCGCTCGAAAAAGCTAAACTGATAGCCGCATACGATAAGCGCTAAGAGACACAAGGCAAAGTAAACGGGACGCCTGCCCACCTTTCCGCCTACCACCGGCGCGATAATGCAGCCCGTGATGGCGCCAATGGATATCATGATCTGCGACCAAGAGGCCGCCGATCCCGCCCACTTTGTGCCTTTGGCCAGGTTGGCTGCCCAGGGTGGCAGAGATGAGCTGACAGCGCCCCAAGTAACGAGCAGCGGAACGGTGGCCAGGACAATGGCAATGAGAGTATTGTAAATATATTTGCTTGAGAACAGCTCATGAAGAGGCCTGGAAGCAGATTTGCTTACGGCTGCTTTCCAGCGCTCAGATTCAGGAACATGCTTAAAAACAAAGAACGCCATAATGGCAGGAAGGATACCAATCAGCGGCATCCATCGCCACGTGTCTATGGTTGGCTTATAAAGGACTCCAATGCCGGCAATGATGAGAAAGCCAACATTGGCAGCGGCGCCGATCACGCCAGAGAGTATGGGACGGAATTTTTCGGGCCAGCATTCGACCACCAGCGCGATGCCTAAGGACCATTCCCCACCCATGCCGATGGCTGCGGCGAAACGGAAAGTAGCCACATGCCACGGTTCCTGGGCGAAAAAAACCGATCCAGTAAAGATCGAATATGTCAAAATACTCAAACTCATCGAGGTAATACGCCCGATCTTATCTCCGAGCCAACCGAATATTAACCCCCCCGATGCCGCTCCGAGCAGGAAAAATGCTGAAATCCATGCGTTCCATTTTTGCACGGGCGTTTCCAACTTTTTTTCATATTTTTCCTTGTATTCAGGGCTTGCAAGGATCTTTTTGACGATGGCGTCATCGCTCTGCAATACCTTCGCAATTTTGTGCTTGGCGCCAGCCCATTGCTTGCTGAACTCCGGCGCTTGCGCAGCGAAATAATCTAAGACTTCCGGGTCTTTGATCGAGATGACCGTTTGGAGCGCCGGACGCGAGATAATCGGAAACATACCCATCTCGAATCCGTCGAACATCCACCCCAGAAACGCGGCAACCAGCGCCAGCCACTGTGCTCGGACGAGAATTTTGCCGTTAGTCATTCCTTCCTCCTTTGATAGCTAATATCCCTGCAACAGCCGCAAAATACTAAGTCATTTTAATCCGGCTTGCTGTGGCGATTCAATGAAAGAATTTGATAAATCGCGCGGCTGTGCGACCAACCGCCATAAGGCTATTGAGATTTTTAAATGTATTAGAAGATCGAAAAAGGAAACGCGCCTGATTACGGCGCCGTGTTATGCTCTGTGGCCGGAGCTCCGCTCTTAGAGCCATTCTGCGCCGTCGCGCTGTCCAGCGTCAGCGACCGGGGCAGGCGCCGTTTGAGGGGCAGCTGGATCGTAATCGTCGTGCCCGCGTTGAGCTCGCTTTGGATGTGCAGCGTCCCGCCGTGCTCCCGAGCCACGCGATAAACGACCATCAGCCCCAGTCCCGTTCCCGAAAACTTGGTCGTATAATACGGCTCGGCGATCCGCTTCAGGTCCGTCTGCGCGATGCCGCAGCCGGTGTCGCTGATCAGAATCCAGGCATTGTTTTTGTCGCTGCGCGTGCGGATTTCGATCCGGCTTTCGGATTGGGGATAGTCCACGCGCCTGACTTCGATCGCCTCGATCGCATTGCGCACGACGTTCATGAGCGCCTGGATCATCTGTGAGGCGTCCATCTGGATTTCGACAAGCTCCGAATCCAGATCCAGGACCAGTTCGATTTTTTTCTGATCCATTTCAGGGCGGATGAGATCGGCCAGCCGCTCGATGACGGGATCCATACGCTGCGCGCGCAGTTCGGGTTGCGTCGGGCGCGCCGCGGCAAGGAACTGCTCGACCACGCCGCCAAGGCGGTTGATCTCCTCGAGGATGATGCCGAGCGAGCGCCGGATACGTTCGCGCGCCGAATCGTCCAGGTCCGGTTCGCGAACGATACGGTTGAGCAGCTGCGCATGAATCTTCAGGGAATTGAGTGGATTCTTGATGTCATGCGCCACGCCCGCCGTCAGCGTCGCCAGCGAAGCGATCTTTTCGGCCTGCTGCCGGCGCAATTGCTCGATGCGCGTTTCGGTCACGTCCTCGAGGATCACGACCTTGAGGGCGCCCGACGGTTCGCGCGCCGATCCGCCGATCAGGAAGACCGACAGGATCGCTTCGGCCGGCTTATGCGCCGTGATTTCCTGGCGGCGATCGGCGCCGGATGGCTTGAGGACGTAACTGCGGAGCAATCCCATCAGCCCATCGTCCAACGGCAGGTCGAACAAACGCTCTCCGATCAGGCGCCGTTGTTTTTCAAGCCCCATCAGGCGCACGGCGGCCTGATTGGCGCGCAGGATTTCCCAGTTGGGGCCGCAAACCAGAACGCCTTCGGTCAGACGGTCGAAAATATCCCCGAGAAATTCGCGCTCGCGGCCGAGCGTGCGCAGGAGATTTTCGATCTGCTCGCGATCAAGCCGGTCCAGCCGCTCGATAACCCTGTCAACAAAAGGCGATGTCTGTTTATGGTTCATGGTTTTCGGTTTTCAGTTTTCAGTTTTCGGTTTTCGGTTTTCGGTTTTCGGTTTTCGGTTTTCGGTTTTCGGTTTTCAGTTTTCGGTTTTCAGTTTTCAGTTTTCGGTCTGCTTTCGCCGTTGACTATATTGCTACGCCCTCATAATCCAAGCGAACTGAAAACCGAAAACCGAAAACCGCGAACCTCATTTGTTCATCCACGCCTGACCCGGCTGGCGGAACAGACAGTCGGCCGAGGCCGGGCCCCATGTTCCCGCCGCGTAGTTGGGGAAATCCTGGGGCGGCTGCGCTTCCCAGGCGTCCAGAATCGGCGTGATAAATTCCCACGCGCTTTCGATCTCATCCGCGCGCATGAAGAGCGTTGAATCGCCCTTCAGCACATCCAGCAGCAGATGCTCATACGCCTCGGGCATCGCAACGCTGAAGCCTTCCTTGTATTTGAAGTCCATCTCGACCGGGTGCAAGTCCAGCGCCATGCCAGGCCGCTTGACCGAAAGGCGCAGCGATATCCGCTCATCCGGCTGAATGCGGAAGATCAGCGCGTTGGGCCGGGCGCTGATGACCTGGCAAATGTCGCCTTCGCATTCGATCGTGCGGAACAGCTGCAACGGCGGGGACTTGAAGACGACGGCGATCTGCGTGAGCCTTTGCCCGAGGCGCTTGCCCGAACGCAGGAGAAACGGCACGCCTGCCCAGCGCCAGTTATCCACCCCCACGCGCAAAGCCACATACGTCGGCGTCGCCGATTGCGGCGATATGCGATCTTCCTCGCGATACGCCTTGGCGTTCTGTCCTTCCGCCTGGCCGGGTCCGTATTGTCCGCGCGCGGCCCAGGTATCCAAATAACTATCCACCTTGCGCGGCGTCAGCGCGCGGATCACCTTGACCTTCTCGTCGCGGATTTCCTTCGCTCCCCACGCGGCCGGCGGCTCCATCGCCACGAACGACAGCAACTGCATCAGATGATTCTGTATCATGTCCCGCATGACGCCTGCGCGGTCATAGTAGGCGCCGCGCCCGGCTTCGATACCCTGTGTTTCGGCCGCGGTGATCTGGATGTGATCCACGTAGTGGCTGTTGAACAGCGGCTCGAAGATGGCGTTGCCGAATCGGAACGACAGGATGTTCTGCACCGTATCCTTGCCCAGGTAGTGGTCAATCCGATAGATCTGGCTTTCATCCAGAAGCGATAGCAGGCGGCGGTTGAGCGCCCGGGCGCTCGCGAGGTTGATCCCGAACGGCTTCTCGATGACGACGCGCGTAAAGGCAGGATTGTCCGGCGGACGAATCAGGCCGGCGCCGCTGAGGAATTCCACGGCGGGTCCGAACTGGCTGGGCAACGTTGCGAGATAGTATATCCGCGCGCCGCCCAAGCCCTGCGCCGTTTCGATTTGTTCGAGCCGCTCGCGCAGCGCGCCATAGCCGTCTTTGTTTTCAATATCGAGAACGTGATAAAAAACGCGCGCGGCGAAGATGTCGAATTGACTGCGTTCGACGGGTTGCAGCCTTGAATTTTTCACGCAGGCGTCGAACATCTCCGCCCGGAATTTGGCGTCACATTTTTCGCGCCGCGCCACGCCTACAATCGCCCATTTTTCAGGCAGATGCCCGCCACGCCATAAATTATACAGCGCCGGCATGATCTTGCGCGCCGTCAAGTCCCCCGACGCGCCAAAGATGACAAGGATTGGATTATTCATGGGATTCCCTGCCTTCCCTGGCTTTCAGGCTATTAGTGAAATTAAAGTCATGAATTCAGGGTATCAGTTCGCCTCTACAGAGCCTTAAGATTGTATTCAGCAAAGCCTTCAATTCGCTGCATTGTTGCGCGGCTTCAAGGATTCTATCGGCCGTCAGAATATTCGGGGCGTCTCTTACTTTTGAATAATCGCGTTTCTTCCCCCGTCGAAATAAGTCAGCGATTCTATGAGAAGGCGGCCGTTCATGATTCACATTTTCTGGCTTCGGCCCCGGCACGGCTGTGTTACCTCCGCTCATCCGCTGCATCGCCTTCCAAAATGGCAACAGCCATGCCTCGAATTCGTATTGCGCGGCATGAGGGAAAAATGATGGCTCATTTCCTACCCACGCGCGCATCTTGTTCTTCGCATCGGCGGCGTTGTTGAATTCCCGCGTTCCGGTATAGACATCCGTCAAGGCGATTACTGCGTCCGCTGGATTTTTGCGATCTTTTAAGAAACGTCTAACCTCTTCACGCAATTTTTCGCCCTTGGGTATTCGGCAATGGTAGGGCTTGGGATCCAATTTAGGCATACCGCCGGAGATGCGTGTTTTGAGGAAGGCGCGAAGACTCCACATGAAGGCTTGTTCGGTTTGGCCTTCGATCATCAGCACGATTCGCATGAGCGCCCTCCGATCAGCCCTTTATGCCAAATCTCTTCAAGCGAATAGTCTTTGAGCCATTCCTCCAAATCGAACGTGTCCGCCCGTGTCGCGCTGGCAATTCCGTCCTCATGCAGATCCATTACAATGACTTCTTCGGGTTTCAGGAAGCGAACCAAACTATCCGAATGCGTGGCCACGAATAATGTCGTTCCTGAAGAAGCCTCACGAAGCAAATGCACAAGCAAGCTTAGCAATTCTGGATGCAAACTGACTTCTGGCTCATCAATCATGGTGATAGGAGCAAGGTTAGGACTGGCCAATAGTGCCGCGAGCCAGAGAAAGCGAAGAGTGCCCTCGGAGAGCTGATTGATATAGAATGGTGTTGAGAAGCTCTTTTCCTTCCACGTCATCGCAACCATGCCGGCGGCGACGGATGGGAAACCCAAACCGGCAAAACCCGGATAAGCTGCATGCAACGTGTCCTCCAGCAATTCATAGCGGTCCGGATCGGATTCTCTAAGATTATACAAAAAAGAAAGCAAGGTTTCTCCATCTTTTCCGGGTGAAGTTGAGGGGGAAATTTGCTGCGGCAGTCGAATGGGAGCGCGAGGATCAATGTTCAGCGTATGATATAGTGCCACGGGATAGAGCAGCATCCTCACACGATCCAGCATGGCAACAAGCTCTCCTTCAGGATACCTAGAAGATAATAATGATGCGGAATTATTAACCCTGAATCTTTTTGGTGGATTGGTTCTAGTACTTGATACGTTAAGAACGCCATTGTTTCTCGAGCATTTTGCATTGCGATCAGCCAGATTTTCCTGAAAGATCACATAAGAAGAATCCTGCGATTTAAGGTGAAGGCTATATTCAATTGGAGTGCTTTTTTTCTCTTTATCGCTTTCACTAATGGCATTGAAAGCTAGTGACAGAGTGTCGGTTCCGTTGCTGGTGAGTAAGTTCGAGATTCCGCCCATCGCAATAATTTGGTCATTCATTTTCCCTTCCACACATGATGATAGCAGCGAGATCGCGTCCAGCAATGAGGACTTGCCCACGCCGTTTGCGCCAATCAGGACATTCAAAGGTTTGATTTCAAGATCGAGATTATGAAGACGGCGGAAACCGCTTATCTTCAACCGAGTCATGCGATCCATTTGACAGGCTCCCTTGCATAAAATTATCGCTGTTTCATTCGAAATAACAATAGCTCATATTTCAGCATCCCGCGCAATGCACAACGGCGTCGCCGGGAAGGTCGCGTGTCCGCCAGTAAATTTTCTCTTCCCATGAAATCTCAGGACGTTGATCGAAGAGGAGCAGCCAGCCTTCGCGCGTTCCCACGGTATCCATGTAGCGGTTTAGCTGTTCGATGCCCTTGTCGAGATCGGATTCGCTCCGGCGGATTTTCAACTCGACGGGATAGGGCCTGTTCAGAAACCATACGCACAAGTCCATCCGTCCGCGCCCGGAGGCGTATTCGCGGTCCAGCGATCCGCGCGAGTTGATCGAGTTCTGCAAAAAAGCCGCCAGGATCAGGTGCGGCGCGGCTTCCTGATAGCGCGGCATCTGGGTCCAGATCGCGCTGTGCTCGCGCCAGAACTGCTGGAAGTCCTTCAGGCACTTGCTCATGTCGAACCGGTCGCCCTCGATGTAGCGCGGGGGCAGATACGGATACTTGCCTTCTTCCAAGTCGTTTTGGATTTTGTTGTTGAGCGTGCGCACGATGACTTCGCCATAGATGGGATTGGCCGGCATGATCTCGCCGCGCTCGCGCTTGATAAGGCCCAAATCCAGAACGTATTGGTAATCATTGTCGAGCGTGTCAATTTCCCGATCGGCGCCGGTGATGACCGGCTCGATGATGCGGCGCACACGCTCCTCCCTGAGGCGCTCCATGAGGCTGTCAATGTGCGTCACGCGGTTCATGATCAGGTTTTGCGCAGCCTGCTCGATATGTTCCTTCTTGATTGCGCGAGTGACATCACGACCGAGGATTTTCTCTACCGTCTCTTTCGCAAGGGCATTGACAAGATAGGGCTGTCCGCAGGTGAGGCGCCATGCCTCGTCAACGACGTCCTCCGAAAAAACCTGTCCCGTGTCCTCAGCGTGCTGAGCGTAGAGGGCTGCAATCTCCTCGCGCATGAAGTTGCGAATGGTCAGCGCCTCAGTGACAATATTGAATGGGCTGGCGCTCCCCATCGTTGCGGAATCGTCGCGAATCTTTCCCTTGTAGTCACGCAAATTTCGCATTCCGACGAGGGCAATGGAATGAACAAAGGGCGACATGGCGCGATTGATGTACCCGCTGCGCAGCTGCCGCAAAAAGGAAATCAACACCGGGCCTTTGAGCGAGTCCGCTTCGTCGAACATGATAACCAGTGGCCGATCCAAACGCGCGCACGCATCTGTCAGCGCGTTGAGCACAACGTTCTCCGGATCGGAATAATCCGCGTCTTGCCCGAATTTCAGATTTCGAAGCGCGGGATGATAGACATTCATCATCATGCGAAGAATTCCCATGATCGTCCGCGCGCCCTCGACGACCGTCTCGCATACGTTCGCGGTTTCGAGAGTGGCATAAAGCGCATAGTGCCTGCCGCTCGCGTTCAAAGTCCGGACGAAATCCTGTATCATCGTCGTCTTGCCCGTCTGACGCGGAGCATGGATACAGAAATAGGCTTTTTGCTCAACGAGCGGCATCAAATCGGCGCAACGCGCCTGCGCGGGAAGCATATAATGCTCTCCCGGCACGCACGGTCCGGCCACATTGAAGAAGCGTTTCATGGAAACAAACCTCGCTGAAGAATATTTTAGATGCCGATTTTCAGTCTATGGTTCCCTAGCTGCAAGGGCTCCGAAATGCCATCCCAACCGCGCTTGCGCGAATATAGGCAAATTTTCATGCAAAAGCAAGCCACCTCAAGCAAGCTATTCACCTGCTAGTATAGACGCCAGGCTGGCGAATTTGCGGCCAGCGTCCAGCTGGTCACATTTCCAGAATCGTCAAGGGCAAAGTGATAAGTCCGGGAACCGCGGGTCAAACGGTTGATGCGCCCTTGCGCATCCCGTCCGATCTGAGCGCTGTTCGTTGTTATATGGCCGACGGAATCAATCGTATAGACTTTCGTCACGCCTCCGCCCTGCGAGTAAATGTCCGCGAAGAACAGGAATTGATTGATCGGCTCCTTATATTCGCGCGCGAAGCGCGCGAGCGCCAAGTCCAAGGTATGCCATGAATCTGTGAAATATTCGTTGGATAGGCTGGCGAAAAATTCTTGAGGCGCATCGGGGAAGACCGAAGTCCCATCGGATTTGACGCACATGCTGCGCAAGTATTGCAAAGGAACCGCGCCCGCTTGTGCAATCAGCTGCTTTTCGCGCGCGTTCAAGGCAGGATTGCGCCAGACGGTGTATGCGTCCACTATATGGTTGAACTCATGGTTGTTGCCTATGCAAAAGATGTCAACGATGCGTGGCGCGATATCATCAGGGAATGAATTCTCCAGCGCTGCGCCGACCTTGCACTCGAAGGTATTGACCATGCCAGACGATCCGCAATACACTATCGGCCATTCATTGGCCATATAGACCCAGGCTTCAACCGTCAAAGAACCGTCTAAGCGCAGGTCATTACGATCATCTACGGCGACTGTGGAATTGTAGCCATTGAAAAACAAACCATTGTTGATTCGTCCTGGAACCGGAACGGCGCCTGTATTCACGCCGTGATGCCCCAGCCCCGACGCGTTGGCAACGAGCGTTCCAGTGCTTTCGTCCATCTTCCAGTGACATACAAGGCTCGATGTGGAAATCGGCTGTAAATTATACTCGCTTGCGATCTCCTGCGGCATAAGAGGCCGGCTGAAAATTTTTACATCATCCAGTGTCCCTCGCATCCAGAAATTGAAATCTGGCATAAAGCCGATTCTCAAGGGTTCTCTTGAAGTTGTGACCGGCGCGCCCGCAGCGGCGAGCGTTCCGGTCTCCGCGCCATTCAGGAATATTCTCATCGTTGAGCCGTCATAGGTTCCTGCGATGTGATTCCATGCGTCCCACGTTACCGCCTGGCCGCTGTTGACGCCAATCCAGCTGCCGGGAGCGCCGTCGAAGCTGAGCCATGCGCGGTCTTCGCCTAGCCAGAAGTAATAGTTGATCAGATTTCCCGTTTGACCTTTGAGAAGAATAGGCGCGCCTTCATAATTCGGCTGAAGGAAATAGCGAACCGTCATGAACCGAAGATTGCGCAGGCCGGGCGATATTGCATCCAAGAGCATGGCATTCGTATCCAGTTGAATGTCATCGAGCTGGTTGTTATCTATTACAAGGACACCATGCCTGTCCCAGATCGCGCGCTTTTTTCCTGACCTGCCGTTCAAAGCGATCGTCTGCGCGATTTCAGCCTTTCGGGATTCCGTCAGGGGGAGAGTATCTCCGAAACTGGCCCAAACCTGCGCGCGAAGAGTGGCAATCAAAGGCTGGTTATAAACATCAATCGTAGCCGCATCGCTGAAGAACTGAGGATAGGCGCTGATATGAGCCTTATAACGCTGATAGATCGTATTTCGCGTATCCACCTCCACAATGCCATATTGGCTGACGCGCGCAAAAAAGAGGTGTGAGTTGAAGGCGCTTTGCCGAATGCGAGAGTCATGGAGCAAAACCATTCCAAGTTGGTCCTTGTTCGCAGCAACAATTACCGTAGCCTTCGTCCAGATTGCCCCCACAAGGCCTATCTGGAGTTTGAGATGCACCGTGTCATCGAACCAGCCGAATACAGGATAACCAAGATAACTCATGAGATCGTCAGTAAAGGGATGATCTGTGGTATTGAAATATTTATCAAACCAGGCCGTCCAGTCTTCCGCAGAATATTGAGAACGGCTCAGGATGGCATTGGCTGTGTCAACGGACGGCTGTATCCAGCCGTCAGAAAGCGCCTCCAGAGATAGCGTCAGAGTCGTATCGTCTTCGGGAGTGAGGGCTGCGGATGCTTCGAAAAATAAGATTGCAAGGCAAATGGAAAAAAACGCCTGAATACAAGCATGCGAGAAGAGGCTTTGGAATATTCGCATTCGTGCTATCCCTTTAGCATAAAGGTTCTTTTACTCTGCAATCATTCAATGGTTCCCTGGCTGTATAAGCTCCAGTACAAGCCTTGCTGAGCCATTAATGCATCGTGGTTGCCGGTTTCGATGATCTTGCCTTTGTCCATGACGATGATGATGTCCGCGTTGCGGATCGTGGAGAGCCGGTGCGCGATGATGATGGCCGTGCGATGCTTCAGCAGATTGTCAATCGCCTCCTGAACGTGGCGCTGGGACTCCTCGTCCAGGGCCGACGTCGCTTCATCGAAGATGAGGATTTGCGGATCGCGGTAGATGGCGCGCGCGATCGCCAGCCGCTGGCGCTGGCCGCCCGACAGGCGCTGGCCCGCCTGGCCGATCACGGTTTCATAGCCGAGGCCGCCTTCGAGAGCGAGGATGAACTCATGCGCGTGGGCCAGGCGCGCCGCCTCTTCGACCCGCCGCATGTCAATCGCTTCGCGCTCGGCGTAAGCGATGTTGCGCGTGACCGTGTCGTTGAAGAGGATCGTATCCTGCGTGACAAACCCGAAGCACCGCCGCAAATCCTGCAACCGGCAGTCCGTCGCCGAGCGGCCATCCACCAGGACGGCGCCTTCGCTCGGGTCGTAGAGGCGCGGTATCAGATTGACGAGCGAGGTTTTTCCCGCGCCGCTGCGCCCGACGATCGCGACCGTTTTGCCCAGCGGAATCTCGAAGGTGATGTCATCGAGCACGGGCGTTTCATGATAACAGAACGTGACGTGGTCGAACTGGATGCCGCGCTGGATGCGTTCGAGCGGCAGCGCGTTTTCATTTTCCGTCACCGTGCTTTTGAGCGAAAAAATCTCCCGGATGCGTTCGGCCGAAACCTTGCCTCCCTGCCACTGCGTGTTGATCTTGGCCAGCTTGCGGATGGGCGTATAAAACTGCGTCAGGCAGACGAGATAGATGATGAAATCGCTGCCCGTCATCAGCGGCTTGGTTCCCGTGACCGCCATGCCGCCGTACATCAGCACGCCGATGGCGCCCAGCATCCCCATCGTCTCCATGATCGGCGACTGCGAGAACGAAGCCACGCGCTGCTTCAAGAAGTAGTAGAACAGTTTCGCGTTCCGCTTCTTGAAGCGGCGGACCTCGAATTCTTCGGAGTGATAGACTTTGACGATGCGGTAGTTGCGCAGCGCCTCTTCGGCGTGCGAAAAGAGCATGTCATTTTCTCTTTGCGATTTGCGCGTCATCTTGCGCAGACGGCGTGAGAAATGCGCCAGCGGCAGCCCCGCGATCGGCAAAACGACCAGGGCGATCAACGTCAGCTGCCAGTTGAGATAGAACAAAACCCCCAGGAGCGCCGTGATCGTGATCGGTTCCTGAATCGCCTCGCGAATCAGGGCCTCGAAAAGCCGTTCGAGCACTTTGACGTCGCTGTTGATGCGCGATTCAAGGAAGCCGGTCGTCTTGCCTTGGAAGAACGCGGCGTCCTGCGCCATGACGTGCGCGAACAAGTTCTCCTTGATGCCCAACCCCACGGTAAACAGGGTGAATGACAGCAGATATTTGGACCAGTATTCGCTGAAGCACTTGATGAGCGTGAAACTGAAAATCACCATCGAGACATAAAGCAGGGCGCGCAGGCGATTGGCCGAATTCGATGCCCACTCATAAAAGCCTTCCACCTGCCGGTCGCGCCAGTCCTTGAGCGGCTGCGTCTGATCCCGCCACCATTGCGCAAACGCCGTCTTGGGTGTCGTGACCGGCTTGGCCTGCTTTTTAGCCAAATATTCCTGGTATTTCTCGTAGGTCATTTCGCCAATGATGATCTCGATCACCGGCTTGGCCGCGATCAGGTTCGCCGCGCTGAAGAAGCCAACGCACATCATGAAAAAAATCCCAAACACGATGCGCCAGACGTGAGGTCGAAAATAACTTATGTAATCAAACAAGAACATGAGGGAATTGAGCGCGTTCCTTAAATAAACTACCTTCCGCGCGCAAGGCTGATTTTGCGCGAAGCGGGTTGAATTTTACATATTTCACCGCCCGCCACAAACGCTTTCCATCGAAACCAAATAAAAATATCGGCTGGATTTATTCTTCGGTGGTTGGGCGAATGATATGGAAACAGGGCAAAGGAGGATGATTGCAAACGATTGGCCGGCGGCCTTTATCCAGCGCCGGCCGATACCATCAGGATACAGACTGTGTAAGTCCCGGGATGCGTCACTGCGAAATTGGCGCGGGCTTTTCCTGGGAAGTCATCGCGATCACTCTGCGGATTGCCGAACGCGTCCAGATCAGGCCGATAACGACAACAACGATTCCCGGAATCCAGCAAAACACGGCGCCTGCGGCAAACCAGCCTTCCCACTGACGATCCATCTGGGTCCTAGTCAGCATTAGAATGAACACGGACAACAGCGGCAAAACAAGCAGACTGAGCCCTGCAAGCAGCGCCAGAATCCCGATGATCACTTCCAGTATTTTCATGTCCGCCTCCTTGGCACGCGTATGCATACAGTCAGAGCATATCTGGGATCACCAGCCTCGCTCGCAATTGACTGTAAAAGAAGCTATAGCCAGCGGACGAACAATGTCAAACGCTAATCAATGCTCGACAAAGTTGGAGGCGTTTCCGCCAGAGAAGCGGATTCGTTTTTTAGACCAGGATTCGCCGAGGATGAGTGGAGCGGCCTTGGACGGGGTTTGCCAGCTGTGCAACGTCGTGATGCTTTTCACCAAACCGGCGCCATCCGCGGCGTTGAAGGCGGCGGCCACGCCGAAGGAACCATAGATCGCGTCAATATTGGGCGTCCCTACGCGATCGCTCCAAAAATATCCCGTCGCCTCGACGGCGCATGAGGTGGGCGCATTGCAGTCGCCGAACCATCCGCCCGCGTAGTCATAGCGGCCTGACTGGGCGTTGAAGTATTTGCGGCAAATGGCCGATAAAGGACCGATGTCGCGGTCTGACACGATGGAGACAAACTGCAAGTCGCCGCCGCGCGCCTCGATGCTCCGGAGACGCCCGGCGCTGTATATGCTGTCGGCGCGCACGTTGCCGGCGAAATAACCGCTGAAGCGTTTCTTTTTATTATTGGCGCCGGTCAGAACGCTGACGACCGGCATGGAAGAGGCTACAATCCGGCGAATGGCGCCGGCGGCGATGCTGGCGCTATCCACCGACCCTCCAGCGACCCGGATTTGAAGATCGGCGCCAGCGTCGGGTTCGATTTGCGCTTTTTCGGCCACGCCGCCATATCCATAATAAACCGGGACGCCTGGTCGTTGAATCCGGCGGCTGGACAGGCGCAAGTCCAGGCGCCAGTAGCACGTCACTCCGCCGCAGCGCACGCCGGCAAGGGAGACTTGTGTCTGATGGCGGTTGGAATAGTCCACGGGCGTTTCGCCACTGATGTCAGGCATGAAGCTGTCTTCGATCGAAGTGGTCGCATAACGATTGAGCCACGCCTGATTCGAAGTGTAGTGGTCGCATGGATTTTGCGCCAAATAATACGATAGCCACTGCCACGTCGAATTCGGCTGGGCGCTCATTCGGATCACCCGTGCGTCCACGGCGTAAATCTGTCCCACGTGGCAGTTCCTGGCCGTCAGGCGCTTCAGCGGTCCGCCAAGGTTCAGTTCTCCGATCGGCGCTTCTGTGTAACAAACTCTGAAGCCACCATCGGAAACAATGGCGGGAATCGTCTCTCCTATCGTGACGCCCGGCTTGCGCAGAATCAGCAGCGTGTCATCCATGGCGCCGTCAATAATCTGGAGCCCATCGCCGTCCCAGGACATAATCCCGCCGTCCTTGATTCGCGTCGTATAGATAATGCTGTAATCGCGCGAACTGGCGAACTGACGGCGGCCCACGGTAGCGACGCGCTGATTGGGGGCGAAGCCCTGTTCGCTCTTCATCCACCAGGCTTCCAGCGCGTATTTCCTGACGAAGTCATAGCCGAGCCAGCCGAGGCCTTTTTCACCCCAGTCGGTTCCCCAGGAATTCGCGATTCGGAAGGCATGGCGCGTGTCGTCATAGCCCATCACAAACAGCGCATGAAAGCCGCGCAAAGTTTCCTGCCCGGCCGTCACATTATAAACGTCGCTGCGATAATCCTCGAAGGACGCAAAAACAGGAATGCCAATCACGAAGCCATCGGCGCGCGCGCGCAGATGACGCTTCAGCGCGGCAATGTCGTTGTCGAAGACGCCGATGAACCGCTTCAGGCCGTTGACGCCGCCATGATGAACAAAGAACGGCCGATAATCGAGGGCCTTGAATTCAGCCGCCTGCGCGAGCGCTGCCGTGGTGGTTTGCGATTGCGTCGTGAATTGCGCCAGCGAGCAAACGCCGGCGCTTTCGAGCAATTCGAAGGCAAAGTGGAAATAGCGCCCTCCTCCATTTTGAAGAAGGAAATAGGGGCTTCGCGTCTTGCCCGGGTCCTGAAGATCCGCGAGCGTCCATCGCTGACTGGCCGCCGCCTGCGCGGTCCGATAATAATAGCCGACGGCAAAACACACCCCGGCCCCATAATCCGAATCGCCATAACGCGCCAGCCCGCTAGACGTTTGATCGATGACGGGCGCGACCAGGATTTCGGGACGGGTTTGAGGCAGATCGCGCGTGAAGGAATACGCCACACCGCAACGCGCGCCGCCGGAGGTAACCGCCTCGCCCGGCGCGCCGCCCAGGACGTCGCCCCAGATGTCGTTGTCCAGGTCGCCGGCGCCGGCCACCGCGTATCCCAAGGCGCCTTGCGCCTGCGGATGCGGCGAAACATAAGTCTGGACCAGCGCGCCGTTTGAGCCATCGAAAAGGTAGATTCGCCCGGAATGCTTCAGAGTGACGGTCGTGTCTTCGCCGCAGGCGCCAACGATGAGGTCATTGACGCCGTCGCCGGTCATATCCTTGACCTGCGCCACCGACCAGCCGAAGAGTCCATCGCTCTGCGGATGCGGCGATTGCAGAGAATAAAGCAGGCTGCCGTCGGCGCCGCTGAAAACATAAACTTTTCCGGAATCTTCGCCCGGCGCGCCGACCGCCAGATCATCAAAGCCGTCATCATCAACATCCCCCAGCGAACAAAGGCTCTGGCCAAAGCAGCCGTTTGCGGCCGGGGCCGGAGAACTGAGCGTAAAGAGCAGGCCGCCCTGCGCCCCCTCAAACACATGAACTTTCCCCGCCGCGCTGAGGGTGGATGTGGATTCCCCAATGGCCGCGACGGCGATTGCATTGAGGCCGCCGCTGGTCACGCGATCCAGTCCGGCCACCGCATGCCCGAACGCGCCGCTGATCGCGGGCGCCGGCGAGCTCAGGGTCAGCAGCGGACGGCCCGAGGCGCCGCTGAAAACATAAGCTCGCCCGCTGCCTTCAGGCGCGAGCGAGGAGTTTTCGTTTTTGGCGCCGACGATGATCTCCGCAATTCCGTCGTTGTCCACGTCAGGCCCTGCCGCCACGGACCATCCAAAATTTCCCGAATACTGGGCATTGGGCGAGGCCATTTCCAACAGCAGATTGCCCGTGGCGCCGCTGAAGACATAGACGCGTCCCGCCATGAAAGGGCTGTTTCCCGGATTCTCTCCATGAGCGCCAACCAAAACGTCGCCGGAACCATCGCCATTCATATCTGTCAGCCCGACTATGGACCAGCCGAAATAGCCGCGCGCTTGCGGATGCGGAGAAACAATCCTGCGAACCAAATGTGCGGTATAACCGTCAAAGAGATATATCTGACCTGAATTCGGAAGTCCTTCAACCGGCTCCCCAACTGAACCAATAATGACATCCGCAATATGATCGCCATTAAAGTCAGGAGCCGCATTTACAGACTGTCCGAAAAATCCACTGGATTTATTATTTGGCGGATTAAATGATTTGCAGACGCTATAGGAAGCGCAAATGGTCAGAAATATCAAACTTATCAATAAACGCTTCATGGATGAAATAAGAAAAAGGAACAGGGTTGTCATGCGCCCGGCTCTTTCCTGAATGCTTGTGACGCTCTGAATGCGATTTAGAATCAGATTAGAAATCATTAATGTATATTCGTTAGCGAATAAAATTGACAAATATAATGGAAATGATATATAATAAGCAGTAGGAATGACTGTGTGAGGAATGACTGTGTGAGGAAATAGAATTCGTGGGAATGAGATTGACTTAATGGGATGGTTAAAAAATATGTATATGCGCATATTTCTCTTGCGTTAGAAAAATGAAGGGCATATTTTCCAGAAATGCGCTGCGCAATAAGCCTTTCCGCAACTGTATTTTTCGAAAGTATGGCGGCTTTATCTCTTAATCATGTTCGTATGCTTGCACTTTTTTCCGCAAGCTTCAAAAACTTAGAAAGGTGAGCATGTTTTATGCCTAAAATCTACGACGAGAAAACGGTACTTCAAAAGAAATTCCTTGGCACCGTCGAAGTTGCCCGGATCATCGGCATGTCGCGGATTACCGTTCACGGGTGGATCAAGCAAGGTGAGCTGAAAGCAGTGCGTACGCCAGGCCGGCATTTCAGGGTTCGTCCTTCGGATTTGGTTTCCTTTCTCAGATCCAAAGGCGCCTATATTCCTGAGGAACTCCGACAGGCGGTTGAGAAACGCTTCCTGGTTGTTGGCGCACAACATCCGGCCTTAGAGCTTTTGCACGAGGCGTTCAAGGAGGTTAGCGGTGACAAGCTGCTGTCATGGGACGTTCAGGAGAACCCTCTGGGCGCGTTGATGGCGATGGGCGCCACGCCTCCTGACGTCATTATTCTCTGCACGCCGCTGCCTGGCGTTCGCGAAACGGATATGATCCGGCAGATGAAAACGTATCATGCAGGCGCTATTATTGCGGTTGCCGCAATGGAAAAAGCAGCCAAAGCTCCGGGCGAACAAGCGATGGTCGCCGAACCAACGGCGCCGTATGCAGCGCTTTCCGGTCCGTCTGCTGAAGATTTGAAGGCCGCCGGCGCAGCGGAAGTCTTCCCTGCCGGCACGCCTCCAAAGGAAATTGCGCAGCGCATACTGTCCCTGATCTGATTTTGATCCAGGTTGAGAGAAGGAAAGAAACGAATAGCGCTTCAGCGGAGTTCTTTTGAAGCAAGGAAATAGATTCAATAAGCAGGTTGAAATAAACAAGGTTTTCGTGGCGGCTAATGGCGTGGATGTTGAGCGCATATTAGCCGCCACTGCTTTTAAGCGATGAAAATGGATTGATTGCAGCCTCAAGTCTGAAACATGCTTGCGTCCGCTATCAGCGTTGCGCCGCGGGCATGGGCGTTGCTCAAAAAAAGAAGAAAGGCAAAAGGCGCCATGACAGATATTCGCTGGGGCATTCTGGCCACGGGAAACATCGCCAAAAAATTCGCGGCAGGCCTCAAAGGGCTGCCTGACGCCAAGTTGGTCGCCGTCGGTTCGCGCAACCAAGCCAAGGCGCAAGCTTTCGCCAAAGAGTTTGGCGCCGATCGGGCTTATGGATCTTATGGCGAACTGGTCAGGGATCCCGGCGTGGACATTATTTATGTCGCTTCGCCACATAGCGGGCATCGCGAACATACCGTCCTCTGCCTCGAAAACGGCAAGGCGGTTTTGTGCGAAAAACCCTTTGCCATCAATGAAGCCGAAGTCAAAGCGATGATCGCCTGCGCGCGCGCGCGCAATCTCTTTCTCATGGAAGCGATGTGGACGCGATTTCTGCCGGTGGTTTGCCAGGCGCGCGAATGGCTGCATGCGGGCGCCATCGGAACCCCTCGCATGGTGATCGCGGATTTCGGATTTCGCGGCGGCTTCGATCCCAAAGGCCGCCTCTTCGATCCGGCGGGCCTGCTCGACGTCGGCATTTACGTCGTGGCGATGGCCTCGATGGTCTTCGGTGACGAACCCGAGCGCGTCATGGGAGCGGCGGAAATCGGCCAGACCGGAATAGACGAACAAGCGGCGATGATCTTGGACTACGGCAAAGGCGCGCGCCTGGCGTCGCTGACGTGCGGTGTGCGGACCACAACTCCCCAGGAAGCCTGGATCATGGGAATTGACGGCATGATCCATATTCACCGCCCGTTTTGGCGCTCGACGAAGGCGACGCTGCACGCGGCGGGCAAGCCCGAAGAAACCGTCGAGATTCCTTTCAAAGTCAATGGATACGAATTCGAGGCCGAAGAAGCCGGCCGCTGCCTGCGCGAAGGACTGAAGGAAAGCCCGGTCATCCCGCTCGAAGAAAGCCTCGCGATGATGCGGACCCTGGACCGCCTGCGCGCGCAATGGGGTGTGAAGTATCCGATGGAATAGCAGGAAGTGGCAAGGAGACGGCTGAGTAATGAAGACGCACGGACACATTCAGAAGGGAACTATCATCCTCGACGAGGCGCTTCCATTGCCTGAAGGGAAAAAGGTTGAAGTGGATATCCGCATTGATGCCGCTATGGAGAACTGGGATCCAGAGGTGAAGAAATATCTGGGTATCATTCCATCCCAGGTTGATATCGAAGAAACGTTCATTTCGGGAAAGCTCCTAAAGCGATCATGAAAGGAGGCAATTCGACAATGACAACGCACGGACAGATACACAACGGAATGATAGTGCTCGATGAGCCGCTTCCGTATCCAGAAGGAACGATAGTTGATCTGGAAGTTCAGTCTCATAGTGGTTACCAGATTCGCCATCCAGAGCTGGTGGAATTTTGCGGCATACTGCCAGCTGATATTGATGTGCGTGCGGAATACGCCCTGGGCATATTGAGGAAGCATTCATGAAAGGAGGTTTGCGGCGATGAC
>JAPLSP010000162.1 GCA_026398575.1 Candidatus Sumerlaeota bacterium | reverse complement strand
CATAAAGAGGCGCTCCTGCCCGAGCTCAAGGACCG
The DNA here is from genome assembly GCA_026398575.1 of Candidatus Sumerlaeota bacterium. The sequence goes on along the minus strand of JAPLSP010000162.1, from coordinate 9,422 downwards.
CTGGGCGGCGGGCGGCTTCAAGGACCGCTGGGCGGCGGGCGGCTTCAAGGAGTCGGGCGCGTGGGCCGAAGTCTTTGGCGAAGGCATCGAGACGGATGAAATTCTCATGGCCTGGCACTACGCGCGATATATCGGCAAGATCGCGCAGGCGGGCAAAGACGCCTATCCGCTTCCCATGTATGCCAACGCATGGCTCGAAGGCGACGGCAAGCCCGGCATTTATCCCTGCGGCGGGCCGGTGTCGCGCGTGATGGACGTCTGGCGCGCCGCCGCTCCCGCACTTGATTTCATCGCGCCGGATATTTATCTGCCGGACTTCAAGGGCATCTGCGCGCGCTATACCCGCTCGGGCAATCCGCTGATGATCCCCGAGGCTTCGCGCGACGAGAACGCAGCGGGCAGGGCGTTTTGGGCTTATGCCGAGCATGACGCCCTGTGCTTTTCGCCTTTCGGAATCGAAAGCCTCGATCCCCAGAATTCGCTCGTTGAGACCTATTTCCTGATGCAACCGTTGCTTCCGATCATGTCTCAGGCGCAGGGCTTGGGAAAAATGGCGGGCGTCTTTCAGCAACCCGGCGAAAAAGAGGAAGGCCGGACGGTCAACGTCGGCGATTGGCGCGCGGAGATTCGGTACGAGAAAGAATCAAAGAACCGGCGCGCGATGGGCCTGATCATCGCCGTCGCGGAGGATGAATACCTGGTGGCTGGCATTGGTTTTTCCGTTCATTTTTCGCCGCTCAAGCCCGGTCCGCGCAATGGCGCCATCCTTCAGGTGCAGGAGGGATATTTCAATAACGGAAAATGGATCGCGGGCCGCATCCTCAACGGCGACGAAACCGGCGCCAATAATGTGGCGCGCATCCCGCCATTTCCCGGCGACGTCTATTCCAATCCCGGCAAGATGCGCCTCCTGCGAATTAAACTCTATCGTTATGACTGAACCGCCCGCGTTTTTGCTTTGCCTTGCCGGGAGAATTCTGCCATAATGCTTACATAAGAATTGCGTAAGGTGAATTCCTGCGCATTTCTTACGAAGAGAGAATCTGTTCAGATTTTTTTTCTATCCCATTCGCCCAAGGAGTGTATGCTATGTCAAACTCACAATGCCTGAAGAAGGAAGATCGGGGATTCACACTGATTGAGCTGTTGATCGTAATCGCGATCATTGCCATCCTGGCCTTGATAGCGATCCCCAACTTCCTGGAGGCCCAAACCCGGTCGAAGGTCGCGCGTGTCATGGCGGATATGCGGTCCATGGCCGTCGCGGTGGAGGCCTATTACGTTGATTATAACGCGCCACCCTTCGGATACGGCAGGAATCCTGCTAACACGCAAATCTCACGCGGCTGGATTGAAGACTTTATCATGCTCACTACCCCGGTGGCCTATATCACCAGCCTGAACTACCGCGATCCGTTTTGGAGGCCGAATACGGAGTATGGCGGCACCGCCGAGACAGCCGGGTTCGTTAATATCCAGGCAATGCAGGAAGGATGGGATTCCAAAGAAGGTAAACACCCAGCTTCTTATGGTCACTTTGCGAAATGGGTGGTGGTTTCCAATGGTCCTAACTACTGTCTGGATTCATGGATTACCCCTACGGACACAGATCCTTATATCGGGAACTATGGCAATGCCACATGTTGGCAATACCAGAGTCGCTATACGCCTTGGAAGTATGATCCCACTAATGGCACGGTTTCGGCCGGCGATATCTTCCGGTTCCAAGGCAACTGAGGGCGCGTCGGTGTGTCGAGGAATTGCGCCTTAGCGCTTTGACTCTGAATCTTCTCTTCCCGTAGAAGTATTCGCGGGGTGTTTGCTTCATCGTATGTGCGAATCTGAGTGCTTACGCACTGCCATATTCAACTTGGCTTTTCGCGAAGACAAGTTTTTCCACAGCTGGGCGAAATGCCCTGAAGCCGCTTTCTGCTGGAAATACAGTATCTCTTCCTCTGGCTTGAGATCTTTAATTTCCTCATATATTCCCATCTGGGCCAAGCGTTTGATCGCGATGCAATCCACTGCAATCTCATTCTTCTTCTGAGACATCTGGCGCCGCCTCCTTGGGAGTCAGAATCGCTGGGATGCCGTCACCGTACATTAAATCAATAAGGGATTTTTATATTCATACGCGGCGATTTCAAGTGGGAAAAATAGGGAAACCGCTGGACTTCCCCGAAATCCCGCCTAAAATCACGCCCGCAATTGCTGCGGCAAATTTAGCCTTGATCGCGGAATCCGGAAACTTGAAAACAGAAAGCCAAAGCTCAGAACACGGAGCGCCGAACGGAGAGCCTTGCGCGCCGTCCACCCGGTCCACTTCGTCCACCGCGTCCACCGCGTCCACCCCGTCCACTCCTTCCGCGCCCCCTCCCCTCGGCTGGCCGATCTATGCCGGCTTGTTCATGGTTACGCTGGCCACGCTGATGTTTGAAATCCTGCTGACGCGCATCTTCAGCGTTACGACGTGGTATCACTTCGCCTTCATGGCCATCTCGATTGCGATGTTCGGCATGACGGCCGGGGCGCTGGCGGTTTACCTATGTCCGTCTTTTTTTGCGCCGGCGCGCACGCGATTCCTGATGGCCTTGAGCGCGTTTCTGTTCGCGCTCGCGATGATCTTCGCCCTCATGACGCACCTGACGCTGCTCTTCATGCCCACTAAATCCCTGATGGGGTTGTACTCGATCGCGCTCAATTATCTGGTCATCTCTACGCCGTTTTTTTTCAGCGGAATCTGCGTCTGCCTGGCGCTGACGCGATATCCTGCGCACGTCGGGCGGCTGTATGCGGCGGATTTGGCGGGGGCCGCCGTCGGATGCGTGGCGCTGATCTATACGCTCGAAATCACCGACGGCCTGACGGCAGTCTTCGTGATCGCGTTGTTCGCCATGATTGGGTGTTTCCTTTTTGCGATGGGCGATGGAATGAAGAAGACGCGGATGTCGGCCCTTGTGTGCGCGGCGCTCATCGTCTTGTTTGTGGCAGTCAACACCTACCGCTCGACATACAGTCAGCACGGGCTGCGCAACTCGCTCAAGATCACGTGGGCCAAAGGCGCGGTGGAATTCCCTGTCCTCTATACGCGATGGAACTGTTTCTCGCGCATCGCCGTTTATGACTATCCGAATTCCCATAAGCCGTTCGGCTGGGGATTGACGCCGAAGTATCAGCCCGACCGTCCGCTGCGGCAGATGGGTCTGAATTTCGACGGCGCGGCTGCCAGCGTGTTGACGGGATTCGACGGCGATCTCAAAGGGCTAGAACACCTTAAATACGATATCACTAATCTGGCGCATCACCTGCGGCCTGAGTCTGATGTTCTGGTGGTGGGCGCCGGCGGCGGGCGGGACGTTTTGGCGGCGCTGGCTTTCCGGCAGAAATTCGTCACGGCCGTCGAGATCAACGGCGCCGTTATGGACGTGGTCAATCGCATTTACGGCGACTACACGGGCCATCTGGATCGCCGCCCGGATACGCGATTCATCGTGGATGAAGCGCGCAGCTATATCGCGCGCATGAAAGAGCCAAAGGACCTGATCCAGATTTCGCTGATTGACACTTTCGCCGCGACGGCAGCGGGCGCGTTTGTGCTGACGGAGAATTCCCTCTACACCACCGAGGCGTGGAAAACATTCCTCACAAAACTCACCCCGCGCGGCGTCCTGTCCGTGACGCACTGGTACGTCGAGAGCGATCCGGCGATCATGCTGCGGCTGACGGGGCTGGCAGCGGCGAGTCTCGAAGCGCGCGGCGTGACCGATCCGCGACGGCATATCCTCGTCGCGCGCATCATGAAGACCGCGAATGAATATATCCCGGACGGAACCGGATTGGGGACGATCCTGGTCAGCCCGTCGCCCTTCAGCGATGACGACATTAATAATCTGTGGGCTACCTGCCGCACGATGGGCTTTGACGTTGTCCTCGAACCTAAGACCAAGACTTCGCTCAATGATACCTTCGCCGCGCTGACCAGCGGCAAAGACATCGCTCCCGTCTGCGCGCGATATCCCGTCAACATCGCGCCTCCCACCGACGACAATCCGTTCTTCTTTCACATGCTGCGTTTCCGGGACATTCTGCGATTCGATCCAAACCAAAGCGTGATCATGGCGACGAATTATAAAGCGGTGGGACTGCTTGGGACGCTGCTTCTTATCGTGATCGTGCTGACCGGCCTGTGCATCGGCGGTCCGTTGCTGATGAAATCAAAGACCGGGGCGCGCGGCGTGGGCGGCGTGGGCGGAATGGACGGAGTGGACGACGTGGACGACGTGGATGGCGTGGACAACGAAGCGGGGGCGGGCTGTCCGGTTCCAGGCGCGCCGGCTTGCCGAACGCCGTTGCTGTTGTTCTTTGCGCTCATCGGAATGGGATTCATGATGATCGAACTGTCGCAGATGCAGCGGCTGATCATTTTCCTGGGGCATCCGACGTACGGTCTGTCCGTGGTGTTGTTCACGCTTCTGCTTTCCAGCGGGCTGGGCAGTTATCTGACGCCGCTGATCAAGAATCCGAATAAAGGGCTGTTCTGGATTCTCATCTTGCTGGCGACGCTGATCGTTTTTGGCGCCGCCACGCCTTACGCCATCGGCGCGTGGCATTCGGCGGAAACCTGGCTGCGAATCGCGGTCGCCGTTCTCATTCTGTTTCCGTTGGGGATTTTGATGGGGATGATGTTCCCGCTGGGAATGCGGCTGGCTGCGGCGAATGCCCCCGGACTGACGCCGTGGCTTTGGGGCGTCAACGGCGCCACGTCGGTGTGCGCGTCGGTATTGGCGACGGCCATTGCGCTGGGCGCCGGGATTTCCGTGGCGTTCTGGGTGGGGGCTGTATGCTATGCTTCCGCCGGCGTCGCATATCGGCGAGCGTCATTGAGGTAAAGCATGCTATGTCGGTCCTCTGGACTCTGGAGCTCGGAGTCGGTCCTCTGGACTCTGGAGCTCGGACATTTGATAACCTGCTTCAGCAGGTTTTATGTGCGCAAAGGCCCTGGCTGCAGATGCGCTCGCGCCTATGGCTGATACATGTCGGTTCTCAGACCCCGAAAGATTTCAGATGGGAAAGATGCAGACATATATGGCGAGCAATCCGATCTTGTTTTATAGCACCAATGACCGCGAGCGGCGGCGGGCGGGGATTGATTTTTGCGACGCGCTGATGCAGGGATTGGCGCCGGACAAGGGCCTGTATATGGCGGACCGCGCCGCGTTGCCGCGCATCTCGGATGAGGATTTGCGCGCGTTTGCCTCGCTGCCGTATTCCGATGTCGCGTTCCGTATCGTCCGGCCGTTTGTGGCGGGGCGGATGCCGGACGATATTTTTCACGCTCTCTGCCGCGACGCCTACAACTACGAAGTCCCCATCGAAAACTACGCCTCCGGGCAATATCTCATGCGGCTTGACCGCGGCCCCACAGCCTCTTTCAAGGATTTCGCCGCGCGCATGATGGCCCGCCTCATGCAGTACTTCCTCAAGCAGCGCAGCCAGAGCGTGACGATTCTGACGGCCACGTCCGGCGATACGGGCGGCGCTGTGGCCGCTGCTTTCCATGGGTTGGACAGCGTCCGGGTGATCGTGCTTTTCCCCGGCGCCGAAGTCAGCGCGCGCCAGCGCCGCCAGATGACGACGCTGGGTGGCAACGTCTTCGCCGTGGACATCGCCGGCAAATTCGATGATTGCCAGGCGCTGGTCAAGCAGGCGTTTGTGGATCCGGACCTGTCGCGCCACAACCTGACCAGCGCCAATTCGATCAACGTCGGGCGCCTGATTCCGCAGTCGGTTTACTATGCCTATGCCGCCAGCCGCATCCTCCCGAACAACGGCAAACCTTTATGCGTCTGCGTGCCGAGCGGGAATTTCGGCAACCTGATGGGAGGGCTCCTGGCAAAGCACAGCGGTCTGCCCATCGCGCAGTTCATCGCCGCCGTCAATGAGAATGACGAAGTCCCCGTCTATCTGCAATCCGAGCGCTACCAGCCCATCGTCCCTTCGCGCAATTGCCTTTCGAATGCGATGAACGTCGGGCATCCCAGCAATCTGGCGCGGCTGGTGGCGCTGTATGGCGGCGCAATGGATGAGACGGGCCGGCTTCATGCCGAGCCGGACATGGCTGCGATCCGGCGCGACATTCTTTCGGTCTCGGTCAGCGACGCCGAGACGCGCGCGGCGATTGCGGACGCATGGCGGCGCCATCACCTGATGCTCGAACCGCATGGCGCCGTGGGGTATAAAGCGCTGGATAAATTGCGCGCCTGCGATCAATATGCGACCTTGTTCCTTGAAACGGCCCATCCGGCAAAATTTCCCGAAGTGATTCGCGAAGTACTTGGGATGGAGCCCGAATTGCCGGATTCGATGCGGCAATCCGAATCCCTGCCGGAACGCAAGTTCGGCTGCGCGTGCGGGTATGATGATTTCAAATCGCTGTTGGTTACCCAGCTGCTAACAATAGCGGCATGAATACAGCGGAGTAGTTTTTCAAAGATGAAGAGGGGGAGTTCTAGCCTCAAGCGGGAATTCATGCGCTGTTCATAGACGCTCTTATTAGTGTTGATTAGCGTTTATTCGTGGTTGCTCGAAAGAAGTTTTTTTTCTGAACACAGTATCACGTGAAGCGATTTCAATGAAAATGAGAAACCACTAATGAACGCTAATGAACGCTAATAAATGTCTTCCTATTTTTGACCTGTAATGCGAAGGCTGCGGAAAGAGCGGGAAGGAGGCCTAGACATGTCGGAAGGAATTGGCGCGCGGATTCTGGTGGCCGACGATGACGACGGCATTCGCTTCACGATCACCGAGATCATGAAGAAGGAAGGCTATCAGGTTGACGAGGCGGTCAACGGCTTGGAAGCGAGCGAAAAGGCCAATTCACTGTCGTATGACCTGATCATCCTGGACATCAAAATGCCGAAGCGCGACGGCCTCGAGGTGCTCAAGGAGTTGCGCCGCAACAAGGTTGACAGCGTCGTCGTCATGATCACGGCGCATGGCGACAGACAGGTTGGTATCGAAGCGATCCGCTCGGGCGCATACGATTTCTTTACCAAGCCCTTCGAACTCGACGAGTTCCGCATCGTCATCCGGCGCGCGCTGGAACGCCGGTCGCTCGAACAGGAAATCCGTCGGCTGCAATCGCAGCTCGTGACCGGCCACGTTTATGGCAGGATGATCGGGCAGTGCGAACCGATGCGGCAGATTTACCAGATGATCGAGAACGTCGCCCCCCAGGACGTGACGGTATTGATCCGCGGCGAAAGCGGCACGGGCAAGGAACTGGTCGCGCGCGAGATTCACGAGCGCTCGACGCGGCGAGGAAACCCCTTCGTCAGCCTCAACTGTGCGGCGATCCCAGAGTCGCTGCTCGAAAGCGAGCTCTTCGGCCACGAGCGCGGCGCCTTCACCGGCGCGATCGCCGCGCGGCCCGGACGCATGGAACTGGCGAACAAAGGCACGTTTTTCCTCGATGAGATCGGCGACATGCCGCTGGCGCTGCAAGCCAAGATGCTGCGCGTCCTGCAGGAGCGCGAGATCGAGCGGGTAGGGGGGACCAAGCCGATCAAGGTGGATATCCGCATCCTGGCCGCCACCAATCAGGACTTGGAAGTAGCCGTCGAACAGAACCGCTTCCGCAACGATTTGTTCTTCCGCCTGAACGTCGTCCCCATCGTCCTGCCGCCTTTGCGCGTGCGGCTGGAAGATATCCCCCTGCTGACGGGACATTTCATCGAACGTTTCCGGACGGAATTCGCCAAGCGCGTCACGGGCGTGGACGAGAACGTCCTGAAAGTTTTCATGCAATACGAATGGCCGGGAAATCTGCGCGAAATGGAAAACGCCATCCAGCGCGCCATGGTCATGGCGACGGGCGAAATCATCCAGTTGCACGATCTGCCCGATTCGCTCCAAAAAGCCGCCGCGCTGATCATGGGAACCGAGCCGCCCAAGCCCGCCGTCGAAATTGACGAGCATCTGCTGGCGGATTTCAGCATTCCGCTGGCGGCCAAAGTGGCGATGGCCGCCGACCGCATCGAACGGGCCGTCATCGAACTGGCGCTGGCCAAGACCGGCGGCAAGCGCGAAGAAACCGCCGACCTTATCGGAATGAGCCGCAAAAGCCTCTACAATAAAATGCAGAAGATGGGGATCGGATAAAGGCCGGTTTTTCACTTGATTCCTATGGATCGCGCGGCGATTATGCCGCCGCGCTCATAATATCATTATCCTCTCAGTTCCTTGGGAGCGCCCAAAGGGAGAGGTTCAGCTTGAGAACAACGGCTAATGTTTGAATGACATCAACCCGGATTATTTCCTTCGTAATTTTCACGCCTGTATTCCTTGCCGGAATCTACTGGCAGCCGCTGTCTTTCATCCTTCCCATCGTTATCGGAGCGGTCGTCCTGATGAGCGCGTATGAATTCTGCCGGCTGGCCAACTCCGCAGGTTACAAGCCGGAGCTGTGGGTTGTGGCGCCGCTGGCTCTGGTCCTGGGTCTCAGCCCCTGGCTGGCGCCCAGCCACGCCGCCGCCATTCACGCGCATCTGCTCACCGACGCCGTGATCGGCGGCCTGATGGTCGCCGGCGCGGTGATGCTGTTGCGGAATCAGGCTGAACATGCGCTGGCGAACATCAGCATGACGCTCTTCGGGGGGATTTACGCGGGAATGCCGATTGGCTTGGCGATGGCGCTCTATCGCTATGCGCCCACGCGCATGGAAGGCGGCTTCATCCTGATCTTTCTCATCGGCATCACCTGGTGGTCCGACTCGGGCGCCTATTTCGCCGGGCGGCGCTTTGGCCGCGTGAAGCTGTGTCCGAAGATCAGTCCCAACAAGACGATGGAGGGATTGGCCGGCGGCATTGTCGCTGCGATTGCCTATGGCGTCCTTTTGCGGCTGGCGCCGATACCGGGGCGCGAAGTTTTTTCGTGGATGGAAACTTTCATCCTGATCCTGCTATGCTGCGTCTTTGCCCCCGTCGGCGATCTGGTGGAATCGCTCATCAAACGCGATGCAAAGGTGAAGGATTCCGGTCGCGATTATACGGGTCATGGGGGGATGCTCGATATCATTGACAGCCTGCTTTTTACCCTTCCGATGGCGTATATTTACCTCGTCGCCATTCATCCGGCCTGGTTTCTGAGGCCCTGCGGATTTTAGGCGGCGCTTTTTAGTTTGAGCCGGTTTTTCCGGTTGACAGGCTCCGCCGACGCACTCACCATTGCGCCCGGCGTGGCTGATCAGAATGGACTTCCTGTCGGTTGTTCTTTGTGCTCGTCGAAAGCAGGCCCGCCCATCGCATTCTGTTCATGGCTTAACGAGCCATTGTGAGAAGATGAATTCAGCCGCAATCGCAACCTTTGCCCTGGCGCTATGGCTTGTCTGCGTGGAATGTGGCGCGCAGGCGCAACCGGC
>JAPLSP010000658.1 GCA_026398575.1 Candidatus Sumerlaeota bacterium | reverse complement strand
CTTCAACCTTTGCCATTGGCTGCGCGTGACGGGCGGGAAAGATTTGGAAGCCACACTCAAGCAAGCGATGCCGTATTTGTTTGTTGTAACGATCAACGGCGCGGACAAGGACGGCAAAGATTGGAAAACGCTGATCCAGACGCTTGATCGCGGGACATACAGTGTGGAGGAAGCGCTGAAAACGCTGCATCGCCTCGGTTATCAGGGACCGATAGGATTGCAGGGGTATGGCATCGGCGGCAACGTGCAGGACAACTTGATGCGTTCGATGGAAGCCTGGCGGCGGCTCTCGGCCAAGGCTGTCAGTAGTCAATAGCGATTGGCGGTATATTATAAAAGGAGAATCCATAAATGAATACGAAACACAATGTTGCGTGCGCTTTTCTGGGAGCGATTGCGATGGCGATGCTGACTGCATACTCCGCGCAGGCGCAGCAGTCGGATGACGTCTTCGCCGCCATTCAAAAGTATGAGTACGATCAGAGCCGCACGGCCATGGCGGCTTTGGAAGATAGCCTGCGGGGCGCGCCGCCTGAGAAGATGAAAGAGACCGAAGGCAAGCTGATTCAAATCCTCCAGAATCCCGGCGCCACGGCGGCGGGGAAAGATTATTGCTGCCGTCTGCTGCGGCTGATCGGCACGGAGAAATGCGTGCCGGCGCTGGCGGCGTTGCTGAGCGACGAGAAGCTTTCGCACATGGCGCGCTTTGCGTTGCAGGGAAATCCTTCGCCGGCCGCGGGCGAGGCGTTGCGCAAAGCACTGCCGACGGTAAGCGATAAGCTCAAGCCCGGGGTCATCAGCACGCTTTCTTTCCGGCGTGACAAGGAAGCCGTCAGCGAGATTGCGAAACTGGTGGGAAGCAAGAATCCCGATGTGGCCAACGCGGCGCTCTCCGCCCTGGGGCGCATCGGAGGCACGGACGCGGCCAAAGCCCTGACGGCGGCGCAGGTTCCCGACGCGATGAAAGCGCAGAAGCTCGACAATATGCTCCTCGTCGCCGATGCGATGCTGGCGGACGGCAAGGCAGGCGAAGCGGCGGCGGTTTATCGCGAAATTTCCGCCGAGGGCAACCCAACGCAGAACCGGATTGCAGCCTATCGCGGCCTGATCCTCTCCGAAAAAGACAAAGCGGCGCAGACCATCGTCATGCTTCTCAAGAACAAGGATTTGAAGTTGCAGCAAGCCGGCGGCAAATTCATCAGTGACGCGCCGGAAGGCGCCGAGACGGTCAAAGCCATTGTTTCGGAACTGCCGTCGCTCGCTCCGACCGCTCAAACCGTAGTGATCTCCGCCTTGGCGCAGCGCGGCGACAAGACTGCTCAACCCGCTGTGACGCAGATGGTCAAGAGCGCCGATCCTGCAGTGAAGATCGCTGCGCTCCAGGCGCTGATTCCGTTAGGCGACGCCTCGAGCGTTGACGCGGTGGCCGAGGCGCTTGCGGCTGGCGGCGATGCGGCCAAGGCCGCGCAAGAGACGCTCGAACGCCTGAAAGGCGACGGCGTGGAAGCGGCGATGGCCAAGCGCGTTGAAGCCGCCGGCGCGCCCGAAATTCGGACAGGCCTCATGGTGGCGCTGGGCAACCGCGGCGCCAAGGGCGTTTCTGCTTCGCTCATCAAAGCGGCGGGCGATTCGGACGCCAAGGTCCGCGACGAGGCGCTCAAAACGCTGGCGACCCTTGCCTCTGAGAACGACATCGAGCCTCTGATCGGGCTGGTGAAAAAAGCGCAACAAGACAAGGAACGCCGGGGTCTGGAGAAGGCGCTCATCACAGCTTGCAGGCGCGTCAAGGATGAAAGCCAGCGTGTGGATAAAGTCCTGGCCGCCATGTCCGGCGCCGGCGCCGCGCGCGCCAGCCTGATGCGCGTGCTGGGTCCCGTCGGCGGGGCCAAGGCGCTGTCAGCCCTCAAAGACGCGATGCAGGATTCGGATGCCGCCATGGTTGACGCCGCAGTCCGCTCTCTGTGCGACGCTACCGATCCCGCCGCCGCCGACCTGCTGGCGGACGTGGCGAAGAACGCGAAAGACAAGACGCATCGCATCCTGGCATTGCGCGCGCTCGTCGCGCTGGGCGCCCGGGAGGAATTTCCGCAGGATAAGCGGCTGTCGCTGATGGAGAAGGCGTTTGCGGCGGCTCAGAGCGCCGAGGACAAGAAGACCGTGATCGCGGCGGCCGCCGATACGAAGGACCTGACCACGCTCGAATTTCTCGAAAAACGCTTCGATGATCCGGACGCCGGCGCCGATGCTCAGAACGCCTACAAGCGTATTTTCACGGACGCCTTCAAAAAGAAAAACGGCGGCGATCCGCGCATGAAACACGCGCAGCAGGTTTTTTCCAAGCTGGACGCCGGCGCCAAACCACCCGCCAAAAACGCCAAATGAGAAGCGCTTCCCACCAGTCCGTGCCCGTCCGTGCCAGTCTGTGTTAGTCCGTGTCCGTCCGTGCCCGTCCGTGTTCCCCCCAAAACGATCCATCAAAAGGAGTCAAAATCAATGAGGCAAACCAAATCAATCCGTCGCCGGGATTTCCTGAAAGGCATGGGCGCCGCTGCCGGAGCTGCGCTGGCGTTCCCCGCGATCGTTCCATCGTCGGCTCTCGGCGCGGATGGCGCGACGGCGCCCAGCAACCGCATCCTCATGGGCGCGATCGGCTGCGGCGGCATGGGCAATGGGGATATTGACAGCCTGAAGGGCAAACAAGGCGTCCAGTTCCTCGCCGTGTGCGACGTGGACCGCAAGCACCGCGAGGACACGAAGAAAAAAATTGACAATCAGAATAAAAACGCCGATTGCCAGATGTACGAGGATTTTCGCGACATGCTCGCGAAAGGCGGCCTCGACGCCGTCATGATCGCCGTGCCCGACCACTGGCATGCGCTTGCGGCGGTGGCTTGCGCCAAGGCGGGACTGGATATCTACGGCGAAAAACCGCTGGCGCGCTCGATCCGCGAAGCCGGGGCCATTGTGGACGCCGTGCAGCGCTATGGCCGGGTTTGGCAGACCGGTTCCTGGCAGCGCTCGGTAAGCAATTTCCGCCATGGCTGCGAGCTCGTGCGCAATGGGCGCATTGGAAAAATCCAAAAAGTCGAAGTCGGCCTGCCCACGGGCGGCGCGCGCGGCGTTGCGCCGACGAAACCCGTTCCACCGGAACTGAATTGGGAGATGTGGCTCGGGCCCGCGCCATGGCGGCCTTATTGTGAATTCTCCCAGGGCGGCATTCACTTCCACTGGCGCTGGATCATGGACTATTCGGGCGGGCAACTGACCGACTGGGCGGGACATCATATTGACATCGCGCATTGGGGCCTGAACTTCGACAATACCGGTCCGAATACGATCGAAGGCAAAGGCGACTATCCCAAAGATGGGCTTTACAATGTCCCGAGCAAGTACAAGTTCACCTGTGTCTATCAGAACGGCCAATATCCCAACGGCTTGGAAATGACCGTTGCCAATGATTCAACGATTGGATTCATGGGAACAAAGTGGTATGGAGAAAACGGCGCCTGGGTGTATGTGGATCGCGGAAGAATAGACGCGTCGAACAAGAACTGGCTCAAAGCGAGCGAGATCGGCGCTGGCGATATCCGGCTCTATAACAGCCCCGACCACTCCCAGAATTTTCTTGATTGCGTGCGCAGCCGCCAGCTCACGATCACGCCGGTGGAGACGGCCTGTCGCTCGATCAGCGTCGGGCTGTTGGGCGAAATCGCAATGCTGACGGGACGCAAGATCAAATGGGATCCGGTCAAGCAGGAGATCATCGGCGACGCCGGCGCCAGCGCGCTGTTGTGCAAGCCTTATCGGAAGCCGTGGGTGCTATAGGGTTTTCAGTTTTCAGTTTTCGGTTTTCGGTTTTCAGTTTTCGGTTGGGCGGATTAAGGACAGCAAGGACCGCAAGGACAACAAGGACAGCAAAGCTGTGAGTTGGTGATGGAAGCAATAGCCCGGAAAGGGTTTATCAACAAATACTAAAGGAGAAGGGCAATGAGAAGCATCCGAAACATCGCGGTATGTATGACGCTGGCGGCGGGCATGTTCCTGGCGATCAGCCTGGCCGGCGCGCAACAACCCAAGCCGGCGGCGGCGCCGAAAGCGCCGGAAAAGAAAGAGCAGCGCGAGATGAAGCCGGACGAAATCCAAAAAATGACGGCGGCGATGCCCGAGAAGGCCACCGCCCAACCTGCCAAATCCCGCAAGATTTTGGTTTTTTGGAAGTGCGACGGGTTCTTCCACAAAGACGGAATCTCGGCCGGAAACAAAGCCATCGAAATGATGGGGCAGAAGACCGGCGCATATTCGACGGTCATCACGGACGACATCACAATGCTCGAGGCGGACAAACTCAAGGACTTCGATGCGGTTGTCCTCAACAACACAACCCAGCTGAATCCCAGCGACAGCCAAAAAAAGGGCCTGTTGGAATTTGTCAAGGGCGGCAAGGGCGTCTTTGGAATTCACGCGGCGGTGGATAATTTTACCAAGTGGCCCGAAGGCGCGGAAATGATGGGCGGGCTCTTTGACGGCCATCCGTGGGGCGGTGGCAGCACCGTCGGGGTCAAGATTGACGAGCCGGATCATCCGCTGGCCAAGGCGTTCGCGGGCAAGGGCTTCGAGGTCAAGGATGAAATCTATCAGCTCAAGACTCCGTATTCGCGCGACACGCACCGCGTTCTTTCAAGTCTCGACATGGATAATCCCGTTACCATGAACAAGATTGACAAAACCAAACTCAAACGCCAAGACATGGACTACGCGATCTCCTACATGAAGACCTGCGGTGGTGGTCGCGTGTTCTATGGTTCGCTCGGACATAACGCGGAAATCTTCTGGAACAAAGGCGTCTTGCAGCAATACTTGGACGCCATCCAATGGGTTATTGGCGACATGAAGGCCGATGTGACGCCCAGCGCCAAGCTGGCCTCCAAGCCCAAGGCGGCGTTGAGCAAACAATAGCTCGGTATCTGGGGCCGTTGGCTCTTCAGGAAATTATGGGTCCTATAGGCCCTATATGGCCTATAGGACCTCTACCCCCTTGCAAAGCGCGATCGGAAAAAAGGAGAAACGGAAATGCGTCTTACCAAAGCAAACGCCATTTGCGTGGCGCTGGCCGTGATGGCATTGGCGTTGTTGGCCCCCTGGGGAGCGGCGCAAAATAAAATGCGCGTCCTCAGCGGCAGCGAAATCCAAAAAATCACCGAGGCTGTTCCGGATAAGCCCACGGCGCCGCCCGCCAAACCGCGCAAGATATTGATCTTCTGGCGGTGCGAGGGCTTCTTCCACCAGGACGGCATCTCGGCCGGAAACAAAGCCTTCGAGATCATGGGGCAAAAAACCGGCGCCTTCACGACGGTCGTCTCCGATGACATGGCGATGATGGACGCGGAGAAGCTGAAGGAATTCGACGCGGTTCTCTTCAACAACACGACGGGACTGAAGTTCTCCAATCCCGATCAGCGCAAGGCATTGTTTGACTTCATCAAAAGCGGCAAGGGTTTCATCGGCGTGCATGGCGCATCCGATAATTTCCCGACATGGCCCGAAGCGGTCGAGATGGTCGGCGGCCAGTTCGACGGCCATCCCTGGGGTGGGGGAGGCACATGGGCCATCAAGATTGACGAACCCGATCACCAGCTCAACAAAGGCTTCGGCGGCAAAGGGTTCATGATCAAGGATGAAATCTATCAGGTCAAAGGCCCTTATTCGCGCGATACGCATCGCGTGCTGCTCAGCCTGGACATGGACAACGAAGAAAACCTCAAGGTTGATCAGAAGGGCTTTCATCGCGCGGACAAGGACTTCGCCATTTCCTGGATCAAGGAATGGAACGGCGGACGCGTCTTTTATTGCGGACTGGGACACAACGCCGAAGTATTCTGGAATAAAGGCGTCGTGCAGCATTATCTCGACGGTATCCAATGGGCGTTGGGCGATCTGAAAGCCGATCCTACCCCCAGCTCCAAACTCAGCCCCAAGCCCAAGCCCGCGCTCACCACTTCGGCGGGCGCGGACCCCTATGAGACGCTGCTTACGTGGGATTTCGACCAGAGCCGCGCCGCCGTTGCCGCGCTCGAGGAAAGACTGCGCGGCGCCTCGCCCGCGGAACTGAAGGAAGCCGAGGCGAATCTCATCAAAGTCCTTCAAAATCCAAAAGCGACGTATGCCGGCAAGGACTATGCCTGCCGCATCCTGCGCCTGATCGGCTCGGCGCAATCGGTTCCCGTTTTGGCCGGCATGCTGACGGATGAAAAACAGACGGACATCGCGCGCCACGCGTTGGAGGGAATGCGCGAGCCTGAGTCAAGCCAGTCATCGGCGGCGGCGGGCAAGGCCCTGCGCGACGCGCTGGGCAAGACGTCCGGCGCCGTCAAAGAGGGCGTCATCAGTTCGCTCGCTGTGCGGCGTGATCGCGAATGCGTGGCCGATTTGGGCAAGCTGGCCGCGGGCGACGATGCCGCGATGGCCCTGGCGGCGATCAAGGCGCTGGGGCGGATTGGCGGCGCGGAGGCCGCCAAGGCGCTTTCGGGCGCGGCTGCTTCCGATGCGCTCAAGACGGCCAAGGCCGACGCCCTGATGGAATGCGCCGATTCGCTTTTGAAGGAAGGCAAGGATACCGAGGCGTCGGCCATCTATCGCGACCTCACCGCTGCGGGCAATCCAACGCCCGTGCGCATCGCGGCCTATCGCGGCATGGTCCTATCCGATAAGGAAAAAGCCGTGCCAACGGTGATCGCGCTGATGAAGGAAAGCGATCTGAAATTGCAGGCGGCCGCCGGCAAGTTCATCCGTGAAATTCCCGGCGGAGAAAAAACTTCCAAGGCGCTGGCCGATGCGCTGCCGTCGCTGCCTCCCGCCAGCCAGATTGTTCTGATCAACGGTTTGGCCGGTCGCGCAATGGCCGCCGCCGCCGAAAACAAGACGGATAAATCCGCCGAGCCGGCCGTCGTGGAATGTGTCAAGAGCCAGGACGCAGGCGTGCGCATGGCGGCGATCCAGGCGCTTGCAGCCTTGGGCGGCGCGCAGTGCATTCCCGTTCTGGCAGAGCGGATGAAGAGCGACAACGACGAAGGCAAGGCCGCCGCGGCGAGTCTGGATCGCGTCAAAGGCGCCGGCGTGGATGAGGCCATCGTCAAACAGATGGAAGCGGGCGACGCCAGGATGCGCATCGCGCTGATCAAGTCGCTTTCGGGGCGCGGCGCCACGGTTGCGGCCGCGGCTCTGCTGAAAACAGCGGCGGACGCCGATGGCGGCGTTCGCGATGAGGCGATCAAGGCGCTGGGCGTTTTGGCGGGCGAGAATGAAATCGGCGAGATGGTGAGCCTGACGCTGAAGACCCAGGAAGACAAAGACCGCAAGGCCTTGGGAAAGGCGTTGGTCGCCGCGTGCAAGCGCATCAAGGATGAAACGAAGCGCGCGGACAAAGTCCTGGCGGCGGTTGCGGCAGCTCCGGCTGCTGCCAAGGCGGTGTTGCTGCAAGTCCTGGGGCCGTTGGGCGGCGCCAAATCGCTCGAAGTTGTCGTCGCTGCGCTGAAAGACGCGAATCCCGACGTGGTGGACGGCGCCGTCCGGTCGCTGTGCGATTGGCCCGATCCCGCGCCCGCGGGCGCGCTGTTGGACCTGGCGCAAAACGCGAAGGATCAAAAGCATCGCATTCTTTCATTGCGCGCTTATATTGGCATGATCGGGATGGGGGAGCGGACGGCGGATGAAAAAGAAAAAATGCTCGACGCCGGCATGAAGACCGCCCAGCGCGCCGAAGACAAAAAGGCCGTGATAGACGCGGTGAGCAACAAGGCCGACGTCGCAACGCTCGCATTCCTCGAAAAGAATTTCGGCGATCCGGACGCCGGTGCGGACGCCAAGAGCGCGTTCCTTCGCATCTTCAAGGAAAACTTCAAAGGCAAAGGACCTCGAGGCGGATGGAAGTTGACGGCATCGGCGAATGAAGACAAAGCCATCAACGCGATAGACGGCGATCTGGCAACGCGATGGGACTCCGGCTCGCCGCAGGCGCCGGGGCAGTGGTTCATGGCGGATATCGGGGCGGAGAAAGAGATCACCGGCCTAACGCTGGACGCCAAAGGATCGGCCAGCGATTTCCCGGTCAAGTATGAGGTTTATGTTTCCAACGATGACAAGAAGATGGGCGAGCCCGTGGCCAAGGGCGATGGTCAGGCGGGCGTGATGGAGATCGCGCTCTCGCCCTCCCGGCGCGGGCGCTATGTCAAGATCGCGCAGCTGGGAAAATCCGAGAGCTGGTTCTGGTCCATCCACGAGCTGATGCTTTCCGGACCTTCCTTCAGCGATGACAAGATGGCGCGCCTGACGAAGATTTATAAGGAAATGGCCGGCGGCGAGTTGGACCGCAAAAAATGGAAAGTCACGGCCTCCAGCAGCGCCGGCGACGGTCCGGCGACGGCTGCGATTGACGGCAACGCGAACAGCCGCTGGGGCATGGGCAAGATGCAGGCGCCCGGACAGTGGTTCCAGGTGGATTTGGGCGCCGAGGCGACGGTGATGCAGATCACGCTCGACGCCGGAATCGCGCCCAACGACTATCCGCGCGGATACAAGGTTTTCGTCAGCAACGATCCGGGCAATTGGGGCGCGCCGGTGGCCACGGGCAAGGGAACCAAGACGATCACGGATATCCTGATCCCGGCGGCCAAGAGCGGGCGCTATGTGCGGATCGAGACGACGGATTCGAACAACGTCAACTGGTGGTCCATCACCGAAATGCAGATCATGGGCAAACCGGGGGCGGCGGTCGCGAAAGGGGCATCGGGTAGGTCGGACAAGTCAGACGCGTCGGACGGGTCAGATGCGTCGGACCGCCCGAAGGCTGGCGGCGCCTCCTCCTCGCAAGCCTCTGCGGCGCTGCCGCAAGGCGCGCCTGCCGTTGAAGTTCTGGCCAAAAACGCCAAGATCAACGGCGATGGCGCGGTCTATGAAGACGCCGCGGATCGCGATTGCATTGGCTCCTGGAAGGAAGAATCGGCCTGGGTCATCTGGCAGGCGGAGATCAAGGCGCCGGGCGCCTATGCCGTCTGCGCGCTGCAATCCATGAATGGATTTGCCGGCAGCGAATACGACGTTTTTGTCGGCGACCAGAAAGTATCCGGCGTCGTCAAAGACACCGGCGATTGGGCGGGCTTTGAGGAGATCAATCTTGGGACAGTGAAGATCGAAAAAGCCGGCGCCGTGACGATTTCAGTGAAGCCCACGAAGAGAGCCGGAGACTGGATCATGAACCTGCGCGCGGTGAGGCTCTATAAAAAATAGAAGAAGAACTGTGGCGGATGGCTTACTCGAAAATTTCTCTGACCGGCAATTTCAATCCAGGCAACAGCGGCGTTTCGATGATTTCCTCTTCGCCCAGCAGCCGGATTTCATGCGGCGCGCGAAGAATCTCAACCGTCTTCGTATCGGAATCCACAATCCAAACTTCCTCGACGCCCGCTTTGAGAAACATGCGCGCCTTGGATACAAGGCTCGTATGCGTATCCCACGGTGAAACAATTTCGACGGCCAGATCGGGCGGGACATCTGAGAATTTCTTTGATTGAGCTTCGGCCCATCTATCCGCGCGGATGAACGCGATATCGGGCGCGCGAACCGTGTCAGGTTTTTGGAATAAAACAAAACCACAATCGCATAAAACTTCGCCCAGTTTATTTTTTTTGGCGAATTTTCTCAGCTCATAATTTAGCTGGCTGTTGATTCGCCCATGTTCAATGCCTGGCGGTGTCAATTCATATACCTCCCCTTCGATCAACTCGCCCCAATAATCGCTCTTCGAGGCGAATTGCCAGAAATCTTCAATGAGCCATCAAACAAAAATTACTGCGCAGATCAATCAATTGATTGGTGAGATAGTCAACCATGACGCCTAAGAGTTCAAGGGAAAAGGGCAGAAAAATAGTTTTCCAACTATCTGGGAAATATCCCGGCCTCCGCTATTTCACCGCGATTCCCGCCCATCCCGGGAACAACGCCAGCGCGCCTTTGGCGATGAATTCAACGGCCAGCGAGGCCAGGATCAATCCGAGCAGCCGCGTGAATATGTTGATGCCCGTCTTGCCCAGCAGCCGCCCGATGGGCGCGGAAAAAGTCATCACCGCCCAGCAGATCGAAGCCACCAAGACAACGATGAGGCTCAACGCCACACGGCCCAGAAAACTGCTGTCTTGATGCGTGGCGGCGATAACCAGTGAAATCGCCCCCGGTCCCGAGAGCAAAGGAATGCCGAGCGGAATGATGCCCAGCGTCTTCTTGTCGTGAAGCGCATCCATTTCATCGGGGCTTTGCCGGACCGGCGATTTTTGTGCGGACATCATGGAAACAGCCATCATGAGCAGCAAAATGCCGCTGGCGACGCGAAAGGAATTGATCCCGATGCCAAAGAAATGAAAAATGGATTCGCCCAGCCAGGCTGCGACGAGCAACGTTACAATAACCGTGATTGCGGCTGCCTTCGCCGTCGAATAATAGTCCTCTTTTGGACGGCCCGCCATGGCGCTCAGGAAAACCGGCGTATTGCCGATCGGGTCCACAATCGCGAGCAAACCGACAAAAACAAGAACGTACTCGCTGAAATTGTGCATGTTCATCGCCTCCATTTCTTTTATGCATGATATAAAAAACTTTGTCCACTAAAAAAAATCCCTTGACTGCACCCCTCCATTTAGGGCTTAAAACTAAGCCGCTCTTGTTGCACGGGAGCGCGGGGCGTTGATTTTTGGGCTATTTATCTCCAAAACAATCAAGCATCAAAGGCGTGTGGCTCAATTGGTAGAGCACCGGTCTCCAAAACCGGTGGTTGGGGGTTCAAGTCCCTCCACGCCTGCCAAAAAAACAAAGGAACCTGTCGGATCATGAGTATTCGTCAATGGCCGGAGAAGACCGAGAAGTTTCTCAAAGAAGTGAAAGTTGAGATGCAGAAGGTCAGTTGGCCGAATCGGCAGATGGTGGCAGCTTCAACCATTTCCGTGCTGGTGGCCGTCGTAGCGCTCTCAATCATGCTTTGGGGCATTGACGCAGTATATGCCTTCTTCCTCAAAATCATCCTCGAAGCCTCGGGACAAGGTTGACAATAGAAATGACGAATGATGAACGCAAAAATGCCTCCCCCGCGGCAGTTTCGGAGACGGGCGCGGGGAGCGCGATTGTGAATGAAACGCAGAGTCTCCCGGCGCAGGAGAACGCCGCAGTTTCAAGCCCGGCAGCTTCGGCCTCCGGCAGCGACGCCGCGGCGCAGCCGGCGGCGCCTGCCCCTGCGAGCGCGGCCGCCGCAGCGGTTTCGATTCCGCCTTCGGCGCGATGGTACGCGATCCATGTCTATTCCGGCTTCGAGCAAAAGGTGCTCAAGAATATCCAGTATCGCCTCGAGATTGACGGCCTGAGTCAACATGTCGCGCGCCTGCTGATCCCGACGCATGAGGTCATTGAAATCAAGGACGGCAAGAAAGCGCAAGCCCAGCGCAATCTGATGCCGGGCTATGTGTTGATTCAGATGCGGCCAAGCGAGCACGTGGTTGAGATGATTACTTCGCTGCCCGGCGTCGCGGGCTTTGTGGATGACGGAACCAAGCCCATTGCGATGGAGGATGAGGAAGTCGAGCGCTTGCTGGCTCAAACCTCGCATCGCCAGGAAAAGCCGAAAACCGAAATCCAGTTCGCCAAAGGCGAACAGGTCAAGATCATCGAAGGACCGCTCGTTGGCTTCAACGGGCAAGTCAGTGAAATTGACCCTCAGCGCGGCAAATTGTCCGTCATGGTTTCCATTTTTGGGCGGCAGACCGCGGTGGAATTGGATGTTTTGCAGGTGGACAAAATCTAATCAAAGAGATTTGAAATTTCAAATATGTGAACAGCGAACGGTGAACTCTGAACTCGGAACTCGGAACTCGGAACAGTGAACTCGGAACTGCGAATATAGGAGCTGGAACATGGCAAAGAAGGTCATCGCGAAAGTCAAAGTGCAATGTCCGGGCGGGCAGGCGACGCCGGCGCCGCCGGTGGGACCCGCTCTGGGCCAACATGGCGTTAACATCATGGAATTTTGCAAACAGTTCAACGCCAAGACCAAAGATCAGCCGGGCATGACCATTCCCGCGATTATCACCGTCTATGGGGACCGGTCATTCACCTTTGAGCTTAAATCCCCGCCAGCCTCGGTTCTGATTCTCAAGGAACTCGGGATCGAGAAAGGTTCGGGCGAACCGAACAAAACAAAGATCGCCAAAATCACGCGAGCGCAGATGGAAAAAATCGCCAAGATCAAAGCGCAGAATCTGAATTCCAAAGATATGGACGGCGCCGTGCGCATGATCGCCGGCACCGCGCGCAGCATGGGAATCACGGTGGAAGGCTAGACGCGAAGAGGGGAGACGCGGAGAAGACCAAACTCAGTCCGTGTTGGTCCGTGTTGGTCCGTGTTAGTCCGTGGGAGGCCTTGGCCAACGCGCCAGGCCGCCAAAACCACAAGGAGGAAGCAATGGCAACGCATGGAAAGAAGTACCGGGAAGTAGCCGTCAAGGTATCGCCGGATAAGGAATACACGGTGGAAGAGGCGGCCGGATTGCTGAAGGAAATATCGTACGCCAAGTTCGACGCGAGCATCGAATTGCACGTGCACCTGGGCGTGGACCCTCGTAACGCGGATCAGCAGGTCCGCGGCACCGTCGTTCTGCCACATGGCACGGGCAAGACCAAACGCGTGGCGGTATTCACCGCTGACGAGCGCGCGGAAGACGCGCGCAAGGCGGGCGCCGACATCGTCGGCGGGGCGGATTTGGCGGAAAAAATCAAAGGCGGCTTTTTGGATTTTGACGCCTGCATCGCCACGCCCGATATGATGAAGGAAGTCGGAAAACTGGGCAAGGTCCTGGGCCCGCGCAACCTGATGCCGAGTCCCAAGGCCGGAACCGTCACGAACGACGTGGCTGCGGCGATCAAGGAAATCAAGAGCGGACGTGTGGAATATCGCTTAGACCGCAATGCGGTCATTCATATGGTCATCGGCAAGATCAGTTTCTCGGCGCAGCAAATCGCCGATAATCTCAATATGGTGCTCGAAGCAATCGCCAAGGCCAAACCGGCCTCCGCCAAGGGACACTATATGAAAAACGTGTCGGTCGCTTCCACCATGAGTCCGGGCCTTCGAATCGCCTATGTCGTATGATTCAGCCGTTGAGAAAGATGGCTTTTGCCTTGCGATTCCGAGGATTCGCAAGAGGAGAGGCTCTCATTGAACGTCAAGCGCGTGATAAAACAGGGCGTGATTTGGCTGATCCGCTGCATCGGCCGCGAGACGGCTCCTTCTGGCAAATGGATCTGGTGTTTGTGAAAAAGGATCGGCCGGAGTTTACGATCAACAAGTATTAGCGAGGTAATTCAAACTCGATACGAAAGTGAGCGGTCCAGGACAACCGGCCCTCCGAAGAAGCGAGGATAACGGCGTCAGGTTTTTGAGGCGGCGCCTCCGGTCAAGATCGCGGGTGAGCGAAGAAAGAATCCCTTCCCCTCCCGCAGGTAAAGAGCGTCTTTGAACCCCACGGAAAGGGGAAGGAGGTGAATACAGCGAATGCCATCCAAGGTAAAAATTGATCTCGTCGCCAAGGCCAGGGAGCAAATGACCCAGGCCAAATCCATCGTCGTGACCGGCTACCGCGGTATGTCGGTGGCCGAGATGACGGATCTGCGCGTCAAAATGCGGGCGCAGGGCGTCGTGATTCGGGTCGTCAAGAACCGGCTGGCCAAGATCGCGCTGAAGGAGGCCGGACTGCCGGCGCCCGAAGCGCATCTCAAAGGTCCGTCCGCCTTCGTCTTCAGCATGAAGGACCCGGTAGCGGGGCCGAAGATACTGACGGAATACGCCAAGACGAACGCGAAAATGCTGGTTCGGTGCGGTATCTTTGAGAAAGTGCTCCTGGATGCCGCCGGCGTCGCGATGCTGGCGCTGCTGCCAAGCCGCGGACAAATGCTTGGACGGTTGTTGGGCGATCTGAAGAGCCCGGTGACCCGACTCGCCATCAGCCTGAAGGCCACGGTCAGCAAAGTGGCTTATGCGTTGAAGGCCGTCGCGGAAAAGAAGGAAAAAGCGGCCTAAAGGCGCCGCGCGAAAAACGGGAGATGATCGAGGCAGAAAACCTCTCACCCCAAACCCAAACTAGATTGAGACAAGGAGCAAATAGAAAATGGCGGATATCACCATTCAAGAAATCGTGGATCGCATTGGCACGTTGACCATTCTCGAGATCAATGAACTGGTCAAAGCGATTGAGACGAAGTATGAAGTTTCGGCGGCCGCTCCGGTGGCCATGGCCGGCCCTGCTGCGGCGGGGCCTGCGGCGGCGCCCGTGGCGGAAGAGAAGGACTCGTTCACCGTAACGCTGAAGGACGCCGGTCCTGAGAAGATCAAAGTCATCAAGGAAATCCGCGCGATCACGAGCCTTGGGCTGAAGGAAGCCAAAGACTTGGTTGAAGGCGCGCCGAAAGTCGTAAAAGAAGAAGTGCCGAAGGCCGACGCCGAGGCGATGAAGAAGCAACTCGAAGCAGTTGGCGCGAAGGTTGAGCTATCATAATTTCGTTGCACGGTTCCGGAAAGCAAAACGCCGGGCGGCATGGCGCCGCCCGGCGGAAATTGGCGTTTAATCCGATCATCATGCGTTCTACAAACTTTTTATCTCAAAAGAAATTGATTCCTTTTTCCAATATAGCAGCCAGGAGTCAGCAATGAGCATTGTCATCCAGCAAAAAATCAAGAGCCCGCGGCACACCTTCTCCCTGATCCAGGAGGTGATGGCGATGCCATATCTCTTGGAAACGCAGATGCATTCGTACCGGGAGTTTCTGCAGGCGGAGACCCCGCCGGACCAGCGCGACAGGCAAAAAGGCCTGCAAGAGGCTTTTTGCTCGATCTATCCGATTCAGACGGCGGGCAATCCGACGACGCTCGAGTTCGTCGAGTATTCGCTCGGCACGCCGAAATACGACGTGCGCGAATGCCTCCAGCGCGGCATGACGTACGCCGCCCCGCTCAAGGTCAAACTCCAGCTGATCGTGCGCGAAGTGGATCCGGATACCGGACACGCCGAAATTCGCGACATCAAGGAACAGGAATCCTACATGGGCGACATTCCCCTGATGACCGATCAGGGGACGTTCATCATCAACGGCGCCGAGCGCGTCGTCGTCAGCCAGCTGCATCGTTCGCCCGGCATTTCGTTTTCCTCGGCGGTCCATCAGAACGGCAAAAACACCTACTCGGCGCGGGTGATCCCATACCGCGGCGCCTGGGTCGAGTTCGAGGTGGACATCTACAACGTCATGCACGTCATCATTGACCGCAAGCGAAAAATCCCGGCCACGATCTTCCTGCGCGCTTTCGGCCTGGAGACCGACGAGGCGATCGCCGAGAAATTCTTCGACTTCGAGGAAATCAAACTCGATGACTTTTCCCTCGGCAAAACCGCCGTCAAGGATCTGGACAAGTACACGGGCGAGGAATTCATCGAGGACGTCTTCGACGAGAAGCTGGGCAAGCGCCTGGCGGAAAAAGGCGGCAAGGTGACCACGAAGGTCATCAACACCCTGAAAAACGCCGGGATTGACGCCGTCCAGTTGACGGTGGCCGAGTCTTACAGCGGGATTCTGGGCCGCATTTTGGCCAAAGACGTCATTGACAAGAAAACCGGTGAAATCCTGGGCGAGACCTTCGAACGCGTCACGACGACTTTCCTGCGCCGCTGCGCACAGGCCAAGATCAACAAGATTTGGGTGTTGCAGATCGAAAACGAAGAGACCAACGTCCTGCTGGCGACCATCGAAAAAGACAAGACGAAGTGCTTTGACGAGGCGGTGGTGGAAATTTTCAAGCGCCTGCGGCCGGGCAATCCCGTCTCTGTCAGCAGCGGCAAGCGCCTGATCGAAGACACCTTCTTCAACGAAAAGCGCTACGACCTCGGGTTGGTGGGACGCTACAAGATCAACATCCGCTTCCGTCACGAAAACGCCACGGAATCGCGGTTGCTCGATTTGTTCGACATCGAGGCGGTCGTGCGCCATCTGATCGAACTGCACGCCGAGCGCGACGAGGTGGACGATATTGACCACCT
>JAPLSP010000679.1 GCA_026398575.1 Candidatus Sumerlaeota bacterium | reverse complement strand
AAACCGCAATATCAGTTACGCCGTATTTGGGGTTTTGGATGGACCATTTGACCGTCTCTGTCGCTATGGTGTCTCGGGCGGAAATATAGCCATATTCCTCATCGCCAATGATGATGTCATAGACCGAATCGTTGTCAACGTCGGCAAGGCAAATCGCATCAACGTTCTTGTTAGCTGATGTGATGGTCCATTTGACGGTTTTTGTGTCAACATCGTAAGCGCTAACTTGTTTCCCGCTGGCGGCGACTATTTCATCTTTGCCGTCCTTGTCAATGTCAGCGCACTTCATTAATGATCCAAAACCAGATGAATAGTTCCATTGAACCGTGCGCGAAGCCACATTTACCACCTTCCCATTGTCGGTGGCGATTTCCAGCGAGGCATCATCATCCATCTGTCCGACGGCGAGACTTCCTCCAGGCCCGCTCAGAGACCATTGCAGAACGCCATCGCGATAGACTTGAATCCGAGCCGCCTTGCTGAGGATGATTTCATCCGTTCCATCTCCGTCCAAATCTGCGATGGCGAACGCCACGGGAGAAGCGAGCGCTTGGAATGAGGACAGCAAGTTTTTGGTTTTAAGGCTGTAAATAAAAATTTTGCCATCGGTCAAACAGACCACAATCTCGCGTTGTGAATCTCCGGTGACATTGCCGACGCCCAGGCATAGAATATTCGCGGCATAAAGAGGGCTGACAAAGATGGCTTGGTAATCGCCGCTGAGGGCATCAAAAGTGAATGCGCACCAGTAATCGTTCATGTCATACATGCTTCTAGAGTGCCCCATGATGATCTCCGGCCTTCCATTGTCCACTGCGATGATGCCGCTCATGCCCATGCATGCGCTAAAGAATGGATAAGCGGCAATGGTCTGCATCTGGGAAACGCCGAGTGGCAAGCGACTCAAGGCGGATAACCCCGGTGACATCATTTCACCATGCGTTGCAGCGCGGTCACTCAAAGGCATGCGCCTTTGCCCGGCGATTTGCTCAGCGGAGCAGATGATTTTTTCTCCGTTGGCACCCTCAACGGGATAACTGTATTGATTCTTTGCAGGGGGGCGGGAAAAGGAACGGGCGCCTGGTTTGCTATCGTCGGCATAACTACCTAACAGGGAAATCCAACAGAGAGATGCGCTGATGGCGCAGACTTTATTGGCTCGCATGATTGATGACATATCCACATTCCTCCGATGAAATTGTGACATAGCCGAAAATACAGGCGCAAGTGGCTTTTTCAGGGTTATTTTTACGATGTTGGGTGAAGCCATCGAAATATTGGGCGTTGTTCCGAGTTTCTTGCCAGCCGATTTCAGCCGATTCTGCTCAATTTTCGCTGTCAATCGTTGTATGTGATAACAATGGATATGCCGTGAATATCCAGGAAACTTCAAGCCACAACAATCACCGCCGCTCCAGTCAGGCGGCCTTCGCGCAGATCGCTGAGCGCTTCGTTTGCCCGCTCCAGGGGATAGGGATGGACGTGGGTATGGATGGGGATTTGCGGCGCGAGGGCGAGGAATTCGCGGCCATCCTGGCGGGTCAGGTTTGCCACGGAGCGGATTTGGCGCTCGCCCCAGAGGATGGAGTAGGGGAAGGACGGGATGTCGCTGCTGTGGATGCCGGCGCAGACGACGATGCCGCCTTTGCGCGTGGCGCGCAGCGCCGTGGGGACCAGCGCGCCGACGGGCGCGAAGATGATGGCGGCGTCGAGCGGCTGGGGAGGCGTTTCGTCGGAAGCGCCCGACCACGCCGCGCCCAACTCGCGCGCAAAAGCCTGGCCTTGCGCGTCGTCCGCGCGGCTGAAGGCGTAAACCTCGCGGCCCTGATGGCGGGCGACCTGAATGAGGATATGCGCCGCCGCTCCGAAACCATAGAACCCCAGCCGCCTGCCTTCGCCCGCCATGCGCAACGCGCGATAGCCGATCAGCCCCGCGCACAACAGCGGCGCGGCTTCGAGATCGGGATAGCCCTCCGGAATCGGGAAACAGAAATCAGCGTTGGCGACACAGTATTCGGCGAAGCCGCCGTCCTTATGATAGCCGGTATAGCGCGCAGCATCGCAAAGATTCTCGCGTCCTTCGCGGCAGTAGTCGCATTGCCCGCAACAGCCTCCGAGCCAGGGAACGCCGACGCGGTCCCCGATGCGAAAATTTTCCATGCCGGCGCCTGAGCCTTCTCCAGCGGCTTTCCCGGCGGCTTTCCCGGCGGCTTTCCCGGCGGTTTTCTCGGCGGCTTTCCCAGCGGCTTTCCCGGTGGCTTCATTCTCACAGAAGCCTGCTACTTCTCCCACGATCTGATGTCCGGGAATCAAGGGCAAACGCGGATCGGGTAGTTCTCCATCCACCACATGCAAATCCGTCCGGCAAACGCCGCACGAGCGCACGCGGATAAGAATTTGGAGGCGCCCGGGAACGGGAATGGGGCGTTCGATGAGGCGCAGCGGCTCGCGCAGCCTTTCCAATATCATCGCGCGCATGGGTTTGCCTCCTGAGATGGGATCATGGAAAAATTAAAAGCAAAGCCTGCGCTCCATTAAGTTGTTCGATTGAATTGTGGCGATAATCCTGCCTGAGTTTCCACTGCAAAGAGTGCAGGAGGCAGAACGCGCTTGGTGAAATTTGGGCGATAAGACATATGCGCCGCCTGAAGGCGGAACTACGAGCGCCACCTAAAGGTGGAACTACAAACGTGGAACTACAAACGTGGAACTACAAACGTGGAACTATGAACGCGGAACTATGAACTCGGAACTCAGAACTCGGAACTATGCCATTGACATTCGGGCTCTGGGTACCATAGTGTTTCGCCTCGCTCGCGGGACAATTCTCGCGGGACAATTCCGCAATTCCGTCCTGTTTCATTGGATGGGGCAGTAGCTCAGCTGGGAGAGCGCAGGCTTTGCAAGCCTGAGGCCGCGGGTTCGATCCCCGCCTGCTCCACCATTAGAAAACCACGAATCCCAGGCTTTTTGCAAATTCCAGGCCTCCCTGTTAGCGCACCGGGGCATTTCAAAAAGCCATTTTATGCAAATCCCGGTTAGTGTCCATATCCGTAACGGAGCATCCCAAAGTCCGCTTGGTCTCATTGGCGAGCATCTGCCTTTGATATAAATGAACCGGGCCCATCTCCCTGCAGCTTGTCGCTTGCGGCTGCGTTCTGGAGATGAGCCCGGCTCAATCTGCATTTTGCATTTCACTTTTTTTCTCTCGCGATGCAATCGGTTCCGCTAACGCTGCGACGATCATGCGGCAGGTTTCATTTGCCGCTTGGATTATCGCGCGGCGCCTGCTCTTGAGGGGCCTTGTCACGCGGCGCAGCTGGAAGATCGGCACGCGGAGGGACCGGGCGCGCATCGCGCGCTATCGGACCGCGTCCCGGGCCTTCGATTCCGCCACGTCCAGGACCTTCGATTCCGCCGCGTCCCGGGCCTTCGATTCCGCCGCGTCCCGGGCCTTCGATTCCGCCGCGTCCCGGGCCTTCGATTCCGCCACGCCCTGGGCCTTCGAATCCGCCACGCCCCGGGCCTTCGAATCCACCGCGTCCCGGCATTCCAACGCCCCCGCGGCCTTCGCGGCCTAATTCGGGCCGATCCGGTGGCATATTGGGAGGCTGCGCAATCCCGTCACGGATGGGGCCTTGGCCGCCATCGCGCGGGCCGGCCATGCGATCATTGCGCATGCCGCCTCCGCGTTCGGCGCGTCCTTGCGGACCAGGCATAAATTCTCCACCCCGTCCCGGCGCCAGGCGCGCACGCCCTCCTTCGCGTCCTTCCCGCATTTCCGGACGGGCGTGTTCTCCCAATATCATCGGGCCGCGTCCATCTTCTCTCGCAAAACAGCAGGGGCATCCGGTCTCTCTGGCATGTTTATGAGCCGAGGAGCAGGCGCCGGCGAACAACAATGCCACAACCAACAATGAGCCTTGAGCGATACGTCCAATCATTTTAGTAGTCTTCCTTTCCTGGGATTTTGCGCATCTGTCTGAGCAGATTAACCACCATAGCAGCAAGAAAGAGGCCAGCGTTGATTTCATGCGGGCGTTTGCGAGATCTCAATATAATCAAAGAATGGCCGCGCGGATTATCTCTTTTGCGAATATTTTTCGATTCCGCCACGAAGAGACGGTGTGAAAAAAATGCGCGGCTTGAGGCGCCGGCGCTGTGCAGCAATTGCGCATTGGATATACCGTCGCATCCGAATTTTTCCTGCGCTTTGCGCCTGCATCCGCAGGCTGGCTCAATACGGTCGAAATCTAGTTTGACGCCGTATGCAACCCAACGCCAATGAGCGGCTTTTATTGTCCCAGGATTACCCCAATAATGCCCTTGCCTCCGCAGCGCCCCCTCGGTCAGATTCTCGGCGCTGACACACAAACCGCAAACCGAATCGCTCAGGATAGGGGAGGAGAAGTTTTCATGAACACGGAAGAACTCGAACAAACACTCGTGTTGATCAAGCCAGACGCGCTGAAGAACTCATTGACGGGTTATGTGCTCTCGCTGCTTTCGGAAACGCATACGGGTTTGCGATTTGCCGCGGCCAAGATCGTTCACGTGAGCAAGATGCTTGCGGAAGAGCACTATGCCGAACACGTGGGAAAGATTTTTTACCCCTCGCTCATCGAATACATCACCGGACGCATTCATTATCCCAACGACCCCTGGAAGCGCAGAGTCGTTGCGTTCGTATATCAAGGCCCCGGCGCGACGCTGAAAATACGCGACCTTTGCGGCCCCACGAATCCGCACGTCGCCCGCGAGCAAAAGCCGGGATGCATTCGCGCGCTGGGCACGGTCGTTCCTCTCAAAGACGCGACGGGCGCCGTCATCGGCGAGCGCATGGATAATCTCATCCATGCCTCAGCCACGGATGCGGAGGCCGAACGGGAAATCAAACTCTGGTTCAAGCCGAACGATATTCCGCCCTTCATGCGCCCTTATATCACCGAAGCGAGCGAGGAGCATTATTATGTCAAGGACGGCGTGCTCTCCATGAAGCATACGCCTGGCAGCAATTGCCTGCTGGCCCCCGGCGATCTGGTTTGGAAATCCGACTTGGAGGCCTTGCGCGCGCTTCATCAGGGAGCGGCTGGCGCGTCCTGTTCCCTTGCATCGGTGGCTGCCAAGTATCTCATCAATGAGAAATGGGAAGAGCATTAACGAAATGCGTTAGTTCCTTACAAAAAAACATGATCCCAACTCGGTCACGAAAATTTCTGAGAAAACGATTCCATCCTTTATTTATGCGTGCTTGCTCAACATGTGAAAACCATCCATCTTTTGGAAATTATTGGCTGTGTGGTTCCGCCCCTGCCGCGTTAAGGTTAGTTTTGCAGCGATTGACAGGCAGAATCATTGAGGGCAGAATCATAATGATTCTGCCCTCAATGATTCTGCCTGTATTTATGCGCGTTTGCTCGACAATTGAAAGTCGCCCACCATTCTGAAAATTTTACCTATATGGTTCAGGCTCTGCCGGGTTAAGTCTTCTCGATCATTTTCCCGTACATCTGATCATGCAAAAAGAGGACGGCATAGCGATGCTGTCCTCTTTTTGTTTAATTTATTTCGAGTGTTTTTTTTCTAATTCATGAATATTTCAGCCGGTCTAAAGTTATTAGATTATTAGGTATATAATAATAATTTATTTTGCGCGAACTTAACACTCGCACGCTTGTCTAATACACTTCAGAAGGGCGGAGAGGGTTGCGCCCACACTTTTCAAGGAGGCGGAAAACCATGCTTTTCGGAAATGTAAGTATCAGCAAGTTGCTTGCGGCGATGATGCTCATCAGCGGAATAGCGTTGTTGAGCCTCCGCGCCGCCGAGGAGGTGAAGAAGGAGGCAGCAAAGCCCGGGGGAGCGGTCAGCGTCTCAAACGCAGGCAATTCTAACCAGATGGAGCTGGACATCAAGCTGCCGTTACCCATGTTTGACGGTACCCCGCCGGAATTGCGCCTTAAGAATCTGGAGCCCTACAATCCGAATGCTCCAAAACCGGTCATCAAGGCGCCCAAAGGCACGGCGGTTGTTTCCCTGAAAAAGGAAGTCACTGCGAGCGATGACGTGCCGATTCAGGGCGATCTGGCGATGATTACGGACGGCAACAAGGAAGCCCCCGACGGCAACTACGCCGAGCTTGGTCCGGGCAAACAGTGGATTCAGATTGACCTCGGACAAGCGAAAGAAATCTATGCGATTCTGATCTGGCATTTTCACAAGCAGGCGCGCGTGTACCACGACGTTGTGGTTCAGGTTTCAGACGACAAGGATTTTGTGATGGGTGTGAAGACGGTCTTCAATAACGACAGCGACAACTCGTCCGGTCTGGGGATTGGTACCGATAGGGAATACATCGAAGACAATAAAGGAAAGTCATTGGAAACGCATGGCGTGAAAGCCCGGTTCATCCGTCTCTATAGCAAGGGCAGCACCAGCGGCGATACGAATCACTACACCGAAGTGGAAGTCTGGGGAAAGGTGGCTGAAAAATGAAATCAATCACCGTAATCCGCCGCATACGCGAATGGATGCTGATAGCGTTGGGCGCTCTTGCTGTATGCTTGGGCGCCCATCAAGCCGCATTCACCGAGACAATAACGTCGCCATCCGTATCCCTTGCCCCAACCGCAGCTTCGCAAGCCGCTTCGCAAGCCGCTCTGCAATCCGCAGCGCAATCAGGCGGCGCAATTACTCTGGAGCCATTGCCGATCCAACTGCCCAGACCCGTCGAGCTCGGAACGCTAAAGGAACTGCGAGGCGTGAATCTGGAACCGTATAACAGAAGCGCCGTGCGCGCGGCGCCCATGGTCCCCAAGGGTTGCGTTGTCCTGTCGTTGAAAAAGCCAGTAACCTCCAGCGACGACTCCCCCATCGTTGGTTCTCTCGATATGATCACCGATGGCGGCAAGGAAGCCAGGGACGGCGACTATGTCGAACTGGGTCCGGGCAGGCAGTGGGTCCAGATAGACCTGGAAAAGACGTGCGAGATTTATGCGATTCTTATCTGGCACAACCATCAGGATCGCCGCGCGTATCGCGACGTTGCCGTTCAGGTCTCGGAGGATTCCGATTTCATAACCGGCGTCAAAACACTGTTTAACAATGACATTGACAATTCCCTGGGATTGGGCATTGGGGCCAACAAAGAATACGTCGAGGATCATCAAGGCAAACTGGTGGAGGCCAGAGGCGTCAAGGCCCGCTATGCGCGCCTCTATAGCAACGGAGGAACCGCCGGCGACGGCAATCACTACACCGAAGTGGAAATCTGGGGAAAGGCGGCGGTAAAATGAAATCAATCATCGCAATCCGCTGCTCGCCTAAATGGATGCTGATGGCGTTGGGCGCCCTGGCCGCAGGCTTGGGCGCCCGACAAGCCTCCTTCGCCGAGCTATATGAGGCGCCATCCGTAGCCCTCGCCTCTACCGCCAGTGTGCAAGCCACTGCGCAGACAGATGGCGCGAATGCTCGGGAACCATTGCCGATCCTACTGCCAAAGCCGAAATTTGCGGGCACTCCCAGGGACATCCGCGTCCCCAATCTGGAGCCGTTTTCATTCAAAGATCGTTTGCCATTCATGGCGCCCAAGGGCTGCGTCAACCTGGCCTTGCGAAAGCCGGTCATCGCCAGCGATGAAAACTGCATTGTGGGTGAATTGCATCAGATCACGGATGGCATTAAAGAAGGCGATGACGGCAATTGGGTTGAGTTAGGCCCTGGGCGCCAGTGGATTCAGATTGACCTGATGGCGTCCAAGAGGCTTTATGCCGTTATGTTCTGGCAATTTGCGCTGCAAATGAGAGTGTATCATGACGTTGTGGTACAGGTATCGGATGATCGCGATTTTGCCGATGGCGTCACCACTCTCTTCAATAACGACTACGACAATTCCCTGGGCTTTGGAATCGGCAAGGACAAGGAATACATAGACTGCTATCAAGGCAAACTCGTGAGCGCTAAAGGCGTTGTGGCTCGCTATGTCCGGCTCTATAGCAATGGCAGCGATGTCGGCGAGACCAATCACTACATCGAAGTGGAAGTCTACGGAGTCCCGCTGGGCAGAAGCATTTCGGTCAATGACAAACAAACGGCAAACACCACGCGCGCCACTTCTTCATCGGGTGAATCGCGCGCTGACGCCGATCCTATTTCCCTGTTCCCAGGCATTTCGCCGGGCAAAACAGCGCCGCTCAACATTAAATTACCGCGCCCTATTGCTCATTAGGGCTTGGAAATAACAGGAGCGCTATTTGATTATTTCTGAGGTTTGTCGTCAACCAGATATTCTGCCAGCGCTCGCGCCAGGTCGCGGCCCAGTTCGCGAGCGCTGGTTGCGCTTACGTCTTTGCCCAGCGCGTCGGCGTAGGCGATTTCCATTGTGGTCACGAGCCGGGCGTTCGGGAAGGACTCGCGCGCCCATGCGCCGAAACTCTTTCCCTGGCTCTCGTTGCTGCTCTTGTTCCAGGCGGTCCCGTATGGCAGGCAGTCCTGGGCGCGGAACCGGATCGGCCCTTGCTGGACGCGCTCCAGGACGGCGGCGAACGCTTTTTGTTTTTCCCAGACGGCCGGCTGCTCCGCGCCGACGAAATACGCGCGGTCGTTCCACTCGCCGCGAATGTGCGGACAATGCAGATCGAGCGCCACCAGGATGCGCCCCTGAAGCGAGGCGCCCAGTTTCATCAGCGCGGCGACTTCGGGATAAACCGGCGTGGCGTTATAGTCGCGATTGTGATCATGGGGCTTGCGGTTCTTGCCCTGATCGCCGTCCTCCGCGCCATCCTTGTCCATGAAAGGCACGGCGATGATTTCCCAATTGTCGCGCCATTTGGTACCTAGTTGATCCTTGACCAACGCCGCTCCAATCAATCCTTCCATCGCATAAGTGGCCATCGTTTCGCAGCAATGATGCCGCGATGTCAGCAGCACGACGCCTTTGGATTTCTTTGGATCAAGGCAGCCGGCGCGCAGCAGCTCGACGCCACGCCCCTTGCGGCTGCGGCAGAGTTCCTCAACGCGCAACGCCTTGTCGCCCTTGTAGATGTCGAGCCAGGCGCGCAGATGGCTTTCGAGATACTGAGGACAAAAGGCGTAGCGCACTTCGCCGACGCCTTCGGGAATCAATGCTTCAAAAGACCAGGCTGGTTTGCCGTTTCGCTGCAAGGACTTCACCGCAGTGGCGCCCAGCCATGCCCATCTCTTCCCGCCATCCACGCTCATCGCCGGTCCGCGCACGCCGATGGAATTTTTTTCCGTGAAGATGATGGTCGCCGACGTCTCCTCCGACGCGCGCAGCCGGAAATTCCAGTAGAACCACCATTGGCCGGTTTGAGTGTCACGCAAATCCGGCGCGACGATGATCGTGTTTCCTTCGCGGCCTTGAACAATAATATTGCCCCCCGGATATTCCGCGTCCACGCGCAATTCGGCGGAATATGCGCCGCCTGTCATTGCGACCGCGATAGAAGCGAAGAAGATAAATCGCACGAATTCCCAGCCTGAGATCCATCTTTGAGCCATTATGCTTTTTCTCCTTATCATGTTGGTCGTTCACTCATTCGCCGCCGATATTTCAGGGCGCGCCTCTCCAGCCTCAACCATATATTGAACCAACCGTTGCGATAGCTGCTTGCGAATATCCTTATAAGCAGGATCGTCAACCAGGTTGCTTTGCTCATAGGGATCGCGTTCCAGGTCGTAAAGGAAATCCTCCACATAGCGCGTCGCGGCCATTCCTTTGGGCAATCCCGCGCCCGCATCGCCTTTGGCCGCGCGAACGGAATACTTCCATTTTTTCGTGCGTAGCGAGCGGCCCACGTGGCTTTCACTAATCTGCGAGAAAATGTCCTGCGGCCATTCGCGCGCCGCCGCCTGCGCAGCCGTTTCATCCAAGCCGCACAACGATTGCAGCGGATGGCCGCGCATGATCTTGGGGACCGGCGCGCCAC
The DNA here is from genome assembly GCA_026398575.1 of Candidatus Sumerlaeota bacterium. The sequence goes on along the minus strand of JAPLSP010000679.1, from coordinate 1,519 downwards.
CCGCCGTCAGGATCGTCGGCGGCAGATCAATCAGGCTCACCAATTCCTTGACGACCTTGCCGACGTCGAAACCCGGCCCATGCAGGATCATCGGAATGCGCAAACAGCTTTCGTGGCACGAGCGCTTGTATTCGGAATTGCGCGTGCGGAAATGGCAGCCGTGGTCGGAGGTGTAGATAACGAGCGTGTTGTCCCATTGACCCTGCCGCTCCAGCTCGGCGCGCAGCCGGGCGAAATTGGCGTCTAAACTATTGCAGCATCCGAGATAGTCCGGGAAATTTTCGCGCCAATCGCCTTTGTGGTCTTTCAGGTCCGTGGGGATGTCGTAATCCTTGAATTTCTCCTTGCAGCCGTCCGGCCCTTCGAAGCGATTGTGATTATTCTGGTGGTGCGGCTCGATATAGGAGAGGAAGAGGAAGAAGGGTTTGGCCGCGCCTTTGCGCGACTGCAGGAATTCGAGCGCGTAGTCCGTGACGGCATCCACGCGATATTTCTGAAATTCGTGCTTCTTCATGTCCGCGTCGTAGAGAAAACCGCCGCGGCTATCGGAGGTGAATTCCAAAACATCCGACGCGATCCAGAAATCCTTATAGCCTCCGCGTCGCTCGGGCGGGACGGGAAGCGTTCGAAAATTCACAGCGGCGCCGCTGCTGGCCAGGTGCCACTTGCCAACGTATCCCACCTCATAACCTGCCCCCGACAGATAATGCGCCAGCGTCTTCTCCGACAGCGGCAGCGCGACGTCGTTCTTATAGCAAGTGGTTTCCGTCGCATATTTTCCTGTTTGCAGCACTGCGCGCGCCGGCCCGCACACCGGCTGCGGCGTGAACGCATATTCAAACCGCACGCCCTCGGAAGCCAGCCGATCCAGATTCGGCGATATCGGCAGCCGCTGGCCATAGCAGCCCATCGTGTCCCAGCGTTGCTGATCGCTGAAGACGAACAGGATGTTCGGCCGTCCGGCGCGTGCGCCCCGTTCCGCTGAGGTGGCAGATTCCGCTGCTTCGGCTACGCCCATCGGCTTATCCTTTTCCGGCGAGTTGGCATTTCGTACGCTCAAGCAACCGCTCAAGCCCGCTCCCGAAACGGCTGCCGCCGCAGAAGCATTTTTGACAAAAGAACGACGATTCATGATCAATAATCTTCCCTGGCGAGGAGAGCTCTCGTATCTTTGCGCAATAATTGTTTTCAAGCGCAAAGATTCCTTGCCCCTGCCAAGTGAATCAAGCTCGAATGCTATAACTGCGTCGAAGTGGATGCTTTGCCTCGGACGCCATTCTGCTAATGACGCAAAAGCTAAGCGCCAGCTCTGGGAGCGCGGGCGTCCTCGCCCGCTAGCGCAGTATAATAATGATGGTTCCTTAAAAGAATCTGTGGCTAAATTTTGGCTCCGGTAGTTTGCCAAGCTTATGATAGAGCACAATTTCCAAGCATTTGAAGGTCGAAAATCCATAGCTATTTCTCATCGCGACTTTCGCCTTGTTGTTCAGCCCTTCCACGACGCCCGAGGAAAACGCCT
>JAPLSP010000438.1 GCA_026398575.1 Candidatus Sumerlaeota bacterium | reverse complement strand
GATGATATTCGCGCCCACCAGTTTCGGGTACTCGCCGATCCCCACCACCGCGCCGTTGCATCCCAATTCCGCCCACTTCGCGACTGAATTGTTGCGGCAGATAAATGCCTACTACGGCACGGTGTCCATTAATTTAACGTTCTACGCCAGCCCGATTTATATCGCCGATGCGAACGTCCCGACGGTCAAGGTCACGGAATGGGACGGCCAGAAGAAAGGATTTTCGGACAAGAACCTGGCCAAGCAATGGGAGGCGGTTCCAATACCCGAATACGCCGAACAGGCCGACGGCACCGACATGGAGATGACGGTCTATCAACCTTCCAGCGATACGATCTGGGAATTCTGGCTGACCCGGAAAGTCAACAACCAATGGCAGGCCACCTGGGGCGGGCGCCTGAAGAACGTCTCGAAAAGCCAGGGCATCTGGACGAGGCCGTATGGCACGTGCGCCACGGGACTGCCCTTCCTCGGAGGGCAGATCAGTCCCGAGGAATTGCGGCGGGGCGAAATCAATCACGTCCTCGGCATCTCGCTGGTGGATGCGGAGAAGTGGAGCGTGGTTTCGTGGCCGGCAAACCGCTCGGACGGATATAATCCCAAGGACGCGCCCAACCGGATTCCGGAGGGCTTGCGCTTCCGCCTCGATCCCGCGGTGGACGTGGACGCGCTGAAGATGCACCCGATCGGCAAGATCATCGCCAAGGCGGCGCAGAAGTACGGATTTGTCGTGTGGGACAAGGCCGGCGCAATCACCATGCGCGCATATAATCCCAAGTCCTACACAAGGCTCGGACAGGAAGACCCCTACCCCGCCCTCTTCAAAGGCACGCCGGTGTGGGCTCTCCTCAAGGACGTGCCGTGGGAGAGACTGCAGTTCCTGCCGATGGATTATGGCAAGCCATAAATAATACGATTATTCAAGGCGCAGGGCGCTTGACTCTACGGCCTTAGTTGACAATAAATCATTTCCAGAAGCGCGCAATACGGCGATTGAGAGCCGCAAAGTTTTGGAGGCGGAAGATGATAGATGAAACGATGCTGCAAGAAGCCGTGGCGCGCGTCGTCACCGCATCCAAGCCCAAGCGTGTGATCCTCTTCGGCTCCTATGCGCGTGGCGAGGCCAGTGAAGATTCTGACGTGGACCTTATGGTCATCGAACGGCAGGTGGATGACCGGTGCGAAGAAATGGCCCGGCTGCGCGGAGCGGTAGGCGATATCGGCGCGGGAGTGGACGTGCTGGTTTATTCAGAAAAAGAGATGGAAGAGCGGCGAGACTGGTGCACAAGCCCTGTTTATTGGGCGCTGCGGGAAGGACGAACGCTTTATGCCGCCTCATGAACCCAAACCGGCTATAGCCGAAGCGCATATTCAGAGAATCAGGTCGTATGTTTTTTGAATGATCGGCAGTTCTTCGTTTGCCATGATATTGAAGCCGCCTCCTTTCCAGATTTTTAGAAAAAATTCACCCGCTACGCTCGCAAGAGTATATAGGGCGCCAGCGTATGTGTTACTTTTCAGTCCGTGCCAACCGTAAACCGAAGCTGCGATCCCGGTCGGCTGGACCGCGGCTGCGGCGTCTCGCCGCGCTACAGCCGTCTGGAAAGAAGTCCCATGACCCGCCGCGCAAAACCCGGGCAGTCCCATGAGCTGGCCCAGTAGGATTCCTCTTTGGCGACTGGGCATAATATTCTTGATCATGCCAATCTGCGCACCATTCCCAGACATTGCCGTGCATGTCGAATAATCCCCATGTATTGGCCTTTTTTTGACCGACGGGATGCGTCTGTTCTTTTGAATTTCCAATGAACCATGCATATTTGCCGAGCGAATTCCATGAATCGCCGAAGCAGTATTTGCCTTGTGATCCTGCGCGGCAGGCATATTCCCACTGCGCTTCGCTCGGCAGGGCATAAATCTTGCCCGTCTTCTGCGAAATCTTCTCGCAGAATTTTGTCGCATCATCCCAACTCACCCGCTCCACCGGATTGTTCGCTCCATCGAAGCAGGATGGATTAGAGCCGATGACCGTCATATACTGCGCTTGCGTCACTGGATATTTCCCCAGCCAGAAGCCGTCCAATTCCACTGCGTGAATCGGCTTTTGGTTATCGTCTTCTTCGCTTCCCATCTGGAACGTCCCCGCCGGAATCCAGATCATCTCCAGATTGACACCATCGCCCAAATCTTCGACGTAGATCTGAGGCGGCATCATAAAGCCCTTGTTCGTTTCCTTTCGGCTGAATAGTTTGCTGAGAAATGACATAGTGCGATTCCTTATTTGGAATTTATCTTTTTATTGTTAATGCAGAATAAAAAAATCATATTCACAATGCCCATGAGGCTGTTACAGCTTTTGATGATTATCGGCTAGCTGGGTGAAGATGAAAATGCCTTTTTTGCTGGAGGTGACCACGTCGGGCAGGCCGTCGCTGTTAATGTCAATGATCTGGAAATGAAGGCCCACGCCGCTGTCGTCGTCAAGGTCGCTGCGGGTCCATGAAGGCTTGCCATCTTTGCGCTGGAGGGTCCAGATGCTCAAGAAGGCGGGTTCGTCCGCGCCGGGATCGTGGCGGTGCGCCCAGAATCGTTTCCCGGTCACGATGTCGGGCAGGCCGTCGCCGTTCATGTCGTAAAGCATGATGGCGTGCAGTTGCGAGACGCTCTTGTCAATCTCATGCGTGATCCATCCGTCCGCCGTTTGCTGATGCCACCAGAGGCCGTAGTCGTGGGCGCTGCTGCTGACGACGTCGGCCTTGCCGTCGCCGTCCACGTCGCCAACGCACATCTGCGCGCAGGCCTTGCCCAAGTCGGCCTTGTGGAATTTCCATGGGGTCGCGGTCTTGTCGGCGGACGCCTCCCACCAGCCGTTGGGGCAGACGATGTCGTTGCGTCCATCGCCATTGATGTCGCCGACGCCAAGGCCGTGTGCGGGACGCGGATCGCCAGGACTCGCAATCGGATTAATTGTCCAGAGCTTCGTGGGGTCTTCTCCCGGATGCGCGTAGGCCATGCCTTTATCCGAAATGAAGACGAGGACCTTATGCCCGTCCTTGAAGAGGTCCACCCAATCCGGGCTTTCGTTGCCGGTCTTTGCGATGGCGAGACTCTCGGTCCATGGTCCGCCGCCGGCGCCCGGATTTTTCAGCCAGCGCGTCTTGGCGCCCGGAAAGCCGATCACGATCACATCAAGCCAGCCGTCGCGATCCACGTCTTCGGCGAAGCAGTAGAATTCGTCGCTGTAGCCTTCGAGCTTATACTCCTTCGGCTTGGCCAGCATGGGCTGCGGCTTCCAGTCGGGACCAAGGTAGAGCATGTTGCCGGTTGCGATGTCCAGCTTGCCATCGCGATTGAAGTCGGCCACCGCCACGCCTTCGCTCCGGAAGACCGGGTCCATCTGCTGTTTGCGGAACGGCGCTTTGGGAGCGGGCGGCGTCTGCGCGGCGGAAGGCTTGGGCGACGATGGCGGAGTTTGCCCGGCCGCGGTTGCTTGCGCAGCGGGAGATGCTTGAGCGGCGGGCGATTTTGCTGTTGAAGGAATGATGGCAATCTCTTCGCCAGGATCAAAGGCAGCGCTGGCGACGAGTCCATCCAAGCGGCTGCCGTCGCGCTTGACGAAACGCGCGCAAAATTCCCAGCCAAGATTGTTTTGTGAAATCTTCATGAGGAGCGTGTTCCAGCCCGCTTGAAGCGTCACGTTCGCCTTGTCCGAGTCCTGCTTGATCGCGCGCTGGGCATTGTTGGAATAAACCTGTTTGCCGTTGAGCCAGACCTTTACGCCGTCGTCCGAGCCGAGATAGAGCTGGGCGTCCTGCGCTTTATCGGAAAGAACTTTTGTGCGGACGTAGGCGACGCGCGTTTCGCCGCCGATGGCCTTGAGCAAATCCAGCAGCCACGGTTTCGCCGGATCCGTCCCGGCAGGCAGCGGCTTCCACACGATCGCGGCGCCTTTGGGATCTTTGCTATCTTTCTGGTCCTTGTTGTCCTTGGCGTCCTTGCTGTCTTTCGCGCTTTTTTCCCCTGTCATCTCTGGAGCAAACGGGATATCGAAAAGTTCCTTAAACGTTTTCCCGCTTTGCACATAAGGCCCAGCAAACTGCCAGACGATGATGTAATCGGAATCAGCCGCCCCGGTTTCCATCTGCTTCAAGATCGTCTCGGCCGCTTTGCGCCGAGTGTCATCGGCGACGACGGATGCGATAATCTTCTTCAAGGCGGCGCGCGCCTCTTTCGGATTCGCGCCCCGGATGGCGGAGGCGATCTGCATGGCGGCTTGAGCGGCTTCGGCCTGAACACCTTTTTCATCGAGCAACGGCATCACGATCTTCAAGGCTTCCGCATCCGGCACATTGGCCAGCGCGGCCAGAACCAGCCATTTGTCTTCCGGGCGGCGGGCGGCCGCAAGGATCGGCTCGAGCAGGCGGGCGCGTTGTTGAGGCGGGAGTTTTGCGCTCTCTTCAGCAGTGGCCAGCCGCAGGCAGCCGCGAATGGCTTGTGTGCGAATGCTTTCATCGGCGGTATCGCGCGCGATGGCAAGAAGGTCCGGCATGAGTTCCTGATCGCGCGAGGCGCACAACGCGCGGATGGCGGCGGCTTTGATGGATGCGTCGCTATCCTTGACTGCGCTGCGCAGAGCAGCGCGAATGCGCGCATCCTTCAGCGCGCTGCATACGGGCAGCAGGGCGATGCGCGTCGCGGCGTCGCCGCCTGCGATCTTGCCCGCGATTGGCTCGGCGTCGAATCCCGGTTTCGCCTGCGCGCGCAGGCATATCGCTGTTAGCGCCTCTTGCGCGCCGGCGCGCACGGCGTCGGTTTTTGCATCGAGAAGGAGTTGCGTCATCGGCGCAATCGAGGAATCATCCGCCAGCGCGGATAGCGCACGCAACGCGGCGGCGCGTCCGGCATCATTCCCGTTCTTAGCGAGTTCAATCAGCTTTGGCGTGGCGGTTTTATCGCCACGGTCGGCCAAGGCCCGCGCCAGTTCCTCCTGTTCGGCTGGTTGACCAGATGCCAATTGCGCGATCATGGCTTCCGCGACGGCGCCGCGCCGCAATTCAAGTAGCGATTGCCGCGCCGCCTTCTGTTCGGCCTCGTCTTTGGAAGCGGCCATCGCAGACAGCAACGGAACAGCGGAAGCGTCACCCATATCCCCCAGCGCTGCGATCGCAGCCAGGCGCACGCCGGCATCCGGATTCCTGGCAATGGCGATGACCGCGGGAATCGTAGCCTCTGCGTCGCCACGCTGGCTCAGCGCGCCGATTAACGCGATTTGGATGGCAGGCGCCGTTTTGGGCAGCAAGTCAGCGAGCGCTTTTGAGGCCGCCGGGTCCTGGATGTCGCGGGCCAATTGAAGCGCGGCGAGTTGTGCGGCGCCGTCCTTGCTCGTTATGCCAGTGGTTACAAGCCCAAGCGCGCCGTCGCCCGCTGCGCGAATCATGCCGCCATAAGCCGCTATGCGCACATGATCCTTTTCCTTCCCTTCGTAGAGTTTCTGGAAAATAGCCGAGGCCCCCGAGCGGTCGCCGGCGTCCAGCGCGCAATTGGCGCCCGTCAGCAATCCGTCCACGATGGCCGTGCGCGTGGGTTCGGAGGCATCGGGCAGCGCGGCTTGAAGCGCCTTCAGGGCTTCCGGGGCAGCAATTTTTCCCAATGCCACCGCGGCTGCGCAGGCAACAACGGGGTCCTTATCGGCCAGTAATTTCGTCAATGCCTGCGCAGCCGCTGTTTCGCGGCGATTGCCAAGCGAATTGATGATACCTGCTTTTGTGAGGCTGGTGGTTTTGTCCAACGCATCAATCAAAGCGCGTCTCGCCTCGGGCGCCTGCATGGATTCGAGCGCGTAACGCGCTGAATGCGAGAGTTGCTCATCCGCGAGAAGCGCGGCCAGCGCAGGCACGGATTGCGCCCCGCCGATGCGCTTAAGCCGCGCGCACGCCGCGTCTTTTTGTTGCGCCGAGGCGTCGGATTTCAGAACGGCGATCTGCTGTTGCTCCTCGTTCGGATCCGCCGCGCGAGATAGCAGGCTCAGAACTGAAAGCAAGAGACTAAGAGCGATTGTGGCAGAAGCTAATCGTTTCATCATGGATTCCTTTTGGGGGGGTGGTTTAGGGGCGCCGTCAGACGCGTCCGACGGGTCTGACGCGTCTGACGCATCCGGCTGATGCGACGCGTCCGACTGAAGTTCTAACAGTGCCACGGCGGACGCTGGGCGATGGACAGCATCCGGTTGGCTTCGTCATCGTCAATGAACTGCTCGCGTTGCGGATCGTACTTCAGCGGGCGCTGCAACTGCCGCACGACGCCGCCCAACAGCAGTGCGCTCACGGCGCGCTGCGCAATGTCCACGTCGCAGATCGTGCGTTTGCGCGTGCGGACGCATTCCAGGAAGTTGCCCGAATGGCTGTCGCTGTGATAGAGATGCGTTTCGCCGGGACGGAGCGGCTCGCGCACGATACCGGGCGGGTCCGACACCAGGTCGTTGCGATCCACTGCGATCCGGCCATCCGTTCCCACGAAACACGCGCCGCCCTCGCCGCCGATTTTTTCGCCCGGATACGGCCTGCCATAGACCACTACGCCGCTGGCGTATTTATAAGCGGTCTTGCCTTGATCCATGAAGAGCTCGACCGGCCCGGTCGCGTCGGCGTCGGCGACCCACTGCACAATGTCATAATGATGCTGGCCCCAGTTGAGCTCGCCAATGTCGAAGCGATGCGCGCCGGCGTTGCCATCATAGGGAAGCCACGGCGCGGGGCCGAGGTAAAGGTCCCAGTCCAATCCATCGGGAATCGGCTTGGCCGGGCCGAAGCGCGTGGGCCACGCGATGGCGCCGCCTTCGCGGTAGGCATAGATTTCTTTCAGCCGCCCGATCCGCCCGCTGCGCACGAACTCGCAGGCGCGGCGGAACTTGCCGCCGTATTCGCTGCGCTGCTGCGTGCCGGCCTGATAGACGCGCCCATAGCGCCGCACCGCTGCCAAAACTCCCTGGCTTTCTTGAATGGTCACCGCCGTGGGCTTTTCGCAATAGATGTCCTTGCCGGCCGTCGCGGCCATTATGGCCATGATGGCGTGCCAGTGCGCCGGAGATGCGATGAGCACGGCGTCAATGTCCGAGCGGTCCAACACATGGCGGAAGTCGGTATATGCCTCGCATGATTTATAATTGCCTTGGCCGAGAGCCTGCGCATAGTTGTCATTGACGCGCTGAGTCGCGCGTTCGCGTTTGGCGCGCACAACGTCGCACACCGCCAACACCTGCACGTCCTTGCGCGCGCTATAGCCGCCGGTGATATACGTCCAGGCGCCGCCCAACAAATGTCCGCCGCCCTGTCCGCCCACGCCGATAAAGCCCATTGTGATCCGCTCGCTGGGCGCCGGCACGCCGCCCAATCCCAGCGCGGACGAGGGAAGAATGATCGGCCCCGCCAGCGCAGCGCCTGCGGCGGCGGCAGTTGCGGCGGCGCTCCGTTTGAGAAAACTCCGGCGGGAAAGCGGGAGATGGAATGGAACGGATTCGCTTTTTATGCTCATGTGGCAAGACTCCAATTCTGGCGGAAGCCTGATGACGCGATGAATGAATTCATTTGCTTCATTTTCGGCGCCGCGACGGGCGGGAAGTCAAGCATGAAGGCTCGCATTGCCGCAGGACGGGGTGGACGCAGTGGACGCAGTGGACCAGGTGGACGCGGAGCGACGGACAAGTCGGATGGCGTTGCGATCAGAGAAAGCATGGATGATGATGACAGGAGACGCAGGCTCCAGAAGGCAATACGAGGTTGGAAAGGGAAGATTTTCCGCGCCGTCATCAGGCCTTTCGACGCAATTGATATGTGAGCGACATCGTGCCCTGCGTTTCGGTCAGGATGATTTCCAGCGTTTGTCCAGCTGACACGGCGCGCCAGACGATGCGGCTGACTTTTTCCTGGCGGACGATCTTTTTTTCGATGGGCGGACCGAAGCGCTTTTCGTAGTCGGCGATCGCTTCGGTCAATGCGGGAGGGCGTTTGAAGGTCGCTTCGATCCGGGCCAGGCGGTCATTCTCGAACGCGAAGACCATGTCTGCCGGCGCGCCCCAGAGAATCTGCGCGTCGGAGAGCGAGATCGTGGCGCCGGCGTTGTCCGGCTTGCTGATCGTTGTGAAGACGAAGGGCGATTCGCGGAGGAATTTATGGGCGTCGCGGTAGTTGGCGTTCCAGCTGAGGCCGGGGACGGGGTTCCAAGGGCCAGCTGCATCGGCGGCAGCGGTTGTGGTTAGGGCAGGGATGTTTTGGGCGGACACGGACGAGACACCGACGGACACGGACGCGATCTCTTTGGAGGAGGGCGGCGTCTCGGCGGGCTGTCCGCGCTTTTCGATGCGGAGGACGCCCATATATAATTCACGCGGCTCGCGGACCAGGCCATTGGTTTGGCGGAGGGTCTGCTCGGCCACTTTCCGCAGGGCGAAGTCGTAGCCTTCAAAGCGGGCTTCGATTTCGGTTGGGAATGAAAGCGTGTATCCGACTGGATCTACTATCACGGGCGCATGGCCGGTGTTGCGGATCGCATCGGCGGTTTCAAACGGGCCGCCGCCTTTGAAGTTTGGGTCCATCTGGAAGCCGGTGTTCTTCGCATCGAATGTGGCAGCGATGCGCATCTCGCGTGAGGCGTCCGCTCCGGCGAGCGGCTTTCCATCGGCGCTGACAAGGACGAAACAAACCCACGGCGTGCTGACGCCTGAAAGCGCGATGCCGTCCTTGAAGCGCCATGCGCCGGAGGTTCGGCCTATGTATGCTTTGCAGGTGGGCGCATCAATGATGAGCCGACCGTTGGGCCAGTCCCAAGTGATCTGATCCCCGGCGATCACGGCGCCGCTCAACCGCTCCGATGGCGGCGGCGCCTCCCCTCCCACGGTGACGCCGGTTTGTTTTTTCGGCGCGAACTTGAGATGCGCGCCGCGAGAGAACGCAGCCTGAGCCATGCCGATGCCATTGACAGCGTCATAGCCGAAGATCGCTTTGGCGCCGACTTCATAGAACAACGGATCGGAAGCCGGATGCAGCGCGCCGCCAAGGAACATCCTTCCCGCGATGGCCATTGCCGAACACATCACCGGATCGGTCGCATGATGGACTCCCGTCCAATAGTGGCTGCGGTTCACGTGCAGCAGCGGTTCGATCAGATATTGCTCGTCCGGTGTTCCCTCCTCCGTCAGTCCGCCCCAGTAGTGAAAGATCACGCCGTCCCAATCCTCCCAGCTCGCCAGGGCGGCGATGCGGATGGGATAGTCGCTGCGATAAGGGCTGGGACGCGACTGGTTCGTCTCATAGAGCACGGTGGGCTTGCCCGCGACCGAATGACTGTCTATGACGTACATGGAAGGCGGTTTGGCCAACTCTTCCTGGATTCCCCAGAAGTACATGCCAAAGCAGTTCACATCGCCTTGCGCGTTGGTATAGGCCCACGGCACGCTGGGGCGATATTGCGTGTCGAATGAAAACGGCGCGACGTTGACGCCGATGCCTTTCGGGGCGAGCGCGCGGCAGTATTCGCGGAAACGCTGGTTGAAGGCGTTCAGCAGCTCGATGTTGAAACGAACGAAGTCGCGCCCGCGCTGCTCGGGAAATTCTCCGCGCTTCTCCAGCGTCGGGCCGAGCTTGATGCTTCCGGCTTCGAGCGACTCTCCCTCCGCAAGGCGTCCCCATGCCGTCTGCAGCGCTGCGTCATTGTGGTAGTGTTCCTTCAGCCATGCGTTCCATTTGCGCCGGGCCTTTTCCTGGAAATAAGGCGGAACCTTATCAAAGCCGCCTTCCAGCGCCCATCGCACAAACCCAAGTTCGTTCCACACTTCATAGATCACAATCGCTTCGTCTTGGCCGAGACGCTTGTTTGTCAGAGGGTTGATGTGTGTCAGAAGGTTTTTAGCGTGCGCCAGCCGCAGTTTTTGAAGCCGCTCATCAATGATCGTCAGCCGGTTTTGCTCCAGCTTGCCGGCGGCGGCTTCTTTCCACTGCGCCCAATCCTCGCCGCCCGCGATGAACGAATCGTCGGCCAGCAGCGATTTTCGATACTTGTCGAGCGGGATGCTCGAAGTCAGGCCGGCGTACATGACGAACATGCTTTGAGCCTTGATGGCCGCGAACTGCGCGTCGAATTTATCCACCGGCTTGCCCGCAAGTTGGGCGGCAGGAATCGTCTCTCCTCGCTTGACGGAGGCGTCGTCGTAGAAGTCTGGACCGTTCCACAAGCGGTCGCAATTGAAACCCATCTTGCGCTTGCGGTCCGCGGCGCCGTAGCCCACCTCACCCCACAGGCGCAACCGGCGGTCGCCATAAAAGAGATGGCCGTCCTTCGCGACGCAATAGACGCCGGGCGTTGGGCGAAGGTTGAAATCGAACAGCGGCTGGCGCGGATAGGCTTTGAGCGACACCTTGAGGCGCGGACGATCCGCCGTCGCAGCAGCAGCGCCCAGGACTTGCACGACAGGCTTTTTCGTCCCCCCTACTCCGACTTGCAGCGGAATTTCCTCGCGGGCATCTGTCTGGCGCAGCAGTTTCTCAAGGCCGGCGACTGCCAGCACACCGTCTTTGCCCACTGCGCCCAGCGGGCAGTTAGCGAGCGGCGAATCCTCGAACTCCGGTTCAGCGCCTGCGGCTGCGGCGGCGCGAGCCGGCTTGGCGCAGAAAAAACTTAGCGAGGCGCTTGCTACGCTTGCCGCGTCCGCTGCGCTCACTTTAATCTTCAATTCCAGGGCGGCGCGCTCCAGATCATCCGGCTTGGCGAGCGCTCGCCGCAGCAGCGCGGCATTGATGCGCAGGATCGCTTTCTCATCCTTCGGGCCGCCGAGGGCGAACCGCGCCGGCTTGGCCGCTGGCTTGGCCTCGCGCGATGGAATGCCGATTTGGAGCGACTTGCCCCAGAACAGCGCAACGAAGCCATAATTAGGCGCGCTGCCATCGCGCCATGCATTGACGGCCTTCTCGAAGCCTGGAATCTCCACCATGCCGCCGGACTTCCACTGCTCGACTTCCCACGTTGCGAATGGCTCGGCTTCGTAGTCCTTGCCGGGACGCAAGCCATCCCAGACTTGAGGCTTGTCGGGGAAGGGCTTGTGCCAGCCGGCGTCCTCCGACCAATCCACCAGCATCCGGTGAAACTGTAGTTTGGCGTTTCCAGGCCGTTCCGAACCGCCTGCTTTGAAGCGAAACACTGCTTTCTCGACGGGCTTGTCCTTGGGCAGACCATCGAGAGATAATTTTAGCAGCCCCTGCGACCAGCGATTATCGCGCAGCGCAATGCCGCCGCCCGCGCCATTCGGCTTGTCGCTGTCTTTCCAGAGCATGGTATCCGCCGATGGAACCAGCGCCAGCGATTGGGCATGGCCTTCGGCGGTCCAGGTCGCGACGACCACTGTGCGCGCGGGATCGGCTTCCTGGCCGGGGACGGTTTCGGGCAATAACGGAAGGGTTATCTCAACCAGCGCGCCTGCGCTTGAGACGGCCTTATCGTTCGCATTCAATGGCGCATCAGCAGCCGGACATCTATTTGCAGCGCTCACAATCAGCAGCACGCAGACTATCAGGCATATTTGCGCAAGATTCCTGAGCAGATTTGCGGCTGACATGAAGGCCTCCCGTTGCATGGGCTTGCATGGGAATTATGGGATCCATGGGACCTATGGGACCTATGGGATAGCAAGTGACATAGATTGACCTGTGATCATCGTCCCGGCTTCTGAACTGCCCATAAATATCGCTCTGAGGCCACATATAGCGTCCCATTGGCGGCGACGGGCGTGGTGTAGGTTGGCGCGTGAAGGTTGATCCATGCCAGCTGGCGCCGCTCGCGGCCTGCGGCCATGATGAAGAGGCCTTTCTTTGTTCCGAGGAAAACCTTGCCATCGGCAACCAACGGCGTGCCCCATGTCTCGGCGTTTGTCTCGTGCACCCAGACGGGCTTGCCTGTGGCGACGTCGAGGCAATGAACCTTGCCGGAGAGGTCGGGGACATAGAGCAGTCCGTCGCTGATGGCCGCGCTCGACATGCTGCGCTCGATGCCGTCATAAGTCCAAACGCAGCCAGTCTTGGTGATGTCGCCCGTCTTCGAAGCGTCAATACAGTGCAGCATCCCGCGGCCCCGCCCGTGCGCCGGGTCCTGGCCGATGGCGACATAGACGCGGCCCTCGTGAAAGACCGGCGTGCCCATGATTTCGCTGGGGCCGATGTATGTCCCATCGTCTTTATTGATGCTGTCTTTCCTGCGCTTGTCGCCCGGAAGATAGGGGATGGGCTTGCCATCACGGAACCTGAAATCGGGCGGGATGCAGTCATAGGACCAAACCTTCTTGAGATGAAAGGGCTTGTCTTCGGCGCGCGTGACCGCCTCGAATGCATAGCACACGCCGTCGCCTCCGCCGAAAAATATCAGCGTCCGCCCGCCGGCCACTCCCGCCGAGGGCGGCGACCACAGACAGTGAAACATCCGATGGCCCAGGTCCTCATTGTCGGTCGCCACAAGGCGGCCCGTCTTGGCGTCGAGCGCGATGAAGCTGGGCGCATCCGGACGCATACAGCCGGTATGCTCCTTGTTGATCCCGTTGGATGTGACCAGATAAACAAACCCGCCATAGACCAGCGGCGAGCAGCTCACGACGTCATGCGGACCGATGCCCAATTGATCAACCATATCGAAAACCCAGAGGAGATCCGCATCGGTGGAGTTGAGGGCGACGGGCTTTTTGCCGGGGCCAACCATATACTGGCCTTCATCGGTGAAAGGCCCCTGGTTGCCGTCGGCCAGGCCGTTGACGTCACAGCAGACAACCTCGCAGGCGTTCGTGACGGCGAAGACGCGCCCATCCGCCACGGCGGGCGACGAGCATACGCCGAACTTCTGCTGCCCATAGAGCGCCTTGTCGGGAAGCCTTTCTTTGGGACGAACCGGCACGACCAGACGCCAGATAAGGCGGCCTGTGGCTTCGTCGAGGCATTGAACCATGCCGGATTGTGTGCGCTTGAGGCGCGGGTCGTCCGTCAGCAATGTATCGTCCGTGCCGACGAATATCTTCCCGCCCGACACGGTTGGATTGCCGTAGATATACGAGCCTAGTTTCTCGGCCCATCGGACGTTTTGAGCAGTGGCGAGATTGATGCCCGTCCCGGCGGTTCCGGAATCGCCCGGCACGAAAGAATCGGGCAGATTCTTTTCATCCGAGACCATGTTGCGCCCCGGGCGTCCGCCCCATTGAGGCCAATCGGCGGCTGACAGCGTAAAAGGCCACATAGCCGCACACAGAATAACAGCAGCCAATAAAACGCATCGCACACATATCATAACGAACACCTTTGGGAATGTAAAGATGACAGTCGCGGTTTCATGCGCTCTGATCTTGTAGGCGGGGGGAGCTTTCATGAGCACTTCATTTCAGACCAGTTCCGCGACCAAGGGTTTTTCTTTGCGGCAGCGACTAACCTGCATGATGGAGAATCCAAGCACGTTTCCATCTTCATCAACTCTTTCCATCACCGCATCGTTGTCAGTTTCGC
>JAPLSP010000651.1 GCA_026398575.1 Candidatus Sumerlaeota bacterium | reverse complement strand
CCAAGCCTTTGAAGCAGCAATGAAGGCAGCAAAAGAGAAAGCAAGTCAGCCAGTTGAGAAGGCTGCGAAAGAAAACAAAGAAGGCGTTACGAAATGAATTGATCTCTCAGGTAATACCCCCTCAGCGAGGGAGCGCTTATGCGCGTCTGGAGGATTTGCTCTGTCGGTTAATCACAAAGAAATGATTACTTCTTCCGCCCCAACAGCGGCGGGCGTCCGGCGGCTTTTGCGCGCGATGTGCTGGCTGGCGTTTGTCTTCATGTTTGTGAAGTATGCGATCGTGGCGCAATGCGGGATGGAGGGCATTGACTTTTCGAAGTACTACTACGCGTCCATCAACACGCTTCACGGACGGGCGCCCACCGGCGATAATTATCTGGGATTCAGCACTCCCTCGTTTTCGGCATGGATGTTTCTGTTCCTTGCGCCATTCAGCCGTTCGCAAGCCGCATGGGTCTGGAAAGGCTGCAATGTTTTTTACATCCTCGCGGCGCTGGCGTTGCTGATCCGATACGCGCGGCCTGTGGCGTTTACCCCCGGCGGCGTCCCGCGCCAATCGCCGGCGCAATCCCTGCGCGAATGGCTGAGCGCGCAATGGCCGGCCGCCGCCGCATTGATATTGGCCGCCTTCGCGCCGCTCTTCCTCTGGCTGTCTTTCGGCAATATCGAAACGCTCAACCTCACGCTGATCGCGCTGTTCCTATGCGCGATACTGCGCGGGAAGGAGTCCGTTGCCGGAGTTGCGCTCGCGGCGATGTGTTTGGTCAAGATTCTGCCGGGCATGCTTTTCATCCCTCTGGCCGTGGCGGGCAAGAAGCGGACGATCGGGGTGTGTCTGGCGGCGCTGGGAGTCTACGGAGCGCTGTTGCTGATCACAGGCGGCTGGCGTTGGGATTGGATCCTGCTGACGCGCACGCTGCCGGATTTGCCATTTCAATATCGGAAACTATCCTCCTCGCTCCTCTGCATCGGCGGTCATTTTTTCTTTCCATCGCTGATGGCGGAGAAGGCGGCTTTCGACGCGGCGGCGCGGGTGATAGCGATGGCGGTGTTTGCGGCGACGGTTTTGGCGCTGCTGCTTTCATGGCGCTCATGCCGGCGCGACTGGCGCGGCGGCGTGGCGCTGTTCTCGCTATCGTTTCCGCTGATCACGCCGCTCCTGGAGTATCATCATTTCATCTGGACGCTGCCGGCTTACATCTTCCTCTTTCATGAGTTCACGGAGGGGCGCTGCGGCGCGCGGTTTTTTGCCGCGTCGCTGACGCTCTGGTGCATCATATTCTGCGCCGGGTATTGGACCGATCTGCATCTTGCGGCGCCGATGCGTCCGCTCTATATCGCGACGCTGGCGACGGCTGCCCTCTGGGCGCTGACGGCAGGCCGGCTCATTGCGAAATCCCACGGCGGGGATCACGGCTTTGATCCCGCCGCATAAATGCGCACGGGACCCAACAGTCCGGAATCGCGCACCGGCCAGCCCGAGGCGTCGAACGGCTTGTAGTTGATGTTCACAAAATTGATGTCGTTGAAGTTTTTCCATTTGACGCCGCGCCGATCCAAATCCCGAATGCGGTTGGCCGAAAGATTTGTCACCTCCACTTCGAGCAAATTCCCCTTGGGCTTGAGCGGTTCCAGAACGAGGCGATACGGCGCCATGATCAACGCGCCTTGATCGCGGCTATTGAGGCGGACACGGGCGCTGTGGCACACCGTTCCCAAGTCCAGCATGTATTGACCGGAGGCAGGCAGTGGCGGAGCGTCGAACGCAATACTGTAGAGCGCGGTTCCGGCGAATCGCTCGGCTTCGGCGCCGCCGAGCTGCGTCCAGGAGGCAAGCTTCTCTGCCTTAAACGGCTTGGGCAGTTCGGGTCCGCCCTGGATGAATTTCACGTCCCAGGCGCCCGCGATTTCGATGGGCGCGCCGGCTGGCTGCGCGTATTGCCAGGCCGCTCCCTCGATTTCGCTTGCCGTAAGCGTCCGCAGGATCAGCGACTCGCCCGGCTCCAACTGAATGTGAACTTGCGATTTGCCATCGGGGCCCTTGCGGATCGCGCCAACACCGGAGCGCCCGTTCATGGCTTCCATAACGACCGCTGAAGCCGCATTCACAGCCGGCGAAATCCATTGATCCAGAGGCTGCGCGCCCTGGTTGACGATGAAGTAGGAATGCCCGGCATCGTTGGCGCGGCGAATAAAGACGACGCCATCGCGGTCCGCCATTGTTTCGCGCGCAACGCCTGCCTGCGCAAGCGCCGCTTCAAGATCGCCAACCAATATCCGCCCCCGGCCCAGCTTTGCCTGTTTGAGTTTCGCGTCGGCGGAATCGGCAAGTTTGATCGCCGCCAGCGCTTTCTGGAACGCTTCGCGGCGTTTGGCTAGATCGCCCAAGCCCGGCACGTCGCCCGGCAGGCGATCATGAAAAATGATCGTGGCGCCGCTGCCGGCCAGATCGAGCAGCTTCTCGAAGGACGCGAGCGGCATCTGCCCGCAGGGAGGAACGACAATCACTTTATAGGAATCGCCGCCGGGCGCCTCGACACCGCTGGCAGTCGCTTTGGCCGCCGCCAGCTGGCGGTCCGAGATATAGTCAAAGCAGAAGCCGCGCTTCCAGAGCTGCAGGGCGTCGCGCCCGATCGCCTGCTTTTCGAGCCAATCCGTGCCATGAACCGTGAGCTGCTGGACGCGCCCCTTGGGGCTATTCCAAAAGTCGTGGATCGGCCAATAGACCAGAATATCGTTGCCGGGGCGCCCCGACTGCAAGACCGACTGGCAGCGCGCGATGTAGGCGTTGAGGATCGGCGCGTCGCGCCAGAAGGCGTTGCGCGGATTCATCTCCGTTGACGCGTAGAAGAGCCAGCCGGGCCAACCGGCTTCGTCCGGCGAATAACACGTGCCGTGATAAATGACGTGATTGACGCCGCTGACGAAGAGGATATCCATCAACCGCTTCAATTCGCCCAACGTCTCCGTGAAGTGCTCGGCCAGCCATGTGCCGCTTTCGGAAGCGACCAGGTTTTTGCCGGTCACGTGGGCCGCCGATGAAGCGAATTTCGAGACCAGCGGATTGCGGCTCTTGTCGAACATTTCCGTCTCAGGGATATCAGACGCAGCATAAAGATCGAGCAGGTTGCCCGGCGAGCCATGCGCCTGATTACGCGTCAGGCAGCCATGGTCATGCGACCATTTCACCCATGCCGACATGAAATTGTCGGTCATCATGTCGGAGACGGTTTCGCGGAAATCGCATTTGACGCGGGCAGTCTGATCGTCCGCGGCGTCGCTGAAAAAAGCCGGCAAGTGCTGCTGCAACCGGTAGCCGCGCCGCTTCTCGAACTGCTCGAATATATCCGGCGACCAATCGCAGCTATATTCATAGGAGTCATGATAAATCGCGCGCGGCTTGGGGCCTTTGGCGCTCTCGAACGCCTGGCTGAAGCGCGGCAGGTAGTGCTGGATCGCTTCGGCAAAAAACGGGTTGAGCATGTAACCATCGCCGCCGGGCGCCGCCCGTTTGACCCGCTGGCCTGTTGGCTTGGGCGATACGGCAAAGACCTTCCATGCGCCGCCTTCCGCCGTCCAGTCCACGGCGCCGGCGTCGGAGATGCGGTCCGTCAGCTCGACGCATTTTCCGGCATTGGAAAACGCCACGAGCGCCTGCAGCGCCTGGCGGTCGAATTTCTGATCCAGTTTTGCGCCGGCGGCGACGTTGAAGGACTTCATATCCACTCTTGCCGTGGCGTCGCGCGCGGAGATATTCGGTCCGCCGAAGCACCACCCCGTGCCCAGCGTCATGTCCACTCCCATGTCCAGCCGCTTGGCCTCCGTGATCGCGTGCTCCAGCATTTGCATCCATTTCGGGCTGAGGTATTCTATGTATTGCGTCTCATAGCCTTTGGCGCCGTAAATGGGGATGGCATGAACGCCGCCCATTCCCGCCGCGCGATAGCGCTCGAGTTCGCGCGTGAGGTCGGCGGGATTGACGGCGCTGCCCATCCACCACCAATACGCCCAGGGCCGCATCGCGCTCGTCACCGCCGGCCACGAAAGCGGACCGGTAGATTTTTGATTTTGGGTTGTGGTTGTCTGGCCGCGCGCGATGAGACAGGCGCCCATCAGCGCCAGCATGAAAAATATATTTTTGATTTTCAGCATATCAGACTCCCTTTCGCAATCCTGTTCGCATAATTCGCTGATCCATTCGATAATTCTTTATCGGAAACGCCGGTAGGTCCCGGACGCCGGACGGGACGCCAGTAGGTCCCGGACGCCGGACGGGACGCGGTAACAACACAATCCGCCCTGGTCCCGTCCGGCGTCCGGGACCTACCGGCGGCTTGGCTAAAACGATATTTTACTTGAGTTGCTCTTGGATGCTTTTAGCCGCTTGCGCCGATTGCGCCGCGATGCCCTTGGCGTTGAAATGGACGCCATCGGCGCTGGAATACTCCGGATGATTCTCGACCAAAGCGAACAAGTCATCGGTCGGAATTTTTTCGCTCGCCACGATCTCAGCCGCGATTTTATTGCGTGCTTTCACTCTGTCCGTTTGGGGATTGACCTCTTCGAGCTTGCCGCGCATACGCATCGGCGTCGTAGTGGCCCAAATCAACTTTGCGCCTTTGGCGTTTTTCCGAATCTCGCTGATGAGATCCGGAAAAGATTTCTTGTATTCCTCCTCCGAATAGCCCCAGCCGTGCAGGCCGTTGTTGAAATGAACGACGTCGAATTTGCATTGCCCCAAAACCGACGACACTTCAGCCAGCAACGCCGGATCGCCCAGCGACTTGGACGTGGCCAGCCTCGCCACGCAGGCTTTGCCTTTCAGATTGTCGGCGACTTGATTGTAGTATCCGCGCGTGATGGAATCGCCAATCAGCAACACACGCGGCAAGGAAGTCGCATCGGCGTCGGCGATCCAGACGTCGCACCACTCAATTTTTTCGCGGGCGATATGCGCATCGTCCGCGGCCAAGGCTGCGACCGGCGCTAAGGCGATCCACAGGGCATACATAAGAGACTCAAGACGCATAATACATTCCCCATTTATGTCATAATATCATAGCTGTCAAAAACAACAGCGAACCGCATCCAAGGCAATGCGGCTGCCCTATTAGCCGGCTTCAGCCGGCTCTTCTTTGCACCCTGCTTTAGCAGGGGTGTTGGCTTGCCACATCCAACTCGCAGCGCGCTTCAGCGCGGCTTCTCGACCTGCTTCAGCAATAACCAAGGCAGATAGATTTGTTGCTGAAGCATGTCGAGAAGCCGCGCTGAAGCGCGGTCAGAAGAAAGGTGGCTCGGCCTTCACCCCGCCTAAAGGCGGGTGCAAAGAAGAGCCTGCTAAAGCAGGCTAAAATACTAGGATTTTTGCACACTCCGTCTCCAAAAATATGCCGCTTCGCGGCGCGACATCCGTGTTTTCCGAGCAATCCGTGGTCAAATTTCAACCACGGATTGCTCGGAAAACACGGATGACAGGGAACGACAACATGTTGTCGTTCAGCGCGCAACAATGGCATAATCGGACAGATCATTAGCGAATCAATTTTAGGCCATCATGCTTTAATATTATATTGCTACTTGCGGGCTTGAGCCAGCTTTTCGAATTCCATCCATGCCGGCACACCGACTTCCGGCTTTACGATCTGGCCTTTCGCCTGCTTTTCCTTGTCGCGATAGGCGCCATAAAAATTGCTGTTGCAGTCCAGCCACAAGGTGATGCGCCGCAGTTCTTCGGGCGCCAGCTTCACCTCGTGATGGCCCTGTTTCAGCATGGTATAGAGTTTCGATACGCGCGCGCAATCCTGGCCGGGAACGGAGTATTGCCGCCCTTCGGTCATGATGGCGCCATTCCCGCCGCTTTTGCCCCAGGCGTATTTCTGGAGGCTTTGGAACGCTTCGGACCAGCCGAATTTCCCGAATCGGTCGCCGTGCAGGCTTGGCGCCTTTTTGTTGCGATCATGGCATTCCGCGCATTTGCGGTCGAGGACGGGCTGAACCAGCCGCGCAAAGGTCAGCGGATAAGAACCTTCCACCTCGGGAACGAGCGCGGAAGGCGCACGGCGCATCGCCAGCGGCATTTCAGACCCGGCGCTTTTGGCCGCGCTGCTCTTGGATTCATGGCATCCCATGCAGCTCAGCGTTTCGCCGGGATGCAGATACGTGTCCGAACGCATCGTCTGAAGCGCCAGACCGTTTTCGTCCAGCGCCTGGAAATACACCGGGGCGCCCGCCGGCATCACGAAATGCGCACTCCCGTCTTCCTCCACCGGAACCGTCCCCAGGACGCCGCGCGCCAGCGATTGCGCGGCGCGTCCGATTCGCGGGTCATCCATGACCGCATTGGGCTTGGGGAAAAGATTGACCACGCGCAGCGCCCTGACCTTGGCGCCCGACGGCCAGGGGAATTCGCTCTCGTAAACGTTCATCACCGCCACGGTTCCCGTCGAGAGTTCGGCATTCGCCGGCTTCTCGGATTTCGCCTGCATGGTTCGCTCCGGCAACGTGGGCGGACGCAGGCGCGGCTTCAAAGGCATCGGGTCGAGACAGGCGATTTGCGGATCGCGATAAAGCAGTTCGCGATTGCCGAAGCTGTCCACAAGATAAATGCCGTAATATTTCTGCTGCGTATCATAGACGCACAGGTAGTAGTCCTCGCTCAGCGGCCACGGCGTGCCATACACTTCGCCTAAAGGACTATGTTTGCCCTTGTCGTGAGGCTGGCCCGGCGCCAACTCGGATTCGGGGAAGTGCGCCTCGGGTGTCAGGCGCCGGACCTGCGACATGGCGCGGTCGTCCGGCTGGCTCAGATCAATCATCACCAGCGAGCCATAATTCTGGCCGTGATGCGCCGTTGCGACTGCGATATACCGGGTGGAATCCGGGATGGCGCGGATATCCATTTCGATCCAAGGGCGCATCTCGCGGCGATCGGGATAGTTACCGTGATAGCTGCGCGGATCGCGTCCGTCCGGAGAGCACTGCCAGATATGATGCGCGATGTCGGAATCGCGATCCACGTAGTCCCAGCGCGTGTAAACGATCATGCCGTTGTTGTCCACGCTGGGATGCCATTCGTTCGTGTCGTGCCAGCTGAGCTGGATGATGTCGCCGCCGTCGCGCATCATCGAGAAAAGCGTCGCGCTGGGGAGCGGACGCTCGCCGCAGCGGCAGGCGCCGCCGTTGCGCTCCGAAAGGAAAGCGATGCGGCCATTCGGGAGAAAGACCGGATCGTATTCGTTCCAAAGGCCGTCCGTCAGTTGCCGCAGGTCCGAGCCGTCGCTATTGGCTTTGAAGATATGGTAGGTGCTTTCGGGGCGGAAATAATAATAACCATAGCTCTTGTATTGTTGAGCCTCTTCGCTCGTCCACGGCTGATTTTTGTATGAGGCGTTTTCGGGCACTTTGAATTCGGCCTCGGTGAAGGCGAACAAGATGCTTTTGGCGTCGTAGTCAAGGTCCAACGCGATGAATGAACCGCTGTCTTCGAGACGCCGTCCTTTGAGGCGTCCATCCTGCACGACTGAATCTTTGAACAGGCTTCTTACCGCAGGATGATCGCTGAAAGCATTTTCCAATACATACACGCCGCCGCTTTTGCTCGCGTTGAATCCCATATATTGATCCAGCATGTGAGAAGCGCCGCGGGCCTGCTTGTTGTGCTTGAGGAATAGGATGCGATCGAAATCCAGCAGCGGATTCTTGAAGGCGATCTTGCGGCGCAACGCGGCGATTTTATCGAACGCCGCGCGCTGTATCGTTTCGGTCGAACCGGAAGTTTGGGGGAGCGCTTTGCATTCCGTCTTCAGCGCATTGAGCGCGGCGGCTTCGGCGGACAGGTCCGGAGCGTTTTTCATTCCCTTGATATTTTCCAGCAGCGCGGACGTGCGGCGGAGGGCGATATCCACCGGTGTCTTGTCGCTCGCGAAGATCAGCGCCTCTCTGCGCAGGGCTTCTTTTTCCAGGCGCGGCATATTCCAATTTTTGCTGGCGGCAATCTGGCGTTGGAGTTCGGCGAATTCATCCCAATCTTTGGCGGGCTTTTGCTTTGCGCTTGCCGCATGGCCGGAAATCGCCAGCGTGACCATCGCCAGCGAAACGATTGCCAGCGTAAGCATCGTCGGTGCCGCATTTATTGCCCGGCTTGCTCGAAAACAGGAAACCTGCAACAATGAAGACTTCATGGAAACCACCTGAGCAGCTCCTGCGCAACTAGCTCATGTCCCGCACGATTGGGATGATTGACTTGGCTCATCAGATCGCTCAACTGGGCGCCGTCCTTGATGGCTTTCTTGAACGCGGCCAGACTGTCCACCAGCGCCACCTGATATTCCACCGCAAGTTTCCGGATTTGCTCGGCGTGCTGATTCAAGGGATCCTTGGGATCGTCCAGCTTGGCGCTCTGATCCGGCGTCGGCGTCAGGAGGATGATCCTAATCTTTCGCGCCTTGGCTTTTTCGATCATGCTGACCCACGCCTGTCTGGCCTTTTCCAAACCGATGCGCCGGTCATTCAGGGCGTAGTCAATCGTGACAACGTCGGGCCGGAGGGAAAGAACATCCTCATCGAACCGCTGCGCGCCACGCTCGGCAGTCTCGCCGCCAATCGCTGTAACGGTGACATTTATCACCGCGAACGGAAAGCGTTCCTTGAGGCCCTTGTGCAGCAGATGCGGATAGGCGTTGAAGGTGTCAACCGTGGGAGTTTTGAAGTATCCGGCGGGGACGCTGTGACCATGGCACACGATGCTGACCATGCGATTTTTCGGCCACTCCCGCCGCAGGAGCGCCGTGAAATCGGCGAGATAAGTTTTGGGATCGGGGATGGCGCCTTGCGTGGCGCTGGTATCCTGGGCGCAAAGACAGGGCGCCAGGTTTGAGAGAAGAATGGCGATCATTGCCGCAACCTGCTTGCCTCGCATGGATGAAACCTTTCTTGCATCAAAAATTCATTGCTTTCCTGCGGCAGGCTCTTTGGAGGAAGAAGCGCTCGCACGCATCAAGACGTGCGTCCCCGACCCAACCGGTTCGACAAATACATAATTCCCCTGAATCCGCCCGTCAATCGGTTTGCCGTCAAAAACGACCGACGGGGAAGGATTGCCCAGCGCCGGTACGCCGATACGCGCTGACACATTCGCCGGAATATCAACGCGCATGGAGAAGGATTCTTTCGGGATGTTTTCGAAACTGACGGAGACCGGTCCGCGAATCGTCGGCATCGTGACGCGCGCGCTGGCGAGGCCGCCTGGACGCGGCTGAATCAAAACCTTGCCAAAGCCCGGCGCGAGCGGCTCGATCCCCATCAGCTTGCGCGGGATGATATGCGCGGGCGACGCGCTCCAGGCATGGCTCCAACCGGAGTTGCCTTTGTATTTGATATCCCACGCCTCCGTGGTCATCGTCGAACCGACGCGGATCATGTTCAGCCAGCTGCGGTCGGTTTCGGATGTCAGCAGCGACAGGGCGTATTCATCTTCGCCGGCGTCGTAGAGCGCATCCAATAAGTAGCCGGATGGATAAACGCTGCACGCCATCCCGCGCGACTTGATGAATGCGGCGACGGTTTTCTTGCGCTCTTCGGGGACGAGTCCGAAAGCAAGAGGGAACATATTGGCATGAAGCGAGGAGTGTTCGGTTCCGATGCCGTCCACGTACAAGCCCCGCGTTGCGTCCCACATTTTCGTATTGATCGCCGCCTTCATCTTTTCTGCACGCGCGCGGAAAAGATCGGCGTCCTGCGTCTTGCCGAGCGCCGCCGCGAGCTCGCTCATCAGAACCAGCGAATGATAATGAAACGCGTTGACGACGGTGTTGTAGTCCTTGAAGACGTAGCCGTCCGATTCCGTCGTCGGCCAATCCACGATGTCCTTGAGCGCCTTGCCGTTGAAGTGAATCGAGCTGAGAAATTCCTTCGTCTGCAAGCCCGTGCGCGTGCTGATCAGGCCGTCTTCCCGCGCCAGCGCCAGCATTGTCTTGGGTTTGATTTCCGCATAGCAGCGCGCGAGCGATTTTACATTTCCGGTTTGGATGTAATCGGCGTAGGACATGAAGATCGAATGCGAAATCCATTCGGTCGGCCACGAGGCGTGATAAATCATGTTCTCCAGGCTGTAGCGCTGAATCGCATATTCGCGATCCAGCGCGTAGTGGCACATCTGGTGAATGTAGGTATCGGCTTCGTAGAGCATTCGCTCGCGCTGGCTGGCAGCGTAGTCGCCGTTGAAGGTGTTTGCCTTGACCGAATATTTGCACAATTCATAGATGTCGTTGAGCGGCTTGTTCGAGCAGGAGAACGATGCCGCGGCGTCGTTGAATTCATAATAGAGGCCCAACTGGCGCGGGTCTTCGATTGTGATTTCATCCGGCCCGGCGACTACCTCGCAGTAGCGGAATGGAATAACCTCGGGCATGTGGGCGGGCATGGCCTGACTGTGCGGATAGCGCGGGACGAAGCGCGGAAGCTGAAGCGTGTAGGATCGTTTGCCTTTTTGGATCGGCAGCGGGAATTTGTCGAAAATGATTCCGCCGCCCGGCTTCCGGTCAATCGCTTCGCCTTTGTTTTTCTCGCCGACGAAGACGGTGATTGTGGTCGCCTGGCGCGCGTCTTTGGGTTCCCATGCCACCGTCATCTTCAGCGTGGCAAATGCGGCGCGCCCGAAGTCAATAAAATAGACGCCGTCGTTTCGGCGCAGTTGTTTGACGGGCGCGGCTTCGTGATAGGAGATGGGATGGCGGTTTTCGAATCCCCAGGACTTGCCGCCGCTTTCGTCCGGAACCTGCGTCCATCGGCTTTCGCCCGGCCATTTGCGCGCCGCGCCAAACTCACCGGTGTTGAATCGTTGAACGGCGCTATAGGGCGAAGGCTCTCCCTTTTTATTCCAAGTCCGCACGCGCCACCAATAGGATGAGTTGGGTTGCAGCGGCTTGCCGGCGTAGAGGATGTTGATGGACTGATTCGAATCCACTTTCCCGCTATCCCACATATCGCCCTGGGAATTGCCGATGATCTCCTTCGAAGAAGCGACGAGGATTTGGTATGCGGATTGGACGTCGTCTTTGAGGCTGGAGTTTACGATCCAACCGAAATCGGGCTGGGCGTCGGTGATCACGGATTTTTCCGGATGCGAGAGCAGATTGCAGAGCAGCCCCGTCGGAGATTCGTCGGCAGCCGCGGCGCGTTTTGCCTCTGCTCCGGCAGACGGTTCGGCAGTCGGCGCAACCATCTCAGTGCATAGAAAAATCGCAAAAGAAGCGGCCAATGGCAGTATGGATGCATTTTTGATCATTTGAAAAGGAATTCCCCCCACGTATCCGGATAGAGCCAGGCTTCCAGCGGCTCGTCGTTGACGAGATTCGTGTTCGGATTGGCCCAATAGGTGCGAGCCGCGTTGATCATGCCTTGCGGTCGAAGCGCTTGGTCCCCACGGGCGACGTGTAAGCCTTGTTGGCGCCGGCGGTGGCAGTTTTGTCAATCGGCGCCATGAGCACAACGGACGCCTTGCCCTGCCACGGAGCGATCAACACGCGCACGTCGCCGGCCTGCGGTTCACGATGCGATTTCGTATCCGGGAGGACACCGATCTGAAAATCCACGGCGTCGCCCGTCTTGAACAGCCGCCCCAGGTCACGTCCCTCGTTGCGCCAGGGCGAGCTGTCCTGAACCTCGAATAGCAGATATAAGTTTTCGGAATCGTAGGCCAGCTTGACTGTTGCGCGGTCAGGCTGACCTTCGCGCGCGATGGTCAGCGCCGGAACGGCTTTCCATGCATCCAGTTTGCCGTCGAGCTTGGGCGCCGGGGAGATCGGGAGAATTGTATATTGCTTGGACTGCGCCGATGCTTTCGCACGTTCCGTGTTGGCTTGGTCGGCTTTCAGGATGCTGGCCGCGTCGAGTGTGAACGTCCATGCGGCGAAGCGCTGAATGCTCTCAAGACCGCGAATTTGCAGGATCATTCCCGCTTCGCGCGCCATGCCGGTGGTGAGGCGAATCTTGCCATCGCTCTGCTTGCCGAACCAACCGTTGAACGGCTCGCCGCCCTCGGTGAATCCTTCCATGGGCATTTTCAGCAGCGCCGCCTCATCGCCGGGCAATGAGTCGCCGGGCAGGCGGCAATCCTGGAACATCGCGCCCACATACAAACCGTCCGTCGTGAAGATGAAGTCCTGCCCAAGGTTGCCGCGGATCAGGAAGACATTGCCCACCGCATCGTTCACGCGCGCCACGCCGCAGGTTTTCAGCGGGCCGATAAGCAACCCTGGCTTGGGCATCGGCGCGCGATGCGAGCCATGCACGCTATGATAGGGATTGGGATAATCCCATTGCGTCTCGCCCGTTCGCAGATCAATGCCGGACAAAGCGCCTGGAATGTCGCGCGAGCCGCCGGAGAAAACGATCAGACGCTCTTCGCCCGGCACAGGCGTGATATCGGCGCCCTGCATGCGCGAGTTGATAGGAATACGGCCATCAATGCCATAGACCGGGGCGCCGTCGTCGGTGAAACTCAGCGGACGATAGCGCGCCAGGCCGTCAGTATAAATGCTCATGTCCTCGCCGATGCGCCCTCCCCAGCCATTGCCCAACCGCAACGCCGCCTGCGAACGCTTGGCGTTGGCTGCGCGCTGGGCGCGGATGACGAAGCACTCGCTGCGCTGGACCTTGCCGTCGCGATTCGTGTCGTTCCATAGGCAAACGTCGTAGGGATCGAGTCCGGCCAACTCTCCCGACGGCTCCTCCAGCACGTCGCCGTTATGCGCCAGCCGCCCGGAGATTTGTCCCGCCAGGCAGATCGCCGCCACGGGCTGCCATCCTGCTTTGCGCTCCATGAAAACCACGTGTCCTGTGCCTTCGCAATTCGTGTCATGGGCGTAGAGATATTCGCGCGGCTGTCCACTGGCGGCGCTGCGAAAACGCTGCGGCAGCGTATTTGAGCCGGTTGAGAGGCGGAAGCTCTCGCCCTTGGCTCGGTCCGGAACCCAGAGGATGCGCGTGATCTTCCACATGCGATTTTCTTTATTGAGCTGGAATTCGATCGGACCGCAATAGGCAATCGTTGGGTCCTGCTCATGCAGATAGCAGCCCACGCCGGCGTAGCCTGTGTTGCCCAGGTAGTCGCGAGCCAGCTTGCCGCTGCGTTCCCAGACGGAGACGCGGCGCGGGTAGTCCCAATTCTCGACGGTCCACACGCGGCCTTTGCTGTCAACAGCCACGGAACTTATATGCGTCATGGCCTGTTCGTCGAAGGCGCCGCGCATAGGGCGTCCGCCTTTTTTGCCGCAGGTATAAACCGGCTTGCCTTTTGAGCTGAAGACTTTGACCTGGCTGTCGGGCCCGGCGTCGGCGATAACTAGATTGCCATCGCGATCAACCGCCAGCGCCACCGCCTGACCCAACTTGGGCGTGGCGATAGGCGTGACCGCGCCTGTTTCGCAATCAATCTGATGCGGCTGTCCGCCCAGCAATCCGTAAAGCACGCCGTCTGGACTGAATGCGATTTCGCCGGGATCAGTCACGTCGAATTTTTTCCGCACCGCCGCGGAGGCTGCGTCGAGCACCACGATCTTGCCGCTGTTCAAAGCCAGCGCGAGCTTGTCTCCATGCACAGCCATGCCGGTCACTTGTCCCGGCGAAGGCTGGCCGAGAATTTCCGACAGCGGCAGATCGAACACGCGCGGCTTGCCGTCGAGCGTGAAAGGCTGCGTCGCGCCGTCTTCAACGCGGAAGCGGCAGATCGTTTCCTTGGTGTACCAACTCACGATATAGGCATAGACGTACCGCGCATCGGCGGTCAGTTTCCCCGCGCCGCGCTTCTCGCTCCATCGCTTACGCCCTTCGGGATCAAGGCCGAAGACACCGCATCCGCCTTCAACGCCCGGACACGTCACGATCATCCAGTCGCCCGCCGCCGCCACATTATTGGGCCCCGTGTGATCGGCGCCCCATGCCCCGCCGCCGTCCTTGGTCTGCCACGGTGGCGTGCCCGGATTATAGTAGCACATCTCATATTGCGCGCCCAGGCCGCGATGCGTCAGGCCGCGAACCCGATATTCGCCGGGCGTCGCCAGACGGCCAAAGTCATTCAAACAGTCCCACTTCACCTCCACTGTGCGGCTGGCGCCTTGGTCTTGTCCCTGGACCGCATAGTCGGCCGGATCGCAATCGGCGGCCAGCGTGCGCACGCGCTTTCCGCCGGCGTCTTCGAGGACCACAGTGAAGCGGGCGGCGTCTTTGGGGATCGCCGCGCGCACGGGAACGGTTCCTTCGATGCGGCCATCATCGCTGACGTATTGCCGCATGGGAACTTTTCCCTGCGCGACGAGTTTGGCGTCGCCCCAGTCCTTCTTGGCGCTCCAGAAAAATTCGCGCGACGTGGCCCCGGGCTGCATGTTGTCGGCATAGCGATGGACCGGCCAAGTCTTGCCCGTCACGTCGCCCCATAGGAATTCGCAACCCAAGCGGATCGTCAAGCCGGCTTGAATTTTAGGGACTGTCTTATAGACAAGGCGCCAGGGGATTTTCATCTCCTGTGAAAACCCGCGTCCATCGCTGTCCGCACGGTAGGCCATCTCGGCGCCTTGTCCCAACTGAGTTCCGCCTTCGGGCGCCACCAGCAGGATCGCATCCTGTCCCAGCCGTTCGTTGTTGGGGTCCATCCAGTAGGCGAAATGCATGACTGGCTGTTTCTTGGGGGTGTAGCACCACGTGGTGATCCACAAAGGCCGGTCGGTCAAGACGCGCATCTGCCAGGAATCTTCTTTCCATCCCTCATTGGGATTGAACGCCGGATCAATGAGGTTGAACAGCGGCATGGGGTCTTTCCATTTCGCCGCCAGGTAGAGATACTCCTCATCCCACAAGCCCGCAACCTCCACCGAGTACCGGCTGCGCACGGAAGTATCGGCGAAGCACCAGATGCGCCCCGACCAATCCCAATCGCTCAGATCGCCATCAATCGCGATCTTGCCCGGCGCGGGCAAAACCAGCATTCCCTCATTCTGGCTCTGCCTTCCGATCATATTCTCCGCCGCCGTGGCTGGGAGGTTGCTCAGGATGGCCAGAGCAAAAAACAGCGCTGTAAGTTTAGGCATTCTCATACCTGATGGAAACATTTCTCGTTTTAGTTTTGGCATTTTAGGGACCGGATTTTAGGGGGTTAGTTTTGTGGCCAGATATTTAATTTTATGCTCTTAGTATCCGCATTGATCGCGGTAGCGCAGTGGCTTTCGCCGCGAATCGAATGCGCGCGTATCTTGCATACCGCCGATGTGGAAATGCCACAAAAATATTGGCCAGCCATGCGCTTGGAAGCCGTCCAGAGCGTCAAGTTTGGAGCGGTTTGGAGCATCCTGAGTGAGAACGGTCCTTCAGCCGCGCTCCAGGCTAGAAAGCCGTCCGGAACATCAATGCCGAACTCGGTGACTTCCAGGTCTTTGCCGAGGGCGCCAAAGCGGTCGAGGATGGAGAGCATTCTTTCAGGCCCGGTCAGGAGCGTGCCGAAGTGGCCCTGAAAGCCGATGCCATCGCGATGTTGGCGCGCTTCATTGTTTGTTCCCTGTTTTGGCCGGATCGGGCAAGGGCCGACCGCCCTGGGACGCCGCTTGTTTGCCTGGCGGATAGAGCTTGATAAATTCGGCGATGGCGTCGGCCAGTTTGACCGCCGTGGCTTTGATGTTTGCGCTTTTCCGGAAGTCCATGCCGAATTCAAGTTGGACGGCGCCGATGCCTTCGCGATCGCCACACACTCTGACGATGTAACCGCCGCCGTATCCGGATTTCTCAGGGTCTTTGTTGATCGGGAAAACCGACACCCCCTGCGCAGCAAATAGACCGCAAAAACTCTCCGGACCCGAATGCGCTTTCTCACCCCATTGCTTCACCAGGTTGCGGTCGGTCTTGCCGCCTTGTGTGCCTCGGAAAACGGCGGTGGCCGAAGTCCCCTGGCCGTGAATATCAATCACCAGGCCACAGCCGAACTCTCGCGCCACTTCGGCGCAATAGTTGGCAAGCGCGCCGTGGTAGGCCTCATAAACGGCCTTTGCTTTCGGATCCTCGACCGCTATTTCAACCGGGCGATTGGCGTCAACATACTTGCGGTGGAATTTGGCCGCCACATAGTAGAGCTTCTTGCCCAGCTTGCGTTCCAGCGCGGCCGACACCTCGAACGCCAGCAGATCAACATTGGTATCCCGGCTGTCCACAAAGCCGCGCGGACCCTTCTCCAATCCCTCCCCTTTTCGCGGATCAACCCCGGGAACAGCCATCTGCCCGCCGTGAGGCGCAGATAGAATGACCGGCAGGTTTCCCTTCTGGACGGCGATGTAGTCATTCCCATCCAGGCGCTGGGCCGTTGCGCATGCCGGGACCGCCAACACCGCCAGGCAAAGTAACGCCCGGATCAAACACTCTAGTTTCTGATCTTTCCATTGCGCCGCGGGATTGGGGCTAACGCTTGTCATTGAGCGGTCTCCTGATCATTGAGTGAGGACGCTATCGGCTTGGCTGCGCATTGCGGTTGTTCTTATTGAAAACGGCAGGACGGGAATTTTCCTTTTCCTTGCCTGCCCCTCGTTGCATCCCCATCTCATGTCAAAGTGGCTCTGTTCGCGGCTCCGCAGAGCGCGCGCCGAGGTTCCCATAGCGGTGATAGTCCGTGCTGATGCTTTGTTCCTGCACGTACCAAAGCAGCTCCAGCCTGCCCTCGCCTGAAACCGGCGCCTGCGCGATGTACACGCCGGACTCGGCGGAAGCGCGCAATACCTCCAATGGCGCGCGGTCAGGCGCGGCGTAGCGCACGCGGTCCGTTTGGCGATCGCGCATAGCCTGGGCCAGCTGCGCGTCCGTCTCCTCGACGAATTCAATCGCGCCCGCCCACGACTCGGTCAGTTCCTCCAACAGATTCACGGAAGGATCCAGCGCTCCCGGCGGAATGCTGATCACGACGCGGCAACCTGCCGCATTGGCTGCGCAGGCCCGCGCAAAAATCTCGAACACCGTGTCGCTCGCATGAATCCGCACGCGCACACTGCCCGCCGGACGGTAGCGCCGCGCGTTGTCCTGGCCCACCAGTTTGAAGTGGTCATGCCCCTGGCCGAACTCTTCGCGCTGGTTGCGCTCGTAACTCGCAGCCGCCGCGATAATGCATTCGGCCTCCGCATATTTTTTTGTCCGCAGTCCGGCGCACAACGCCGCCAGCGCCGGCGACGCGGGCAGACCCTCCGCCTTTTCCGGTCTGGCGCCAGTGAAGTCCATGAGCTGCGCGACGTAGTTCGGCCCGCCCGCCTTCATGCCGGGGCCGAAGCCGGATTTGCCCATGCCGCCGAACGGCTGGCACAGCACAATGGCGCCGGTTGTGACGCGATTGATGTACAGATTGCCGGCGCGGATGTGTTCCCTCCAGTATTCCCACTCGCGTTCGTCAAGGCTTTCGAGGCCGCTGGTCAGGCCGAAGCCGGTTTGGTTCGCCAGCGCCACCGCTTCGCTCAACTTCTCGAAGCGCATCACGCCCAGCATCGGGCCGAAGAATTCGGTCATGTGCGTGAAGCTGCCCGGGCGCACGCCATATTTCACGCCGGGCGTCCAGAGACACGGATTGCCGACTACGGGCTGCGGCATGACGGCCAATTCCTCGCCGGGCTCGAGCACCTTGAGCGCCGTCTCCAGATCGCCCGACGGCGGACGGATGAGCGGCCCCATTTTCGTATCGAGTTCCCAGGCCGAGCCGACCTTGATGCTCTCGATGGCTTCGCAAAGCATACGCCGGAATGCCGGATCGTCATAAATCTCCGCCTGCAACAACAGCAGCGACGTTGCCGAACATTTCTGGCCCGCGTGGCTGAACGCCGAGTGCAGGACGTGCTTGACCGCCTGGTCGCGGTCGGAAACAGCGGTGACGATCGTCGCATTCTTGCCGCCGGTTTCGGCGTAGAGATTCAGGCGCGGATTGTCTGCCAGCATGGTCAGCGCGGTCTCGGTGCCGCCGGTCAGGATCACAGCATTGACCTGCGGATGGTTGATGAGCGCACGGCCCTCCCTGCCGCCGGCGCATGATACGAATTGCAGCGTCTTTTTCGAGATGCCCGCGCGCCAGAAGCACTGACACATTTCGTGCGCCACCAGCACAGCGTCGGACGCGGGCTTGAGGATGACCGTATTGCCCGCCGCCAGCGCCGCCGCCACGCCTCCGCAGGGAATGGCGATTGGGAAATTCCACGGCGACACCACCACAACAACGCCTTTGGGACGCGCATGAAGCCCGGGCATTCCGCGCCACCAGCGGGCGTTATCGCGATAGAACTCGACGAAGTCAACCGCCTCGGAAACTTCGGGATCGGACTCGGACAGCGTCTTTCCGCCATCCGCCAGCGCCGCGCCCATCAGGTCGCCGCGCGCGATGCGCAACTCCTGCGCGGCTTTCCCGAGCGCGTCATATCGCTCCGCCTCCGGCATCGAGCGCCAGCCGTCCGGATCGGCGGCCGCGCATTCCACCGCGCGCGCCACATCTTCCTGAGTCGCCTGCCGGTATCGCCCCACCACCACGCCGGGGCGCGAGGGGTCAAGGCAATCGCGGACAGCCCGGCCTTCCAGGATTTCTTCGCCCGCGATCACGAGCGGAATCTGCGGGGCTTTGTCCCCGCTCAGCGGCGCCCACTTCGCAACGATCTTCTGCGCCCACTCGCCATTCTGCGGAAGCGCAAAGTCGGTGTCCGGCTCGTTTTGGAAATGCCGCCAGTCGCGCGGCCCCGCCGCAGGCGCAGCTGTGGGCGGCGCCACCGGCTGGTTGCGATCCTGCGCGCGCCGCGGGGCGTCGCCGATGGCGCCGATGGCGTCATAGGATGCAAGGAAGCCCTGTTCCAGTTTCTTCCACTCCGGGCCGTCCACCTGAAGCCTGAAGGCGTGACGCAGGAAGTTTTCGGGACCGGTGTTTTCATCGAGACGGCGGATCAGGTAGCCGATGGCGCTGATGAAATTCTCCTTTTTGCAGGCGGGCGCGTAGAGCAGCAGATTCTGCGTCAGCCCGAACAGCGCCCGCCGCTGCGCGTTCGCCATGCCCTCGAGCATTTCGAACTGCGCCTTGTCCAGCGCGTCGCGCTCGACGGCCAGCGCCAGTCCGTAGGCCAGATCGAACAAGTTGTGCGAGGCGACGCCCACGTCCATCGCCGCAAGATTCTCCGGTTTCATCACCTCGTGGAGCATCCGCTTGTAGTTCGCATCGGTTTCGAGTTTCGTCTTGTAGGGCGCCAGCGGCCAGCCATGCACCGAAGATTCGGCCCGCTCGCTCTCCATATTCGCGCCCTTCACGAGCCGGATGGTGACGCGGCCGCCGCCGGCGGCGACGCGCTTGCGCGCCCAGGCCTGCAATTGCAGCAGCGTACGGAAACTATCGGGGATATAGCTCTGCAACGCAATACCCGCGCGAACGTGTTCCAGTCCTTTGCAATCCAGCGCGCGCATGAACGCTTCGGCCGTCAGGTCCTTGTCGCGGTATTCCTCCATGTCGAGATAGACGAACTTCGGGACCAGCGCGCCATCGGACCGGGTAAAGCGCGCGTGGTCGGCGGTGCGGAAGAGCCGTTCGATCCGGTCGCACAAAATCGCCACCGTGTGTTCGCGCGCGAGCGGCGAGATTTGCGAGTAGAGCGTCGAGATCTTGATGGAGACCACTTCGATCTCGGGCCATTGCAGGCCTTGCAGGTATTGCTGCAACCGCCGTTCGGCCTCCGGTTCGCTGAGAATGGCTTCGCCGAGGAAGTTCACATTCATCCGGACGCCCTCGGCGCGGCGCTCGCTGAGATAATGCGCAAGGATTTCCTTCTCGCCGGGCAGAATGACGTTGGCCGTCTCTTTCTGCATGTGTTTCTTCACCAACGGCGACGCCACGCCCGGCGCAAAGCCGCCGAAGGATTGAAAGCCTCTCAGCAACGTGCGGTCCCAGGGGCTGAAGAAACGCGGGACGCCCTGCACATCGAGGATGTGGGTGAGGTGCTCGACGGTGCGGACGGGATCCTTGGCGCGGAAGGCCTGGTCGGTCATCTGCATGAGCGTGGCCTTGTCCGAAGGCGTCTGAAGCATCCGCTCCAGTTCCGCCTGCTGGCGTCTTTCAGAAGGCGTTTGCAGCTGCGTGGCGCGCTGCTGCAAATAGCGCGCAAGGAACAGGGCCTTTTGCACCGTGTCCAGATACGGCAAAGAAGCATCCAGGGTGAATCCTGCAAGCAAGTTCGTGATTTCTGTCTGTGTGATAGGCATGCGATTCTGTAACGCCTTCTATATCCGGAGATTTGCTGCTGCGCAGACTGATCGCGCTATGCCTTCGATTCCTGTCCTTTATTTGATCGGGGTGTCTGTGGTTTGAAGATTGACCGGCCCCAGCATACCCGAAGGAACCAGCGGGGAGTCCTTTTTATAGTGCTTGCAGCTCGTGAATGTGTAGCGTCCGGAGGGGCGCGGCTT
The DNA here is from genome assembly GCA_026398575.1 of Candidatus Sumerlaeota bacterium. Next base: position 22,303 of record JAPLSP010000651.1, on the reverse strand, counting down.
GCCGGCCTTGAACCAGTCGGGCCATTCGGCCAACGTTTCGAAGTTCAGCCAATTGCTGTCTTCCGGCAGTTGCTCGTCGCCGATCATTCGATTGATCCAGAGATTCACCACGGCGATTTCCAGTTCGTTCTTTCCCGGGCGCGCCGCCGAGGTGATGTCCACGCGGTAGGGCGGTTTCCATGCGATGCCGCACTCCGTTCCGTTGAGCCGCACCCGCGCCATCACTTCCACCTTGCCCAGGTCAAGCAAGAGCCGTCTGCCCTGGGCGGAGACTTCCGACTCCGAAAAATCGAAGGTCTTCCGATAAATCGCCGTGCCGGAGTAATACTTGATGCCCGCCTCGGCGCACTGGCTCCAGTCGCGAAGCTCCGCGAGCGCGATTGGCTTCTCGGGGCCGCCCCATTTCGGATCGAAGGCGACCTGCCATCCGCCGGTGATCTCGCGCAGCGGACGAACCGCCGCAAAGTTTTTTGATGCTCCGGCGTTCGTGGCGGCTCCCGATTTGCGGAAGACGACAAAGCAGCTCTGCATGGGCTCGAAATGAAGCGGAACTATGATCCGGTTCTCTTTCTCGGTGAATTCGGGCAGTTCCCTTATCGCGCCGGTCTCCGGGTCCCAGAGCTCCGGAATTTTCCCGGCGACACGGAATGCGCAGGCGATGTCTTGGGGCTGTTCCTTTTGATGCGAGACGAAATAGATGTCCGCTCCGCTGACCTGCCGGTGATAATAGAGCAGGCCTCGGCCTTCGAAATCCGGCTTGAGTCCGTCCTGGCTGAAAACTTCGGCCGACTTCTTGTCGGAGGCGACCTTGTTCGCGTCCCACAGCGCCTTGGCGATTTTCTCCACTTCCGCATCGCATTGCGGATAGTCCGTCAGGCCGGGCGCGCCCTTGGGCCGCTTTCCGCCGACCACACGCGCGCCTCCGTCCACCAGTTCCTTAACCTTGCGAGCCAGCGGCAGCGTCATGCGGTCTGAATCGGGCAGGAGCAGGTAGCGATAGGTGGCGCCCGACGGCGCCACGAGCCGCCCGTCCTGAACCTTCATCTTAAGCGCGATCTCCGAGGAGCACAGGTCATACTCGTATCCCTCGGGCATATCCAGCGTCATCGCATCCACGCCCAACGGCGCGCCTTCGCCGAAGCAGTAACAGACATCCGCAACATACTGCCCCTGTTGCAGCAGATACTGGCAGCGCGCCAGATACTCCATCCAAGGCCGGCTGTATTCCCACCAGGTGTTGTATCTTTGAAAATGCTCGCCCCATTTCCGATGCGTCAGCCCGGGGATCATATTCGCATACGCCTGATGCGCGGACAGGTGAAAGATCATCCGGTTGACGCCCCAGCAGAACGCCTGATCGCCCATTCCTTTCAACAGGTAGGGGTGATCCTGCCATGCGCGGTCGGATGTGAACGACTCGGCGCCGACCACGGGTTTGCCGTAGTTGTGCGCGGCGGACGCCATGGCCTTGCTTGACTGTTCGTAGTGCGTGCCGAACTCGGGAAACATTTTCGCGCCCTTGGCCCAGAACTCGCTGATCGGCATATCGCTGACGCCGGCATACGAGAGATTGTCAATGCACAGATTCCCATAGGCTTCGGTTGACAGTTTCATGCCATGCGTCCGGACCAGTTCCCTCAACCGGCCCGCGTAGTTGTCACGGATCATCTCGCTGGCCGTCGCGCGGACATCCCACAGGAACCGCTCGGACAACTCCGCGCTGCCAACGATGCGGCCTGTCATGACCGGAAGCCATGGCTTTATGTCATAGCCACGTCTTGCGCGAAACTCGGCGGGGAATGAAGCTGTCCAGTTCTGTCCGCCGGCTTCCCAGCTGTCAATGTGCGCGTATGCAAACGCCCCGCCGGCGATCTTGCCCGCGCCCTCGATGATCTTCTTGAGGAACGCGTTGAAATGAGTTTCGATGCCGGCCTTGGCCAGGCGGTCGCATTCGAGGCCCACGGCTGCCTGGGGACAGGGCCGCGTCATCTTGAAATTCGAGGCGTGACCCAGACGGATGATCAGCCACTTTCCGGCCGGCGCATCCCAACTCAGACGTCCATCCTTGCCCATGCGGTCGGTCAGATTTATCACACGCTCTGTGGGCGTCGCCGCGGCTGCCGGGGGCTCTTTGGCTGCGCGATTCGGAGCGGGAAGTCTCGGGGCAAGTCCGGCTTTGGCATCCAATCCGGCAATCCGGTAGGCGCGGGCTTCCGGTGATGACGGCAGAGGAATCGCCAGCACGGCCACGTCCCGATAGGAGTCGGACTTTTCAATAGGTCCCAAAACTGCGTCACTGATTTTGGCGCCGGGCCTCAACCATGCCGCAAGTTTTTTTTCGACAAGCGGCTTGTCCAGCGTCACGGATAGGGATTGCCCGCCTTCCACTTCTTTTTCGCTCCACACGAGTTTCTGCATCGAAAGATCGGGAGTGATATGCGGTCCGCCGCTGCCATAGCCGAAATCGAGCGTCATATCGAATTCGAGACCCAGGCGCTCGCATTCCCGGAACGCCCATTGGACGGCCTCGTGCCATTGCGGACTGAGCGGCGTTACCTTGCCATCCGGCGCCCACCACTGGCCGCTGACTTCCATCCAAAGCACGCCGCCAACGCCCACGCGCTTGAGCGCTTCGATATCCGCCGTGATTCCTTCCTTGCTGATGTTGCCATTGATCCAGAACCAAAAGACCCAGGGCCGCGCCGATGGAGGCGGGTTCTGAAATCCTGCGCCAAGCGCATCGGATGATGCGGCCTTTTTCCCCGGCGCCAATGGCTGAGCAGAGAGATTCGGCGCTTTGACGGAACAGAGCGCAAACAGTGTCGCCAGAAGCACGACGGCGATGGAAAGGCGGACAGGCTTTATCATGGCCATTTTATCTCCTGAAATTGAATCATGTATCCCTATCGCGATGCGCCGTAGGCTGCTCGATCCGAGAGCGGCCAGACGTGAATACTTCCAAATCCCCGGAGCCGCTCTCGGATCGAGCGGCCTACGGCGCATCGTTATCACTTCTGCAGATTGATCTCCACCGCGCGCTGCAACGTCACTGGGCCGAGCAGGCCGGAGGGCGCCAGCGGACCTTTCCAGGTTTTTGTCGTGGCGGAGGTCCAGCGCTTGACGGCGCCGGCCTGGTCGTCGCCAAGCAGGCGATTCAGCCAAGTATTGACAACCTCGATCTCCAGAGTGTTCGCCTCTGACCGAACGGCGCCCGCGATGTCGAAACGATAGGGTTGTTTCCAGGCGGCGCTCAATTCCCGCCCGTTGAGGCGCACACGGGCAATCGCGCGGACATCGCCGAGATCGAGCCAGAGCGATTGCGGCGCGTCGGACAAATCGAATGTCTTTCGATAAGTCGCCGCGCCGCTGTAATACTTGATGGCCTCTTCGCTGCGCTTGCTCCAGTCTTCGAGTTGTGCGAATGTGACCGGCTTTTCGGGGCCGCCATTCTTGGGATCGAAGGTCACTTCCCACGGGCCGGCTATCGCGATGGGCGCGGGCGCGGAGGCGACTTCATGCGCGCTCGTTGCGCCAGCGGCGGTCTTCCATGCATACTGTCCGGCGATATGAGCGCGCGCCGCAATCTTGCCGCCGGCTTCGCGTGTCAGTTCGATGGGGAGTTCCGCCGCGTCTCCGGCGGACTTGGGGCTTCGGCTCATCAGCTTGGCAATTTCCGCCGCTTCCAGCGCGCGCGGTAACGATTCGCAACCGCCGAGGCTTCCGGCAAATTGCGGGCTGCCGCCCTCGGCGGTCACGCTGCTGTGGACGATGTGTGTGCTCTTGAGGCCTTTGCGCGCGAAGACGCCGTTGAGGAAGAGGCTTGGTTCGCCGTCGCGATAGACCACGGCGACGTGCGTCCAGTCGGCGATCGGCGCGGCATGAACCAGCACGGGCGCGAAATAGCCGGCGCCGTGTTCGAACACTGCCACGCCATTGCGGCCAATGGCGATGCCGCTTCCGGCATGCGCATCGCCCGGAGCAAAGGTACCGCCATGTTTGGCCGCAACGGCGTCATTCCGAGCCTCTTGCATGCCGCGAATTCCGGCATTTGCTTCCTTCAATAGCGTCGTATCAGCGCCGGGCTTGGCCCAAACGGCCATTGTGAATGTGCCCACGGCGTCGGCGGTTGCGGCCGGTTGCGGCAGGGCCCAATCGAACACCGGCTGTCCGTTGCGCGTGACCTCGACGATGCGGTCGTCGGTCGCGCGCTCGCGGAAGACGACGAAGACCGACATGCTCGGCCCGAAATGAACTGGCAAGCGCACGGCGCCGGGGCCGGTCGCATAAACTGCCGGCCGTTCGATGCGTCCTGTTTCCGGCCACCAGAGCTCGGGAGCGCGGTCCTGTATGCGCAGCGATATCGTGTCCGTGCGCGGAAAGGCTTTCTGGTTTGAGAGGAAATAGATGTCCGTGTCGCCGTCCCGGCGATGCTTCCAGAGAATGCCATCGGGGCAGATCGCGTCCGGCGGCGTTTGTAATTGATCGAGCGCCGGCTGAAGCGAGACGCCTTGCATGATTTTTTTCGCGCCCCACAGGCTGTCGGCGAGTTTCCGAACCTCCGCATCGCAGGCCGGATAGCCCTGGAGGCTCGGCGAACGCTTTGGCGGCACGCCAAACACCGCGCCGCCCGCGGCGACGAGCTCACCCAGTTTTTTCAACACTGCTGGCCGCATCGTTTCGCTCTCGGGCAACACGAGCAGCTTGTATGACATGCCGTCGGGCAGGACAAAGCGGCCATCCTTCATACTCAGGCGGTTTTCAATCACGTCGGCGTTGATGTAGTCGAAGTCATAGCCCGCCGGCAGTTCCGGTTTGCGAAGTCCGGTCATCTTCGGAGCGTCCTCGCCGATGAAGTAGGCCACGTCGGCCACGGGGCGCCCTGCCTGCAACATCACGGAACAACGGCGATGATAGACGATCCACGGTTTCGCAAACTCGAACCATGTGTTGTGGCGATTAAACTCCGTCCCGAACCACGCGTTGACGCCCGGGCGACGGTCTTCCCACGGCTGATGGATGTAGACGTGCAGCACGAACTGATTGACGCCCTCGCACAAGGCCCAGTCGCCGCGCGCCTTGAGCGAAGCGGGCGTGCTGCGGAACGCCGGGCCGCCCGTGAACGCCTCGGCCCACACCACCGGCATGCCATAGATATGCGCCGCCGAGGCCGCGTCGCGCAGTTCGACGCTGCCAAGATTTCCATCGGCCCAGAACTCGCCGCTGATCTCGTCGCACGAGCCGCCGTATTTCAGGAACTCGCCTGGGAATCCCCAGTGCCCGTAGTTTTCCAGCCACATCTTCAGGCCGCGCTCGCGGCACAGGTCGCGCAGCCCGCCGACGTAATCGCGCGCCACGCGGTCGGCAACCATCCGCCGCATGTCCCAGAGAAACCGGTCCGACTGGTCCGCGCCTCCGACCATGCGCCCCGTCAGCGCCGGCAGAAAGCGCAGTGGATCATAGCCGTAGCGCTGCTTGAAATCAGCGATGAAATCATCGGTCCAGTTCTGCGGACCCATCTCGTAACTGTCGGCCACGACGTGCTTGAGCGCGCTGCGGTCCTTCTCTGGAATCCGCTCCAGCAACTTGCCGATGTACGCGTTGAAATGCGCCCGCAACGCCTCGCGGCTCATCTTGTCCACTTCCAGCCCCGTCGCCTCGGGCGGCGCGGGGGAGTTCTTCACGCCGGTGGGAATGGCCACCACGCGCAACACGATCCACTCGCCCGCCGGCGCGTCCCACCGCAGCGTGCCGTCGGCGCCCATCTGGCGGGTGATGTCGCGCACGGCGTCGGGGCTCACGGCCAGATCCGCCTTGTCCGGCTCGGCGGGCGTCGGCCAGGAATAGAAGTCGAACGGCGGCTGCGGATCCTGGAACATCTTGGCCAGCTGCTTTTCCATGTGACTCTCGACGCGCGCCGCCGCCGTGAGGCGGATTTCGGCCAGGTCGCAAGCGGCGGAAAATTTCAGCCGGAAGAAACGCGCCGTCACGGCCGGGAAGCCGGCCGTCACAGGCGCCAACGGAATCGGACCGACGCTGACGCCGAGGTTGTGCCGGTCTATCGCGAACTTCTTCACCGTCCGGTATTGCTGGCCGTCGTCCGACGCCAGCAGTTCGCATGTCACGTTCAGTTTTTTCGAAGGGATAATCGTCAGGCTGCGCGCCGTGAATGGCGCGGCGACTTCGTAGGTCACTTCGGTTTTCGTGTTGCTGGTGACGCGCGGGGCGTGCCGGGCGATGGTGTCGCTGTCGCCGGTGGGCGCGGGGAACGCGAGCGCCGCGATGTCCTGGAAATCGCCTTCCGGCGCAGGCAGTTTGCCTTCGAAGCGTTGCGGACCTGTCAAACGCGTCTCCGTCATGGAGATGTAACGCATGGACTGGCCGGGTTTGATCCACGGCCCGCCCGATTGGCTCCAGCCTGGACAATTGAACACCCCGATGTCTACGCCGATCCGGCCACCCTCGCGCACCGCATGCTCCACCAGCTGCCACCACGGTTCCGTCAGGGCCTTCACCTCGCCGCCGCCGATGATCCCGATATAGCCCTCGCCAATGCCCACGCGTTTCATCGCCTCGAGATCGCGCGTAATTCCCTCGCGCGAGATCTGGCCGTCAATCCAATACCAATAACAGCGCGGTTTCGTACGCTCCGGCGGATTGTCGAACTGCTTCTCCAATTCATTCGCCGCCAGCGCCCCTCCGGCATAGAATATGCCCAGCAGCGCTGAAAGGATTATTTGTCTTCTCATCAGATGTTACTCCTGCAGGATAAGTTTTTCTCCGGTTGCGGGCGGGACGAGCGTGGGATCGCCTTTGAGGAAACCTTGCCGCGCCAGAAAGCGGTCGGCAGCGATGAGCGTCACGGTCTGCCAGGGATCCTTGTTGAAGAAGCTGTGGGTCTGGCCTTCGGCGAGCTGCAGGTCAGTGGTTGTATTTCCGAGGCTCTTGAGTTTTTCATGTGCGGCATCCCAGCCCTTCTTCCAGTTATCCGCCGTGCCGAAGAACACGATGGCCGGCGCAACACCGGACTTCAGGTGGCGCATGACATCCACCTCCGAGTCCGCCGCATCGTCAGGCGCGAACGCAGGATTGAAAAGCAGATAGGCGGCGACGGAGGTATTGAAGTCCTTGGGATCGGCGGGATCGTTGAGGCCGGGGTTCAGCGTGGCGAGCACGGAGATGTGGCCGCCCGCCGAGCCGCCGCCGGTGATGATGCGCGCCGGATCAATGCCGAGTTCTCCGGCGTGCTGCTTGAACCAGCGGATGGCGCTTTTGGCGTCGGTGATGCAGACGCGTTTTTTGGATTCGCCCTTCGGGAGCTGCTTCCCCTCCTGCCCGCTCAGCATCCGGTAGTTGGCCGTGGCAGCGACAAGGCCGCGGCTGGCGAGGTACTGGCAGGCGGCACGGAACTGAGTCAGGCTGCCGCCCGACCATCCGCCGCCGTGAAACAGGATCACACCGGGAACTTTGGCTTGGGCAGGATCGTGGTTCGGCGGGAAATAGATCTCCATCTCGCGCGGCTGCCCGGCGGAATGCTTGTAAACGCAGGTCTTGCCGGGCGGCGTATCGTCCGCGCTTTTGGCGGGGCGTTTTTCAGCAGCGTTCAGTGCGCCCATCAGCGCCAGCAGCAGCGCGGTCAGGAGGAATGCTTGCAGTTGTTTCATGTGATCCCTTCAGTTTGCCGGTCGTTGAAAATTTGGCGCCTCTTTTTTTCCAATAGAAGGCGCCGTATCCGCATCTGCCGCGGATTCATTCGGCGTGAATGGTCAGACCCGAAATGCTTCCTTTGAAGGGGGCCTTTGCCGTGTAAGTGGCGACGGGAACCTTGTTGTCGTGGCCGAGGCAAAAGTCTTCCTGTGGTTGGTGGGATATGAGTCCCGGGGCTTTTCCGGTGGCGGCGGGTTGATCGCCGACGGTCAGTTTCATGGTATTGTCCGCCGCAAGCGATGCGACGATCCGGGTTGCCCCTTTCAGCTCACCCGAAGAAATTTCCGTTACCTTGTCGGTCGCGGTGCGTACAGCAAAACACACGCGGCCATTTTTCAAATGGAGGGCATAGCCGATGACGGAGCCACCATGCGCGAGAATGATCGCGTCTTTCTGATCGGTCTCGACGATGCAAGATATGGTAAAAGACTTGTTTGCGATTTGCGGCGCGTTCACGCTGTCGCAGCATATCTCGCCAATTTTCCAGCCATCTCGATATTCACGTCGCAGGAAGCGCTCAGCTTCAGGATGCCCGGGGAATTTCATTTGCGCCGCATCATAATCCAATTTGGCGCCAGGCACACGGGTAGCGACCATTCCTAACAATACTGCTTCAGTCGTTTTACCACCTAAGTCAAAGTCCGATATCGTAGCTTGGCCGGTGAAGCACGCGCTCACAAAATCAGCATAATGATCTGCAGGTGCCAGTTTCGGACGCTGATAGGATTTGAATTTATCAGATGGCAGTAACTGTCCTCCATCTCCACGATTTACTATTGCGCCATCTGTTCCTATATATAGTTGGAGAAATTTATCCATGCCTGCAATTCTCTTCGTTTCGTCATCCGGGCTGAATTCGCCATCATACCATTCATAAGTAACAGGACCTGCAGTGAGCTTTGTCTCTGGCAATATCCACTTAATACGATTGCTTTGAGGCCAAGTGTCAGCACGCCGAAGGGGCGAGTCCACCCATGACTGCTGCGGATTTGCTTCAATGCTAATAGGACAGCCTAATCCTAAGCTTTTCCATGCTACATGAAAACGGTGACAACATAGATCTCCCGCGCAACCAGTCCCAAAATCTAGCCAGCTTCTCCATGCGCCAGGGTGATATATATTCGGAGCGTATGGGCGCATCGGGGCTGTGCCGATCCATAGGTCCCAGTTCAGGGTGTTAGGTGGTTGTTGACCTTGAGCTGGACGAGGGCCAGCAAGCCAGTTTGCTTTTTCCCCATCGTAACCCACTATTCTCCTTATCTTGCCGATTACTCCTTCTTGGATCATATGAATAACAGTGCGTTGATTTAAACCGCTAGCCCCTTGTGTCCCAAGCTGAGTTCGTACGCCTGCCTGCTTTGCTGCCGCCATCACCGCGCGGACTTCCGCCACATCATGGCACAATGGCTTTTGACAATACACATGTTTGCGCGCCTTCAGGAATGCGAGTGTGATAATAGCATGCATGTGGTCAGGCACAGTTATGTTGACTGAGTCTATCTTGCTGTCTTCTGTGGCCAAGAGTTCGCGCCAATCTGCATAAACAGCTGGCTTGGGCCGATTTTGCTTTGCGATTTCCTGTAAAGCACTTTCCAAGGGAATTTTGCCAACGTCGCAAATGGCAGCAATTTCAACCAGCGGATTCGACAGGAAATTCTTCAAATCAGTTAATCCCATTCCGCCAACGCCTATGCAAGCATGCCGCAATTTGGAATTGGGCGAAGCCGCGCGCAAGATTGCAGGAAAGCCGCAATGCGCTGCCACGCCTGCTATCGCAGTGGATTGAATGAAGGAACGGCGCGTCAGAATTTTTCCCATGATTGGCTCCTTCCTGATAAATGCATTTCTGCTGCTATTTGAAGATAGAAATGGCTACTTAATCCCTTTTCCAAAGTCAAGTGAGAAAAGACTTTTTGCAGGCTGTTTCTTCGCGCGCGGCGCGTCTTCGCCTGAAACGTATAGCAGCGTCGGCTCGGCCGCCTGGCCTGCGGGACGGCGGGCCGAAGGGCTGGTCCCGCCGATTTCGTTATTCATTTTTTCACCCAGCGCGCGGAGCTTCGCCACGATTTCCGGATGCTTGTCCGCGACGCTCGTTTGCTCGCCGATTTCTTCATCGAGGTTGTAGAGGCGAAAGGCGCTGCCGCTCGCATCCGCCGCCGAATTCCTGCCCATCGTCTCCTTCTGCGCGGCGATGGCGAGTTTCCACGGCCCCTGCCGCACGGCCTGCAGCTGATAGCCGCTGAAATAATAGTGCGCTTCGCGCTGCGATTCCTTCGTCTTGCCGAATAGTAGTGGGGAGAGGTCGCGGCCGTCAATCACCGGTTCGGCGGGAACTTTGCCGCCGGCCAGCGCGACGGCGGTCGGCAGGAGATCAATCGTTCCGGCGACGGCGTCGCACACGCTGCCGGCTTTGATCTGGCCGGGCCACCACACGATGGTCGGTTCGCGCACGCCGCCCTCCCACGTGCTGCCCTTGCCGCCGCGCAGCGGGCCGGCGCTGCCGCCGTCGGCGCCCTTGATGAGCCAAGGCCCGTTGTCGCTGGTGAAAATCACGAACGTGTTGCGATCGAGTTTCAGTTCGCGCAGCGTATCGAGTACGCGCCCCACGCTCCAGTCCACTTCCTCGACCCAGTCGCCGAAACGGCCATTCGACGACTTTCCGGCAAACGCGGCGCCGGGATGAATCGGGCAGTGAACCGCCGTGTGCGGCAGATAAAGCAGGAAAGGCTTGCCCGCGCTCTCGCGGATGAAACGCGCCGCCTCGTCCGTATAGCGCTCGACGATCCGGTTCTGATCAGCCTCGGCGAGCAGTTCGATCACCTTCTCGTCGCGCACGAGCGGCACTACGGGCACGCCCTTTTCCTTCGACTTGCGCAGCATGTCATTGGAATAGGGAATCCCGAGATAGTGATCGAAGCCCTGTTTCGTAGGCAGAAACTCCGGTTGATCGCCCACGTGCCACTTTCCGATGCACATCGTCGCATAGCCCAGTTCCTTCATCCGCTCGGCAATCGTATGCTCCTTCGGATGCAGCCCGTTCCTGCTGGCGGGCCCAAATACGCCCGGTACCGAAACGCGCACGCCATAGCAGCCCGTCAGCAACTGCGCCCGCGACACCGAACAGACCGGCGCGGCGTAGAAGCTCGTCATCTTCATACCTTCGCGCGCCATGCGATCAAGCTGCGGCGTTTTTTGCTTCGTTGCGCCAAACGGCCCGATGTCTCCATAGCCCATGTCGTCTATGAAGATGATGACGATGTTCGGCTTGTCCGCCGTCTTCGGCGCATCGGCGGCGTGCAGCGCAGCCAGCGGGGCCAGCAGGAGGGCGGTGAGGAATGGGATGAGATATTTCATGGTTTGTTCAGACGCTCCTTAAAGAAATTAGCAGCGCGGCGGTTGATTTCCGCGACCGTTGGGCTGATCGCCTCGCCGGCAAAGCCATGTCCCGCGCCCTTGGGGATAACGCATTCGACAGGCGCTTCCCTGGCTTGCGCGGCGTCGCGCATTGCCGTTGAGTTACAGAATGATAATACAGAGCCGGCGTCGCCGTGCGCAAGGAAGATCGCAGGAATAATTCCGGTCATTCGCCATTTGCCGAAACCTCGTACCACAGAGTTTTTTGCTCGGGCCCGAAGGCTGCGACCGCATTGCCGCGTTCGTCCGGGCGCACGGCAAGCGGCGTCTTGCGCACTCCGCGTTCATCCAGCGTCCATGCCTTGGCGCGCGCGGCGGGGACCGGCAGGGTGACACGAGCCGGAACGCCTTCCACCAGCGTCGGCGCCTGGCCCCAATCTTTTCCGACGCTGTTCTTCTCGGCATTCTTCCAGCCCATGTTCGTGTTTTCGATATAGCCCGTCGCCGTGATCAGCCAACGCGACGGCTCAGATGTCGCCGCCGCCGATCCGCTGTCCATCGCTGAGCCGCCATCCATCTGCGTCACGGTGATGGCGCTCCAGCCGTTCTGGAGCGTCGGACCGGGCTCGACGATCACGCCGCCCAAGTCGAATCGCAGGCCGCCGCCGAAGCCGATGACGGCTTTGCTGCGGGGCGCGTTCAGAGTCACGACGCCGCGCTCCTTGCGGCTCAGGTCCCAAACTAATTCGCCTGTGTCGGAAACAAACTTTTCGCCCGCGATCTTGACTTGCTCCGGACGCAGCGCCCCGGGAGGCGACGTCTGCCCTTCCACAACGACCGCCGTGCGATGAATGAGCGTGGCCTCGCGCGCCATGCCGGCATTTCCAGCGTGCGCCATGTCCCATGCCTGGGCGCGCCGAAGAATCTCGACTTCCCGTTCCTTGTCTATTGCCGCCGCCGCCAGTTCCTGCGCGGGTTTGACATCGGCGCGCAGGAACATCGCCGCCGCCGGAATCATCGTGAGCATTTTCGTGGGATGCTGGTCCATGTCGAAGAAGCCCCGGATACGCCGGATGTCCCAGTCGGATTTCTGCGCATAACGGGACGCGGAAATATAGTCCCAGTCCTGCAATGCCGCGTATGCCGCCCGTAACAGATTGCCTTCGCTGACGTAGGTGCTGGGCGCGCAGTGGCCGTATTCCGTCACGCAGAAGGGTCTGCCGGCGACGCGCCTCAGCGCAAGGTCTGGCAACACTCCGCCGGGGTCGTTGACCATCGTGCGGTTGCGCACGATCCAGTTCTCCGAATCCCAAGGGCGCCCCGGAAAAATCGGATGCTGCCAGTAAGCGTGCGCGTCCACGCAATCCATGCGGGCCATCATATTCGGCGTGCTGCAAGCGGCGCTTGTGCCGATAACGAGTGCTTTGGCTTTCAGATTATCTTTCAGATAGTTGCGCATCGCCTGCCAGTAGCGGTCTTCCGTCTCCCAGAGAAAGCGCAGCCAGTCGCGCTGCGCCTCGGCGGATCGTTCGCCGGCCTGCGTCCGCAGGAATAGCGGCACGTTCCCGTCCTCCGCTCGTTCGTTCGCGCCCAGCCCGCGGATGCCGCCGGACCGCAACGAGACGCCCGCCAGCCAAAAGACGCCCGGCTGCGACGCAGGATCGAACACTGCCCGCGCCTCGTCATTGCCCTGTTCATTGGTGAAGACGAAATGAAACTGTTTCCATTGCGCCGTCAGTGCCGCCTCGTTCCTCAAACCCAGATTCCGCCAGGGCTCATGGTTCTGCTCCATGCTGACGCCGATGGCGCAAGGCTTCTGCGCTTTGGCCCAGAATGACAGCGTATAGGGCTTGGCGCCTTGCAGCGAAAGCCTCCCCTGCTGAAATCGAATATGCCATCGCTCCGCGCTTGGCTTCGTCACGGTGACGCAGACGGACTTTGCGCCACGCAAGGGTTCGGGAACATCGCCGTCTGGCGCCGCCGTCGCTTCGGCCTTTTCGTGGAGCTCCAAATACCAGCTCTCCATCCCGCTCGAAAAATCGGCATTGGCGATCAATTCCTTTCCGAAGGCTTCTTCCTCCACGCCCCACGCCTGCCGCAGTTTGCCGGTTGCGCCATGGCGCCGGCGCAGCCACTCGTTCCATTGCCGCCTCAATTCCGGCAGGAAAGCTTCCGGCAGCCGGTCAATCGTTCCGCCCAGCCAGGAGTGGATGAGGCCGTTCTCATTATTGATCTCCACGAACGCCACCGCCGGGTCCTCGGTGTATGTGAGCCCGGTGTGACTATTGCGATGGGTCAAAAGATTGCGGGCATACTCCTTTTGCAGATCGAGCATGCGCGCGTCGTAGAAGCCCGGGACATGCCGCCCCTGATAGGGATCGCCCATCTGCTCGATTTCCTTGGGAAGGCCGTCCGCGGCGTTGAACGGGCGATAGTTCAGCAGGCACAGATAAACGTAGATGCCGTTTTGCTTCAGTTGCGAGGTGAAATAATCGAGCCGCTCCAAAGCCTCGGGATCGAATTGGCGGGTGTCCGACGCATTGTGGGCAAGGAGGCCGTTGGGAAACCGCGACATGTCCATGATATGGAAGCGGACGATGTTGATGCCGAACTTGGCCATGCGGGCGGCGATCTTCTCGGCGTCCTCTTTGAGGGGGAAATTGGCGCTGAAAGCCAGGTCCACACCGAAGAGCCGGATGCGCTCCCGGCCCGCATAGAGGCGCCCGTCCGAGCCGGCGCGAATGCTCCCAAACTTCCCTGCTGGTTTGGGAAGCCAGCTGCTGAGGTTCGCCACGCTTGACGTCGAGTCATCCCACGGCAGCACAAACGGGAACAGAACCGCGGGCGAAGACGTCGCCGCCTTCTGCGTTATCGCCGCGCTCTCCGCCTGCGCGCTCGCTGAATCGCAGCCCCATTGCGCAATCGCCGCGAGCGCAGTCATGGCGAATATTTTTAGCGCCCTTCGTGAGCGTCCCATAAATTCAAGCGTCCATGGCAGGTGTGCTGAAGATAGAGAAAGCCAGGCGCTGAGAGGAAGGAGAAAAACCACGGGGCTTATCTGAATATTTAGCGTTGATCAGCGTTCGTTAGCGGTTGATTGGACCTCGGGGTCATGAATTCTGTACATCTAATTTCTGCAATTGCTCTTTTTAGTGCGTCGTTCTTTGCCGCCCGTCGTATGCGCGCGCGGATTTTGCTTATCGCCGAGGTGGAAATGCCGCCAAAGTATTGGCCGATTTTGCGCTGCGTGCAGCCTGACAGCAGGCACGCCAACTCCACCGCCGCCGCTTTTGCATCGCCCGCCGCCAGGCCATGCCGCGTCACAAGCGCTGGATCAACGCCATAATATTTCGCCACTGCCGCCACGATGCTTTCAATCGCCGCCTGCTGGCGCGGCAGGGCAATATCTTCCGGCGCCGCGCCCGGCGAATCCGCTCCGCGCTGTTTGCCCAATTCGGTCTCGATGGCCTGCGCGTAAGCATCGGACCCGATGACGTATGCGCTGATATGCATCGCATGGAGCGTCACGGCGTCGGTCTCCAGAACGCATGACTCCACGTATCGCCGATAAGACGCGCGCGCGCCTGCCCAGTCCGGCGAAGCGGTTTCACCTGGCGCATTTGCCGGCGCATCGTCTTCCATCGGCGCCTTCAAGAACTGCTTCAGCAACTCGCGTTCGATCACCGGAACATCCGCCGCGTGTGCGCCAATATAGCTGCGGTAGGAGCTCCAGCGATAGTCATTGAGCTTCTGGAGCCGCTCCTTCGCTGATAGCTTTGCGCAAGGCTTGGTGCGGATGGGATTGAGATGGATATAACGCGAGACCTGCCGCAGATACCGGTCGCTTTCGATCAATTTGGCTTTGAAGCGCCCCTGGAATTGGTGGCCGGGTTTGCGATGTTTATAGCGGGCATACATGGCGTAGCTTGTAACAAGTCGCTGCATGAATCGCGACAGATTGGCCTCTGGCGTCCGGATGAGCAGATGAAAATGATTGTCCATCAAAACGAACGCGAACAGATGGCAGTTATAGGTGTCGAGGTTGTCCTCCAGTTGCGAGAGAAATCGCAGACGGTCTGAGTTCGTATGGAAAATCTTTTCGCGCCCGTTGCCACGCGAGGTGACATGATAAAGACCGTCGGCGCGGTCAATACGAGGTGGACGAGGCATAGGAAAACCTATAAAGAACTCCGTCCCGTGTCAAGCCAGAATTACAGAATTCAAGGTCTGACCCCGCCCGCAATGGGGACGGCGGCTACATTTGGGGTGAAGCCCTTCATGAAGCGTTGGAACAGGGGCGCGAATTGCGCGGACCGGCGCCGGCTTCGCCGGACCGCGGCAAGGTCTTCGTCGTCGAGGCGTTCGACGTCCACGTCGAGGAGCGTTACGCCGTTTGTCCCGCCGGTCAACGCAGCAGCAACGTCAGCCGCCTGGTGGAGAAGAGTAGCGGCAAGGTGACCTTCCGCATCGAATGGAGCAACGCCGTTTGCGGTAGTTGCCCGTTGCTCGCTCAGTGCGTCAGTTCCGGCCAAAGCCACCGCTCCTTCGTGGTCGGCGAATGGCACTCCCTGCTTCAAGCCCGCCGTCGGGAAATGCAGACGGAGGCATTCCAACACGAAATGCGCCGGCGCAACGCCATTGAAGGCACGCAAAGCGAACTGGTGCGCGGCTATGGCCTGCGTCGTGCTCGCTATCGCGGCAAGCGAAAGGTCCGCCTCCAGAACTATCTCATCGGCGCCGCCTGCAACATCCGGCGCCTGTTCCGTCGAATCTCATGGCAAGCGGCGCAGGTCTGTGGCCTTGCAGTCGAAAGAGTGGCGATACCTGCATTCGCAGGCTGACAAAATCCAAGGAAAGAGGAGTCCCAACGTGGAAAACGGCCCGTAAAAGTAGGAAAACAGTAGTCCCGCAGGCGAATCGCCTTGCGATGCTCCTGCCTCGCTCCGATGATTGCGCGTCAGCGAAAAAAAACGGCCACCTGCCGGAACTGCAGGCTAACAGGCTCTCAAGGTTTTTCAGCGGAATCGAATTCTGTAGTTCTAGAATCGCTATTGTCAACGTCTGACTCCGCCTTGCCTTCCCGCCTTCCTGCCTTCCCGCCTTCCTGCTGTCTGCCCGAAACGGAAATTTAAGCACCTGCCGACTGGGATAGACAAGGGAATTCTTGTTGGCTGATTGGAATCCTTTCGCTATGCGCAGTAGTTTCCGTGTACTCCTTGAAATCCGTGGTTAAAATACCACCACGGATTCCCCGGATAGCACCGATAGCAAGAAACGACAGCATGTTGTCGTTCGACGCGTGATAACGGCATAGCCACAGAGTGAACGTCCCCTAAATAAAATTGCCATTGCATTTTTTATGAAGTTCGTTAGGTTCCGCTCTCGGTTGTTATGATTTCACGGAGGGAAAAGGACGCCGATTTTTGGTTTGAGCTGACCATCGCTCTTAATCCTTACTCCAACCGCAAAACAGAGAAGCATACATGATGAAGCAAACAATGATAAAGCATAGCGTGCTCGGCAAGCTAGGCGTGCTCGGCAAGCTCGGCGTGCTCGGCAAGCTCGGCATGCTCGGCGTGTTCTGCGCCGGCTGGGCGTTCACGGCATCCTGTCAGGCCGAGGACCCCGCCGCTGCGGATGACCTGGCAAAAGCATTTCTCAACCCACCCGCCACAGCCCGGCCGGCAGTTTATGGCTTCATGCTGCCCTACGGCGCGGTTCCGGACGCCGTGATTACGCGGGATATGGAGGAGATGAAGGCCAAAGGGGTGGTTTCGTGTTTGATCTATACGCCGGGAGGCGGGGGACTCCGGCGCGGCAGCAAGCTTGTCTATGGCGAGACCGAAAACCGCGTGGAGAAGACCGCTGAATATAATGGCCCCGGCGCGATAGCGGAGGAAATGGAGAAGGGCAACCTGATGTGGTCGGACGAGTGGCGGAAAATCGTCCGGCGCGCAGCCAAGGAATCGGGACGCCTGGGTCTGGAACTGGGTGTCGCCGTTGGCGGCTTCGGATGTGAACTGCAAGACCTGCCCGCCGAATACGCCGAGCAGTCGCTGGTTTATTCGATCAAAGAAATCAAAGGGCCTGTGAAGGTGGATGGGGCGCTCGCCCTGCCGGAAAAAGCGCCCCTGAAAAAAGACAAGACGCCGGTGTTTTACCGGGATATCGCCGTGCTGGCGCTGCCGGCCAAAGGGGATGCGCAGCCGGCGCAGGTCGTGGAACTGAGCAGCCGGATGGATGCCGCCGGACGCCTGCAATGGGACGCGCCGGCAGGGAATTGGGTGATCCTGCGCTTCGGGCACACGATCTCTCCCAAAGCCAGGGTGATTGATCACCTGAGCGGCGAGGCCATGGACAAAAAGTGGGACGCCACCATGGCGAAAGTACTCAAGGAGATGTCGCCGGAGGAACGCAAGGGACTCACGTTTGTCGAGTGCGACAGCTACGAGGGCGGCAAGCAAACCTGGACGGCGCGGTTTCCGGAAGAGTTCCGCAAGCGTCGCGGCTACGACATCAAATCCTGGCTGCCGGCGCTGGCGGGACGCGTAATCGGCGACGCCGGACAGAGCGCGTGCTTCCAACGCGACTATCAACTCATCATCAGCGACTTGTACGCCGATGGCCACTACGCCCGGCACACGGCCCTGGCCAAAGCCAACAATCTAAAATTCTATTCCGAGGCCGCCGGGCCGCATCAAATGCAAACCGATCTGCTCAAAAGCGTCTCGCGGTGCGACGTGTCCATGGGCGAGTTCTGGATGCCCGGCACGCATCGGGGCGTCGGCGACGCCACCCGTTTTCTGCTGCGCGACGCCGCCGCCGCCGCCCACGGCTATGGGATGAAAGATGTTTTCTGCGAGGCCTTCACGGGCGGCAACGATCCCTGGCGCGAATCGCCTTTCTATATGAAACCGTGCGCCGATCAGGCGTACTGCGACGGGCTGACCCGGCCATGCATCCATGGCTACAACTTTTCGCCCTGGATGGACGCCAAGCCCGGCGTGGTTTATTGGGCCGGCACTTATTTCAACCGCTTCATCACGTGGTGGGACCAGTCGCCGCCTTTCCTTGAGTACTTGGCGCGCTGCTCGTATATGCTCCAGCAGGGGGTGTTTGCGGCGGACGTGGCTTTCTATAACGGCGATGGAATCGGCAAGCCGAAGCCGTTCAAGGCCGCGCAAGGGGCGCTCGCAGGCCGCTATGATTACGACTACACCAACACCGAAATCCTCCTCACGCGGATGAGCGTGAAGGATGGGCGCATCGTGCTGCCCGATGGATTGAGTTACCGGCTGCTGGCGCTGCCGGAGAAGGAACCGCTCCCGGTTGAAGTCCTGCGCAGACTCGTTTCCATGGTGGAGGCAGGGGCGACCATCGTGGGGAATCGCCCGCCGGGGCCGTATGGGCTGATGGATAATCCCGCCGAATTCAGGGCGCTCGCCGACCGGCTGTGGGGTTCGGGCAATCCAGCGGCGCCTACAGTGCAGCCCGTGGGTAAGGGGCGCGTCATTTGGGGAAAACCAGTCATGCAAGTTCTGCTCGATGACGGCGTGGCGCCCGACTTCGAATGCTCCGGCGTCAGCCCCAAAGGGTTGATTGACTGGATTCACCGCAAGACCAATGAGGGCGACATTTACTTCGTGTCCAGCCGCTGGCAGCCGGTGGAGCGGGTGGAATGCGCCTTCCGCGTCAGCGGCAAGATTCCGGAAATGTGGGACCCGGTGACCGGGCAAGTCCGCGAGGCGGGCGCCTTCCGACAGGAAAAGGGGCGCACGATCATGCCGATTCAGTTCGACCCCTTTGGTTCAGTGTTCGTCGTCTTCCGCAAGTCCACGAGCGAGACTGCGCGTTCCGGCAAAAACTGGATAGAGTTTAAGCCAATACAGAAACTGACGGGGCCGTGGATGGTCCGCTTCGATCCCAAATGGGGCGGCCCGCAGGAGGCGACCTTTGCAGCGCTCACGGATTGGACCCAGCGCCCGGAGGACGGAATCAAATACTACTCGGGCAAAGCGACCTATTGCCAGAAGTTCACGGTCGCGGAGAAGGTCGCTGGCAAAGTCGCGCTGGATCTCGGCGATGTCCGGGAACTTGCGGCAGTACGACTCAACGGGCAGAATTTAGGGGTGCTCTGGACCAAGCCGTTTCGTGTGGACGTGATGAGCGCGCTCAAAGCCGGCGCAAATGATCTTGAGATTGACGTGGTAAATCTGTGGCCCAACCGACTCATCGGCGATACCTTTCTGCCGAAGGAAAAACGCCTCACCCGCACCAATATGACGAAGTACACCCAAGCCAGCCAACTGCTCCCCTCCGGCTTGCTGGGACCGGTCACCATACAGGTGGCGGAGCAGGCGGAAAACAAGTGATGTGGATGAGCAAAACAACGAAGAAAAATATCCATGAATCAGAACAGACAAATTAAGTGGGCTCGAATTGGCCGGATAATCTTCGGCGCCTGGCTGCTGGGAGTGAGGCTGTTGGGAGTGGGACTGCTGGGAGTGGGATTGCTATCAGGCGAAAGTATCAGCCATGCCGCTGAGACGGCTGACAACGCTCCGACAACAAAAGCGGCAAAGACCGCTCCGGGCGAGAAGCCGGCCGGGAATCAGCAAGCGTCAAGCGCGAAGTTGCCCTGGCCGGCGCCGAGCCAGGTCCTTCGTCTCTGGCCGGGCGACGCGCCGGGGTTGGTCGCTTCGCCCAACACCGAGAGCATCGTGAACGAGCGCATCAGGAATGTTTCGGTCCCGGAGCTTTGGGTTTATCTTCCGCCGAAGCCGGAACGCAACCGCGTCGCGTTCATGATCTGTCCCGGCGGCGGCTACAGCCATCTGGCTATGGGGCTGCACATTGGCAATGTCGTCAAATTATTCGGCGATCAGGGTGTTGTGGTGTTCGGCCTTAAGTATCGGACGCGCTACGGCGCCAACAATGCCGCCAGCGATGCGACCACGGACTGCGCGCGCGCGGTGCGGATCATCCGACAACATGCGGATGAATGGGGCATCAACCCCGCGCGGGTCGGCGTTCAGGGCTATTCCGCCGGAGGAAACATTTGTTTGAACCTGCTGGGAAGCTTCGACGCGGGGAATCCCGGCGCCTCCGATCCGGTCGAAAAATATTCATGCCGTCCGGATTTCATGGCGCTGATGTGCCCCTGGCCGAACGGCAAACCCGCCACGGCCTATCCCGTGCTCAAGAATCCTCCGCCCGTGTTCATCGCCTCGGCCCAAGACGACAAGACCGCGCCCACGTCCTTTGCGCTGCAAATTGCAGATGCGGTGAAACGGCAGGGCGGCGAGGTTCAGCTGTTCATCGTTCCAACCGGAGGCCACGGCGCTTTCCATATCGGCGCCGGTAACGGCCCCGGCACAAAATGGCCGGATGCCTTCAAGCCGATGCTCCTGCGCCAATCTGAATCTATCGAGGCTTTGCGTAGTCGGTCATGCCCTGGAAGTCAACGATGATCGCCGGTTCATCTCCCACCACCCATGCGTCGTGGCCGGGGGGAACCAGGGAAATGTCGCCAGGCCGGCAGTCGAACTCGCTGCCGTCGTCCATTCGAACTCTCAGTACGCCCGCCACATGATACTGCAAGTGGGGCGCTTCGCAGCTTTTTGTCTTGGCGATGGGCTGAACCGACGTTGCCCATCTCCACCCGGGCTCGAGGATGGCGCAGCCAATGACGTCGCAGACGGCTTTGATGAGCTCCAAGCGTCCTTTCGGGAATTCCCTGACAATAATTATGCATTCTTTTTATGGACAGTCACGATAAGCGCTTGGATAACGGGAAGCGCTGAATGATGAAGCAATAATCGCGCAAATATTCCTTGAAAAATGCGTTTCTTTGGGCTTTAATAGTATTGCAGTATCATGGAGGAGCTAGTTTTTATGTATTGATCTGTTAGTTTGTTACAAACCAAAGCACAAAAATAACCGCGGTACTGTAAGTGGCAATCTCCATCCTTCGCTTATGCAGCTGCGGCAAATCATCTTGATCCGAAAGGGGAAGAAGCATGAGCATCAAACAGCAAATGGCCATCAGTCACGAAATCGCCGGCATGACTGTCTTGCTCGCAATGGCAATATGCGCGCCCCTCGGCGTCCTGGCGGCGCCATCCAGCATCCTGATTCAAGGCAAACTGACGGATGGGAGCGGCAAAGCATTGAGCGGAGCGCGGGTTTATCGGGTCCAGTTTTATGACGCTGAAACCGGCGGCGCCACACTTGGCGCCGCGATCATGGGAACCGTTGCCGTCACCAATGCCGGGCGTTTCGCCATTGAAGTAACGCCGCCCGCCGAAACGCTCGCGGCCAATTCCCCTTACTATGAACTGGCGATTGACAGCGCCGCTCCTCCCGACGGATCCATTGACGCGGCGGATGTCTTCCCCCAGCGCATACGCGTCACCAGCGTAATGTATGCGCAGAAGCTGGCCCGCGACGGCGAAGGATCGGGACTGAACGCAGACATGCTGGATGGCCGCCACGGCGCGGACTTCCCCACCACCGCCGGGCTGGCCGCCGGCCTGGCCGGCAAAGCCGATGTGGCGCATTTGCATAATCTGCAGGACTTAGGCGGCGCGATCACCGACGCGCAAGTGCCGGATGACATCACGATCCAGCGCGCCGCCAGCGCCGGCAGAGCGGATTCCGCCGCAAGCGCCGACACCGCCACGACGGCGGCGTTCGCAAACGCGGCGGCATTCGCGAACGCGGCGGCATTCGCCAATGCGGCGGGCACGGCTCTCCTGGCGGACGTCGCCACGACGGCCGCCTATGCCGCCAACGCCGGCGCGGCCATTTATGCCACCGATGCTGGAACCGCCGCTTACGCCGCCGCCGCTCGCAACGCCGAGCGCTTGGGCGAATTGCTCGCGACGGATTTTGCCACGACCGAGAGTTTGGCAAATGGCTTGGCGGGAAAATCGGATGCGGTCCATACGCACAACCTCCAAAATCTTGGCGGAGCGGTGACGGATGCGCAGGTGCCCGATGACATAACGATCCTGCGCGCCACGCAGGCCGATACGGCCACCAGCGCCTCCTTCGCCGATCGCGCCGACCTGGCCGCTGACGCCGACCACGCCACCACGGCGGCGTTCGCCGACGTGGCCGATGTGGCGATCAATGCCGATTGGGCCTCCACGGCGAGTTATGCGGATGCGGCGGACCGGGCGGCGTTGGCCGACTTCGCCACGCAGGCGGCAAATGCGGACAATGCCAACAACGCGGCCTTTGC
>JAPLSP010000072.1 GCA_026398575.1 Candidatus Sumerlaeota bacterium | reverse complement strand
ATTCACTCAGGAAGAATTGACGGCGCTCCACAAAATAGCGCTCATTTTGGCAGGAGCAGCGCCACTGCGCGAGGTTTTACGGCAGGTGCTCGATATTCTCTCCAGCGATTTGGGCATGCGGCGTGGTATGATCTCCATTTTGCGCCGCGACTTGAAGGAAGTGTATGTGGATATCGGTCACGGCTTGGAGAGCGCCGTGGGCGAAGGCCTGACGTACCGGCTGGGCGAGGGCGTCACCGGCACGGTGGTTGAGACGGGCCGCCCGATCGCCATCCCCCGGCTCGATAAATCGCCGCTATTCCTGGACCGTTCGAAGACGCGCCGTCATTTGAATCGCGCCGAGCTGGCGTTTCTCTGCGTTCCAATCAAACTCGAGGAAGAAGTCGTCGGCGCGCTTTCGGCCGACCAGGTCAACTATGGCCTGGAAGGCGATCTGAGCGATGAAGTGCGGCTGCTCGAAGCGGTGGCGCGTCTGCTGGCGCCGCTGGTGCGCGAGCGGCGCATTCAGGACGAGAACGATCGCCTGCGCATCATGATGAGCCCGCGGGCGCCCGGACCCCTCATTGGCAATTCCGAGGCGATGGCCGAAGTCAGCCGCCAGGTTCTCCAGGTGGCCGATAGCCGCACGTCCGTTTTGATCACCGGCGAAACGGGCACGGGCAAGAGCCTGGTGGCGACCGAAATTCATCGCCACAGTCCCCGCCGCAGCGGTCCGCTGGTCAAAGTCAGCTGCGGCGCCATCCCCGAAAATCTGATCGAGAGCGAGCTCTTCGGACATGAGAAAGGCTCGTTCACGGGCGCCGTTGATCGCCACATCGGGCGCTTCGAACAGGCCAACGGCGGAACCATTTTTCTGGATGAAGTGGGAGAGTTGCCGCCGGCGGCGCAAGTCAAACTGCTGACCGTATTGCAGGATCGCGAGATCCAGCGCGTCGGCGGGGCCAAGCCGATCCGGGTCAATGTGCGGGTGGTCGCCGCCACGAACCGCAATCTCGAGGACGACGTGCAGGCCGGCCGCTTCCGTGCGGATTTATTTTATCGCCTTAATGTCTTTCCCATCCATATACCGCCTTTGCGCGACCGCGGCGCGGACATCATGCTCCTGGCCGATTACTTCGTGCAAAAATACGCGAAAGAACTGGAAAAGAAAGTCAATCGTATTGACACGCCGGCCATTGACATGCTGATGAGCTATCATTGGCCGGGCAACGTCCGCGAACTGGAGAACTGCATCGAACGCGCGGTCCTGGTGTCTTTGGACGACACCATCCACGCGCATTGCCTGCCGCCGTCGCTGCAGATGAAAACGCCGCAGGCGCGCAAACATTCGCATGGCAAATTCGAGGCGCTGGTGGCGGCCTACGAAATCGAACTGCTGACCGACGCGCTGAAGGACACCCACGGCAATCAGGCGGAAGCGGCGCGGCTGCTCGGGGCCACCAAGCGCATCGTGCAATACAAAGTCCGGACGTACGGAATTGACTACATGCGGTTCCGGCGCAAAAGGGGCGGGAACTCTTCTCATGCCGACTATCAACTTCAAGACGCGTGAAGTCAGCTGCAAGATCGTGTACTACGGTCCGTCGCTCAGCGGCAAGACGACGAATATTTGCTTTATCCATCAAAGCGCCCCCGAAGCCAACCGCAGCCGGCTGCAATGCGTCGAAACGCGCGGCGACCGCACGCTGTTCTTCGATCACTTCTCGCTGGACCTGGGCCGGATCGGCGCCATGACCACGCGCTTCCAGATCTATGGCGTTCCGGGCCAGGCATACTACCGCACCACGCGCAAGATGGTCCTCGGGAGCGTGGACGGAATCGTCTTTGTGGCCGATTCGGATCGCGCGCGCCTCGGCGACAACCTCGAAAGCCTCGAAGACATGCGCCAGCTGATGGCCGAGCACGGCTATGACGCGGCCTCCACGCCGATGGTGATCCAGTACAACAAGCGCGACCTGCCCGATGCGCTGGAACCCCGGGAACTCGAGCGAATGCTCAATACGCGGCAGTGTCCGTGGTTCGAGGCCGTGGCCACGGAAGGCAAGGGCGTCATTGAAACCTTCAAGGCGATCTGCACGACGATTATTGCGAAAATCAACCAGGAGACCAGTCCCAACCAGGGTCAGCGGGCTATGAGTCCCGGCGCTGTGAGGCCAATCTAAAGATGAATGCCACCACCTCTTTCAATTCCTATTGCGGGATCACGCCCGCCGCCGTGCTCAAGACGGAGGCCGCTTTCGCGGAACTGGCTCGTGAAACCGGAATCGCCTGCGCCCTGGCGATAGACCACAGCGGCTACATCATCGCCCGCCACGGCGACATCGAGCATGTGCGTTGCGAAGAGCTGGCTTCCATCGCCGCCGCCACGTTCGCCGCTTATGAGATGATCATCCATACCTCGGAAATGACGCTGGACTTCCACATCCGCGAGATCGAAAACCTCCATTTCGTTCGCGTCAACGCCTCAGTGTTCGTGTTGGCGCTATATGACGGCCACTGTGACGCCGCCAAGGTCAGGGAAAAAGCCAAGGAGGCGGCGCTGAAAATCCGCCAGGCCATCGGCAAGGAAGACACTGTTCTTGGCCGCTTCGGCTCGGTGCAATTCATCTCGACCAAGCTCGATGAGATGTTCAAGAAAGCTTGAGCAATCGGATGACAAGGGCAGGGCGTCTCGATCGGCAGGCGGAATCAAGCCTGAAATCCCTCTTGCGGAGCTAAAAGATGATGCGAATGCTTTGCGCGCTTACCATCGGAGCGTTGACGATGAGTCTTTTCCCGGGTATTTCCCCGGCGGCCGAATGGGAACTGGTCTGGTCCGACGAGTTCGACGGCGAAGGCCTGCCCGACCCGGCCAAGTGGAACTATGAGGAAGGCTTCGTGCGCAATCAGGAGATGCAATACTACACGCGGGCGCGCAAGGAAAACGCGCGCGTGGAAAAAGGCATGTTGGTCATCGAAGGGCGCAAGGAGCAGTTCAAGAATCCCAAGTATCAGCCGAACGCAAAGGATGCGAACCGCAATCGCGAATATGCGCAATACACCGCCGCCAGCCTCGTCACGGAGAAAAAGGCCAGCTGGCTTTATGGACGGATTGAAGTGCGCGCCCAGCTGCCCAAGGGTCTGGGCGTCTGGCCGGCGATCTGGATGGTGGGCGACAATCACCGGTCGGCCGGCTGGCCGCGATGCGGCGAAATAGACATCATGGAATTCGTCGGCCACGATCCCAACCGGGTCCATGCCACCGTGCATTTCAGCTTGGACGGCAAACACAAATCCAGCGGGGGCAAGTTGCAGGTCAAGGATCCCTGCGACGATTTCCACGTCTATGCCGTCGAATGGCGCCAGGACCGCATGGATTTCTTCTTTGACGACAAGAAATATCACACCTTCAAGATAGACGAGGCCAATGACGGCGGCGCCAATCCCTTCCGCAAGCCGCAGTATCTCATGATCAATCTGGCCCTGGGCGGCTCTTGGGGCGGAAAAATTGACGACTCGATCTTCCCGCAAAAACTCCTGGTGGACTACGTAAGGGTTTACCGTGAAAAAGGCGGCCCGACAGGCGCAACAGGCGCGGCGGGCAGCGGCGCCAATTCTTCGGATGACGCAAAGAAAATAAAGGACGCCGGAACGCCGGCCAAGCGTCCGGAAGACGCCCGATAACCAGGAGCCTGTCGGAGAACTCGGATTTCCAAGGCGCCTTCGCCATGAAAAGCGCCGGTTTTTGGGTGTTTTCATGGCGGCGACACGCGGTTCTCCGACAGGCTCCCAAGCGCAAGAACAGCCCCCATTAAACCTCATCCCTATCGTCATTTCGCGGTTGACGCGCTACGAGAAAAAGCCAATATTATCTCCAGAATAGTGAAGAAAGTATAAATCCCCCACCAGTTCAAGGAGGTATGCCCCATGCGCTTTTTTAGCTCCTACCTGCGGCTTGATTCATCCATCCTCAAACCCTTCAGCAATTGTGTCGGTCTGCGAATGGTCATTGCCATTGCCATGACCGCTGGGGCGCTGGCGCCGTTGTCCGCTCAATTGGGCGATGGTCTCAAGCGCGCGAAAGAGGCAACGCAAAAAAGCGGCGAGGCGATCAAAGCTATGGCCAATCCTGCGAAAGATGCGAGCAAGGACGCAACGGGCGCCTCAAATCCCGACGAGCTGGCTTCGAGCGCCGACAAGCAACTGTCTGAGGCGCAGAAGCTCATGTTCAATGGCAAGAAAGACGAAGCCGTCGAGACGCTGCTCAAAGCGGCAAAGGATATCGAGCAATTGCGGAAAGCGGCGCCCGAACACGCGAAACTCAAAACCCTGGACTCAAAGGCCGACCGCCTGAAACAAGATATGGAACGCCGCACGGGCAAGACGATTGACTTGAAAGCCGGAACCGTAAAAGACAAAGAGGCGCCCGCCGCGCCCGCCGCGCCGGACAAGCCGGAAGCCAAGCCGAAGCCGGAAATTGCAGCCAAGCCGGATGCGGCCAAGCCCGCCGCCGCGGAAGCGCCGAAAGCGGGCGGTTCGGGGCGGCTTCCCGCGCCCGCGCAACAGGCGCTGCGCGAACTGGAAAACAAATTCCGCTCTCTCGACGATTGCTATCGCTGGGTCGAGACGTATCGCGAACGCAAGGAAGACGCGTCCAAGATGGAGGAGAAACTCAAACGGGCGAAAGAGATCGGCGGCGAGCTGCAGCCGGCGCTCGATACCGCCAAGCAGGAAGCCTCCCAGCGCGGCGTGACCAGCCATCCGGATTTTGACGCCGCGCAGAAGCGCATTGACGAGCAGGCGGCGCGCTTGGCAAAGGCGCAGGGAGAGGTCAAGGAGCTGGCGGCAGGGGCGGCGGCGAACAAAGGGGAAATTCAGAAGGACGCCGATGCCTTGACGGCCGTGTTTACCAGCCTGCGCGAAAAGATTTTCAACAAGGCGCCCGGCGTCGTTATTTACTTCAATGACATGAAGCCGGTCGAGGAACTGATTGCCCTCATCGAAGGTTTTGAAAAGCAGGAGCAAGCTACCGTCAAAGAAACCCTCGCGAAGTTCGCCGCCAAATATGGCGAAACCCGCGACGCGATTGATAAAAAAGCAGACGCCATGGGCTTTGAAGGCAACCAACGCCCGGGCTATGTTTATGAGGAGATAAAAAAAGGCGTCGAGAACGTGGCAAAGACGCGGAGCGCCATGGCCGCCGACCTGGCCAAGCGCGCCGAAAGTCAGCTCGGCAACCTGGCGTCAGGGCATGATTTCTTCCGCATTCAGCATCAGAATCTGGTCCGCGAATACCTGGCAATGGCCAAGCGCTTCGAAGCCGCCAATGCCAAGGTCAAGGAGCTATCCGAAAGCATCGAGAAGCGCCTGGCCGAAGACATGAAGGTTTTGGGCGCCAAGATTGACGGCATCAAATGGCCGGGCAGCGTATCGGGCA
>JAPLSP010000595.1 GCA_026398575.1 Candidatus Sumerlaeota bacterium | reverse complement strand
CGTTGCTCTTTGCCGTGACGCGGCCCACTGCCTTGCCGTGCAGCCTGGCCGTCGCCGTGAAATCCACCGCGTCCGCCGTGGCCACGGTTAGCCGCAACTGGTGTGCGTCGATATCCGGCGTCATTGCGATCTCGCGGATGTGGGCCGCCGGGACAGGTTCCAGCCACACGGTCTGCCAGATGCCGGAGCAGGGCGTGTACATGATGCCGCTAGGCTTGGCGATCGAGTTGAAGTTCTGTTTGCCTTTCGGCTGATATCCGCCGGTTTCGTCAAAGACGGACACCACCAATTCATTCTCGCCGCCGGCCTTCACGGCTGCGGTGATATCGAAGGTGAAGGCGTCATATCCGCCTCGATGCTCGCCCACGGATTTGCCATTGACGAATACCTTGGCTTCCCAATCCACCGCCTGGAAATGCAGGAGCAGCCGCTTGCCGCCAGCGAGGGCGGGAGCGGCGAATGTGCGCTTGTACCAGAGGCGCTCGCTTTTGCTGAGCGGCTTCTTCACGCCCGAGAGCGCCGACTCGATGGGAAACGGCACAAGGATTTGGCCGGCATACTTGTCGGGCGCGGATGCGTCCAGCGTTTGAGTCGTGTATTCCCACAAGCCGTTGAGATTCACCCAATCCTTGCGGACCATCTGCGGATTGGGATGCTCCGGCAGCGGCTTGGCCGGATCAACCTTCGCGGCCCAGGAAGTCATGATGTGTCCCGGAACTGGCGCCCAACCTGACGCCTTGCCGACACGCGGCTCCTGGCTGAAGGTTTGGCAGCTCAAGGAGAACGCTGCAATTCCCAGAATGCAAAGCGTTAGCGCCCGCATCCATTTCGCAAGTTTTTCGCCAGCTAATCCGCATGGTTTGCTCATGGCGTCACCTCTCCCATTCAATGATTGATTGATGATTCGCTCCGCGTGTATTTTTATTCTTTTTGATGTGCGGGGTCAATAGTCCGTTGTGGCTTGTCCACCGCGTTTTGTCCACTGCCGTTCGTCCACCGCGCCTTGTCCACTGCATCTCGGCGCCACGCAACCCATATTAAAAAATCCTGCAATAAAGATAGAACAACGCAAAGATCGCCGCGACCACGCAGGCGCAGAGCGGCGCCAGATAGGCATAGACGTGGCTCAGCCTTGCTTTGAAATAATGGACGGTCAGCATCAGACAGGTATGCGACGGCGTCAGCATCATGCCCGTATAGGCCATGGAATAGGCCAGGAAGTACCACGGCAGCCGTTTTTCGGGAGGCATAAACGCAAGCAATGGCAGGATGAACGGGAAACTGGCGCCGGTGAATCCGAAGGCCACGCCGATGACCGCGCCCGCCGCGAATGGCAGCAGGGCGACCGTCGCCACCAGCGGCACATGCCAGGCGATCAGTTCCTCATGAAGCCTCCCAACGGCGCCGCAGCGCTGCACGACGCCGGAAAAAGCCATCAGCCCGACAATCATGAAGAGCATCGTCCGCAGATTTTTTTCGCGCAGCGTCCGCCCGACGGCGCGCCAGGTCAGTCCGCGCCGCATAAACAGCCAGCCAATCGCCAATCCCAGCCCGAGCAGCAACGGAATGCGGCGCAAAATCAAATGGTCTTTCGCGAGCCAACCCGCTTGATGGGCGCGCGTCAGGAGGAAGTCCGAAATCGGCAGCAGACAGGCAAACGTCAGGATCACGATCAGGATGGGCGTCAGCTCGGCCAGGAACGCCCAAAGTTTGGCGGCGGAAAAATCGCGCTCGCGCTTTTCGCCC
>JAPLSP010000014.1 GCA_026398575.1 Candidatus Sumerlaeota bacterium | reverse complement strand
CCGCTCCGTCGGGCAGCCTTGGCGCGCTGTGGCCGCCCGACGGAGCGGGACGGCCTACCATTCGGCGCCATTCTGGATAGATCCCGCTTTTCATCGCCCAGCGACAAAGGTCTTGTGCCTATAAGCTACTCCGCGAAGGGCGCCCAACGGCGTCTTGCGCTTTCTATTGCCATTGCGAAGCGTTCTTATCCCATCTATTGCGAATCTCCGCAAGGCATTCTCGTCAGTTTGCTTTGGGCTTTTTGGCTTTTTTTGCCGGTGGAGTCGAATCTTTGAGCAATGCCGTGGAATAGTCGCCGCCCGCCAAACTCTTAACAACGGAATCCTGCCAGTCCAGAAGGTCCGATTTCATTCGGGCCACGATATCCGGATGCGCAGCGGCCACGTCCTTCGACTCGACCGGGTCTTTCAGCAGGTCATAGAGTTCGTATTTCTCGGGAGCGAGTTTGTGAAGCTTGTACTGGTTGCCGGTCAGCGCCGCATGGCCGGCGTCCTTCTTTCCACCGCCGCCGTGCCAGAAGGCGATGGGCTTGGGTCGCTCGGTCATTTTGCCGTCAATCAGGGTCGCGAGGCTGATGCCGTCAATCGGCCCGACCTGATTGGGGACCTTGACGCCGGCGAGTTCCAGGATTGTGGGATAGATGTCGCTCGTGACGGCGGGCACGTCGGTCATGAACGGCTTTTTGATGTGGGCGGGCCATTCGATGATGCCGGGCACGCGCAGGCCGCCTTCCCACACATTGCCTTTTTTTCCGCGCAGACCGCCCACGGAATACGGCGGCACGCCGCCGTTGTCGCTGCAAAACCAGAGGAGCGTGTTGTCGGCGATGGCCAGCCGCCGCAACTCATTCCGCAACGTGGCGAGACTGTGGTCCACGCCATATATTTCGCCATAGTACGCCGAGCCGCCGGCCTTCTCCTGATACTCGGGTATTGGCTGGATTGGGTTGTGCGGGCTGCCGTACCAGATCACCGCCAGGAATGGCGTCTTGCTTGTGGCTGCCGCGCTGATGAACTTCAGCGCCTCGGCGACGATCACGTCGGAGCCATCGCCCGTGGTCTTGACTTCTTCGCCCTTGCGGCTGAAGGTCCAGTCGGAATCGAAGAAGTTCGAGACCGAAAACCATTCGTCGAATCCAAAGCGTCCCGGATTGAGCGGGTCGTCCGCCGGCACCGGTTTGCCCGGGCCGCTGACGCCGTTGAGATGCCACTTGCCGAAATGGCCGGTCGCATAGCCGGCGGTCTTCAAAGCCTGGGCGATGGTCATCTCCTGGGCGCGGAAGGGGCTGCCCGGAGAAAAAGTGCCGTAGCGGAACGGGTGGCGGCCCGTCATCACGCTGCCGCGCGTCGGCGAACAGAGCGGCGCCTGCGCATAGAACCGGTTGAATCGCAGCCCTGCCGCGGCCATCGCGTCCATCGTTGGCGTTTTGAGTTTGTCGCGTTCGGGATTGTTCGCGCTGTTGTATCCGACGTCGGCCCAGCCCTGATCGTCGGTCATTGCCAGGATGATGTTGGGCCTCTCGGCGGCGAAGGACGCCGGGCGCAATCCACAGAGACTGTCGAGAATGCCAATGGCGCCGAGAACGCAAACGATCGGGATAATTCTTTTCATGGCAGACGCCTTTCTCCTTGGAATATTTTTGTAATCCTTTAGCGATGCATAGTAGGCCGCTCGCTCCGTCGGGCGGCCTTGCGCGCTCATCAACCAGCCGGGCCGTATTGGCGCGCGCGGCCGCCCGACGGAGCGAGCGGCCTACGGCGCGGCGCGCTCAATCGCCTGCTTGCTGACTTCCGGGGCGCATTCGGTCAACTGTTCCGCGCCGGCGGCGATGTTCGGGCCCAGGAAGATGCGGGACGTTCGTTCGCCTTCCAGCTTCAGGAAGGTAGCGATTTTCCCAAGCGGCAGGCAAGAGCTAATTGCGGCGTTCTCAACCTGGCAAAGCCGTATCAGCGGCGCCGCTCCCGCCGAGACGGACGCATCCATTCCTTCGATCCGCAGATCGCGCGCGTCATCGCCGACGATGGCATGGCGCAGATCGGGCGCGGCGGTCCGCAGACTCACGTTTGAGAACGAGATATCCTTCACGTGCCGGCAGTAAAAACCCCAGGCAGGCAGGGCGCCGAACATTCCCGATTCCGGGTAGCTGGCTTCCTTTTCGGGCGGTTTGCGCGAGGCTTCCTCCAATCTTCCCCCCCCGTCAAAGGATAGCCGCACGTCGTGAATGCTTACGTTTTCGATCGGATGCCCCGGGACGCCGGTGATGGAGCATCCCATGGATGAAACCTCAGTGGCGACGATATCGGCGACGATCACATTGCGGAAAACGCCGACGGGCGGCTTGGGACCATTCTTGACAAATGGCCTGGCGCGATTGCCCAGCCGCATGAAAAACGGAACGCCCACGCCGCGAATGGCGATGTTCGATATGGTCACGTTTTCCAGGGTTCCGCCGTCAACGATCTCCAGCGCCACGCCGCAATAGCCGCGCTGTGCGCCATACGTTGCCTTCGAGCGGGCGGGCGAGCTGATCGCGCAGTTGGAAATGACGATGTTCTTGAAGCCGCCATTCGATTCGGTTCCCGTCTTGATGGCGTTGCAGTGGCTGCTGATGCGGCAATTGGTGATCACGACGTTTTCGCACGCGCGGTCCAGCGTGCTCTTCAGACACAGGGCGTCGTCGTCGCTGTCGAAATCGCAATCGGAAATCCGCACGTCGTGGCAACCGTCAATATCGAGGCCGTCGTTGTTGTAGCTGGCGTGGTTCCAGACGCGGATGCCTTGAATCCGCACACGGTCGCAGGCCAGGTAATGCTGCATCCACATCGGCGAATTGAGGAGGGTCACGCCCTCGATCAGCACGTCCTCGCACTTGACCAGTCGGATCACGTACGGACGGGTAAGGTATTCCTTGCGCCGGAACAACTGGCCCTGGCCGTCAATGACGCCGCGGCCGCGGATCGCGACGCGTTCCAGATTCTCCCCGGCGATCAGGCTCTGCCGGACGTAATTATCCGTATAGGACCTTACGGAGGAGCTGGTTTCGGGGTAGTCTTCGAGGCTGGGGCTGCCCAGCAGGATGGCGCCATCGTCGAGTTGCAGCGCCACGTGGCTCTTCAGACGGATCGTGCCCGAGAGATATCTTCCGGCGGGCAATATAACCGCTCCGCCGCTCGAAGCAGCGCAAGCGTCCACGGCCTTCTGAATCGCCGCCGTATCGAGCGTCTTGCCATCGCCCGCCGCGCCATAGTTCCTGACGTTGAACGGCGCGTTTTCAGCGGCGGCGCTTGATGCAAGACAAAGAGCGAATATGATTGCGGGGAACCGGTTCATGGATTGGAGATTTGTTTTCATCCGTCCCTCCGGGACTAAAAATCGGATCATGGCGCCGTCCCACAGTTGAAACTGTGGGCTATTATCAATCATCCCTCCGGGATGACTTTCAAATGTCAAACAAGCGCAATATCGCCATCTGCCATGATCGGATCAATGCATTTTACGGCAAATTAAGCCTTTGAGCCGCGCCAGGGGCTTAAGTTAGTTATGACTCAGGAGAACGTTGCTGCAAGAAGCAAAGCCCAACTATCAAAGGGAGATACCGAATGGCCCGTATTGCATTCATCGGCGCAGGCAGTCTGGGGTTTACGCGCGGACTTGTGCGCGACATCCTCACTTTTCCGGCGCTCAAAGATTCGACGCTTGTCCTGATGGACATTGACAAAGAGCGGCTCGAGTTCGCGCGGCGCGCGTGCGAGATCATCGTCGAGCGCGGAAAATATCCCGCCAAGGTCGTCGCGACGATGAACCGCCGCGAAGCCCTGAGAGGCGCGGACGCCGTCCTCGTCACGATCCTGGCCAGCCCGGTCAAGGTTTGGCGGCACGACATCGAAATCCCGAAGAAATACGGCGTGGATATCAACGTCGGCGACACGCGCGGCGTCGCGGGCATCTTCCGCGCCCTGCGCACCATTCCCGTCATGCTCGATATCGCGCGCGACATGGCCGAGCTTTGCCCCGACGCCATCATGCTCAACTATACCAACCCGATGGCGATGCTCTGCCGCGCGATGCAAAAGACGTATCCCGGCCTTCAGATCACGGGCCTTTGCCACAGCGTTCAGGGCACGGCGATGATGCTGGCCAAATGGATCGGCGCCGATTTCAAGGACATTGACTACGTCAGCGCGGGCATCAACCATCAGGCATGGTATCTTTCCTACAAATGGAAAGGCAAGGACGCCTATCCACTCCTGCGCAAGGCGGTGGAGAAAAAGAAAATCTATAATGAAGAAATCGTCCGCAATGAGATGTTCAAGGCCTTCGGCTATTACGTCACCGAGTCGAGCGGCCACAACTCGGAATACAACTGGTGGTTCCGCAAGCGCCCGGACCTGATCGAAAAATATTGCACGCACGGCACGGGGTGGAATCCCGGCGTTTATGCTTACATCCTCGAGGGATACAGGGAGCGCGATAAATCGTGGAAGAAGGAGACGCGCGACTGGTTCAAGAAAGGCGCGCCGATCAGCCTGGAGCGCGGCCATGAATACGCTTCCTCGATCATCAACGCGCGGCTGGGCGGCGAGCCGTTCGAGTTCAACGGCAACGTTCCGAACAAGGGCTTGATCCCGAATCTGCCGCCCGATGTCTGCGTCGAGGTGCCGGTCGTGGCCAACCGTCGCGGCCTGAATTCGATCCACGTCGGCGCGCTGCCGCCCCAGTGCGCGGCCCTGAACAACCACAGCATCGCCTCCGAAGAGATGACGGTTGAGGCCGCGATCACCGGCAATCCCGAGATGGCCTATCATGCGGTCTGCTACTGCCCGGTCAGCGCGGCGGTATTGTCGCTGGCCGAAATCCGCAAGATGACGGCGGATTTGCTGAAAATTAACAAACCCTATCTGACGCGATTCAAGAGTATTAAACTATAGCGAAAGAGATTGGACTGGCACGGACGGACACGGACGAACACGGACGGAC
>JAPLSP010000157.1 GCA_026398575.1 Candidatus Sumerlaeota bacterium | reverse complement strand
GGCCGCAATGACGCCGACGGCCTCGCCCATCTCGACCATCTTGCCGGTGGCCAGATTCAGGCCGTAGCACGAGGCGCAAACGCCGCGGCGGGTCTCGCACGTGAGCACGGAACGGATGTTGACCGTCGGGAGGCCGGAATCCTCGATTTTTTCGGCCAGTTCGGGCATGATCAGTTCATTGCGATGGCAGATGATTTCCTTGGTGTTCGGGTTGATCATGTCCTCGGCGGCCACGCGCCCGATGATGCGGTCTCCCAACGACTCGAGAACGCGTTCGCCGTGCGCCGTAATTTCCTTGATCGGCTCGATGGGCATGGAGTTGTGGGTGCCGCAATCGGCTTCCGTGATGATCAGGTCCTGCGCCACGTCCACCAGGCGGCGCGTCAGATAGCCGGCGTCCGAAGTCTTGAGGGCGGTGTCGGCCAGGCCTTTGCGCGCGCCGTGCGTGGAGATGAAGTATTCCAAGACGGTCAGGCCTTCCCGGAAGTTCGAACGGATCGGATTTTCGATGATTTCGCCGATGCCGCCCTTGAGGGTCTTGGTCGGACGCTGCATCAAGCCGCGCATTCCGGCCAGCTGGCGGATCTGGTCTTCGTTGCCGCGCGCGCCCGAGTTCATCATCATATAGATCGAATTCATGCCGTCCTGATCGGTTTTGAGCGTGGTCAGCAGATCGTTGCGCACGCGGTCGGAGGCATGGGTCCAGATGTCAATGACTTTCTGATAGCGTTCGTCGGGCGTCAAGAGGCCGCGCTGGTGCTGGCTGCGGACCTTGTCCACTTCCTCTTCGGCCTCGGAGATGATGGCGCCCTTGGTCTTGGGGATTTTCATGTCGTCCAGGCAGATCGAAATGCCGGCCCGCTTGGCGTATTCGAAGCCGAGCGTTTTGATGGCGTCGAGCATTTTGGCCGTTTGCGAAGAGCCGACTTTCTTGTGGACGACGTCAATCAGTTCGCCCAGGCTGCGCTTGGTCATGACGGTGTTGGCAAACGAATGGCGGGTGTCGAAATAAGAAATGCCTTCGGGCATGACGCGGTCGAAAATGAGACGTCCCACGGAGGTCTTGAGCATTTCTTCACCCTTGCGGACGTACACCTCGGCCTGCAGATGAATGACGTCATTGTTATAGGCCATGACCGCTTCGTCCACGGAGGCAAAGCGCATTCCCGCGCCTTTGGCCTTCGGCGTCATGCGGGTGATATAGAAGCATCCCAAAACGATGTCCTGCGACGGCGTGGCCAGCGGACGGCCATTGGCCGGCGACAGGATGTTGTTCTCGGCCAGCATGATGAGGATGGCTTCCATCTTGGCTTCGGGCGTCAGCGGCACGTGTACGGCCATCTGGTCGCCGTCGAAGTCGGCGTTGAAGGCCGAGCATGAAAGCGGGTGGAGGCGGATGGCCTTGCCTTCGACGAGTTTGGGCATGAAGGCCTGCACGCCGAGACGGTGCAGCGTGGGCGCGCGGTTCAGCAGCACGGGATGGTCGCGGATGATGTCGTCGAGGATGTCATACACGACGGGGTCCTCGCGCTCCATCATCTTTTTGGCGCCCTTGATCGTGTTGACGTATCCGCGCTTTTCCAGTTCGCGGATGACAAAGGGGTCGAAGAGCTCCAGGGCCATCTTTTTCGGCAGGCCGCATTCGTTGAAGTTCAATTCCGGCCCGACGACGATGACGGAACGGCCCGAATAGTCCACGCGCTTTCCGAGCAGGTTCTGACGGAAGCGTCCCTGCTTGCCCTTGAGCATGTCGCTGAGGGATTTGAGCGGGCGGTTGTTGTGGCCTTTGGTCGGGCGCGAGCGGCGCGAATTGTCGAACAACGCGTCCACGGCCTCTTGCAACATGCGCTTTTCATTGCGCAGGATGACGTCCGGCGCGCGCAGTTCCATGAGGCGCTTGAGGCGGTTGTTACGGTTGATGACGCGGCGATACAGGTCGTTGAGATCGGACGTCGCGAAGCGTCCGCCGTCGAGATGGACCAGCGGCCGCAGATCGGGCGGGATGACCGGCAGGATGGTCAGGATCATCCAATCCGGCTTGCTTTGCGAAT
The DNA here is from genome assembly GCA_026398575.1 of Candidatus Sumerlaeota bacterium. Next base: position 3,745 of record JAPLSP010000157.1, on the reverse strand, counting down.
TGCGGAACGCCTCGATCACTTTCAGGCGTTTGATGATCTTGAGCCGGCGCTGGGCGGAGGTGGCCTTGCGCATTTCGAAGGACAACGTCTGGCTCAGTTGCCCGATCTCCAATTGCTTGAGGAGGTCGAGGATCGCTTCGGCGCCGATGCCGATCTTGACCTTGTCGCCGTAGAGCTCGCGGTATTTGCGGACGTCGTCTTCCGTCAGGATCTGCTTGTGCTGAAGCGACGTTTCGCCCGCGTCCACGACGATGTATTCCTGGAAGTAGATGACCTTGCCCAGGTCGCGCACCGAGATATCGAGCAGGTTGCTGATGCGCGACGAGGTGCCTTTGTAGAACCAGATATGGCAGACCGGCGCGGCGAGTTTGATGTGCGCCATGCGCTGGCGGCGCACTTTGGATTCGGTCACTTCGACGCCGCATCGGTCGCAGATGATGCCTTTGTATTTGATGCGCTTGTATTTTCCGCAGGCGCACTCCCAGTCCTTGATGGGGCCGAAAATGTGCTCGCAGAAAAGTCCGTCTTTCTCCGGCTTGAATGTGCGATAATTGATGGTCTCCGGCTTCTTAACTTCGCCGTACAGGCCCTCGTCAGCGTCCTCGAAGGCATGGCCCAGTTTGGAGACAATCTGGCGGTCCGTATGGCCGCGATAGCGCTTGGACCAGTTCAGGACTTGTTCAGGTGACGCGATCGAAATGCGGGCGACCGCATTAACGTCCTGGAAGCTCATTTTCTCCGCGGGCGCCTGCGCCCCTTGCGTCATCAATTGGCGAAGCTTCGATCCCGACATCAAATTCAGGCTCATGGCGTATTCCTTTATAATCAAGCGTTGATTGAGATGCTTACAGTTCCTTTTCCCCATCCAGTCCTTCGCCTTCCTCCAAAGCATCTTCCTGGCCTTCTTCCCCGCCGCCAAGCTCGCCGCCCTCTTCGCCTTCCTCGCCGCCTTCTTCGCGCCCTTCAGCCGCGCCGAAGAATTCCTTCTGTTCGGCTTCGAAATCCTCCTCCTCATCCAGGCCCGTTTCCAGGTCTTCGAGGCCGAGCAGGCCTTCTTCTTCCTTGGTCTCGGTTTCGCTGGCGATCAAGTCTTCTCCCGTCAGCAACTCGAGATTCAGACCCAGGCTCTGGAGCTCTTTGACCAGAACGTTGAAGGATTCGGGGATGCCGGGCTTCTGCGGATTGATGCCCTTGACGATGGCTTCATAGATTTTCGTGCGCCCCGTCACGTCATCCGACTTGACGGTCAGCAGTTCCTGGAGCGTATAGGCCGCGCCGTAGGCTTCGAGCGCCCAGACTTCCATTTCGCCGAAGCGCTGGCCGCCGAATTGCGCCTTGCCGCCCAGCGGCTGCTGGGTGACGAGGGAATAGGGACCGATGGAGCGCGCGTGCATCTTGTCATCCACCAGGTGCGCCAGTTTCATCATATACATTTGGCCGACGGTCACAGGGGAATCAAAAGGCTCGCCTGCCAGGCCGTCGTAGAGCTTCGTTTGTCCGGTGCGGGGCAACCCCGCTTTTTCCAGGTAATCGAAGATCTGGTCTTCCCTGGCGCCGTCAAAAACCGGCGTTGAGAACCGCATCCCCAGGGCTTTGGCCGCCCAGCCCAGGTGCGTTTCGAGAACCTGCCCCACGTTCATGCGCGAGGGAACGCCCAGCGGGTTCAGGACGATCTGAACCGGCGTGCCGTCCTCGAGGAACGGCATGTCCTCGACGGGGAGAATCTTGGCGATGACGCCCTTGTTGTCGTGGCGCCCGGCCATCTTGTCGCCCACCGAAAGCTTGCGTTTCTTGGCGACATAGACCTTGACCATCTTGATGACTCCGGGCGGCAGCTCGTCGCCCGTCTTGATGCGGTCAATCTGGTTCTTGGCCTGATCCTGGACGCGCTGTTCGCGCGTGGCCATCTCCTGGAACAGCTTCTTGATCTTGACGCCGGCGCGCCCATCCACGGGCAGCATGCCCGTGCGCAGGCAACGCTCGACGTACTCGATCGCCTTGCTCGAAACCTTGCCGCCGGGCTTCAGCTCGACGTCACCGGTTTCGAAGTTGACGACTTCGCGGTCAACGCCGGCGAGGACTTTTTCCAGGTCTTCCATGAACTGCGAGCGCAGTTCGCTCAATTCGGCGTCGCGGCGTTTTTCGATGTCCAGAATCTGCTGCTTGTCCATCTTGTCGCTACGCCCGCCGCGCTCCTTGCGCGTGAAGACTTTGATGTCCACGACAATGCCCTGGGTGCCGGGCGGCACTTTGAGCGAGGCGTCGCGCACGTCGCCGGCCTTTTCGCCGAAGATCGCACGCAGCAGTTTTTCTTCGCTGCTCAACTCCGTCTCGCCCTTGGGCGTGACCTTGCCGACGAGGATGTCGCCGGGCTTGACTTCCGCGCCGACGTACACCAGGCCTTCCTCGTCCAGCTTCATCAGCGCTTCTTCGCTGACGTTGGGGATGTCGCGCGTGATTTCTTCTTTGCCCAGTTTCGTGTCGCGCGCCTCGATCTCGAATTCCTCGATGTGGATCGAGGTGAAGATGTCTTCGCAGACCAGCTCTTCGCTCAGGAGGATGGCGTCTTCGAAGTTATAGCCGCGCCACGGCATGAAGGCCACGAGGATGTTGCGCCCCAGGGCCAGTTCGCCATGATCGCAGGCCGGCCCGTCGGCCAGCACGTCGCTTTTCTTGACCTTGTCGCCCTAGGTGACGACCGGGCGCTGGTTGATGCAGGTGTTTTGATTCGAGCGTTTGTATTTTTCGAGCTGATAGGTGTGGACGTTGCCGTGGCTTTCCTTGACCTGGATTTCATTGGCGGTGACGCGCACGACTTCGCCGTCGCTCTTGGCGACGACGCAGGTGCCGGAATCCAGCGCCACCTGTTTCTCGACGCCCGTGCCGACCAGCGGCGCCTCGGGGAACATGAGCGGCACCGCCTGGCGCTGCATGTTCGAACCCATGAGCGCGCGGTTGGCGTCGTCGTGTTCCAGGAAGGGGATCAGGGCCGCCGAGACGGACACCAGCTGCTTGGGCGACACGTCCATGTAGTCCACTTCCTCCGGCTCGACGCGCGGATAGTCGGCGCGCTGCCGCGCCAGGACGCGCGCCTGCTTGAACTCGCCCGTTTCCGTCAGGGGGACGTTGGCCTGCGCGATCGTATAGCGGTCCTCGACGTCCGCCGTCAGGTAGTCCTCCTGCGCGATGACGCTGGAGACGCGGCCCTTGCTGACCTTGCGATACGGCGTCTCGATGAAGCCATAGGGGTTGATGCGCGCGTACGTGCACAGCGAGGAGATCAGACCGATGTTGGGGCCTTCCGGCGTTTCGATCGGGCAGATGCGCCCGTAGTGCGTATGGTGCACGTCGCGCACTTCGAATCCGGCGCGATCCCGGCTCAAACCGCCGGGGCCAAGGGCCGAAAGCCGCCGTTTATGTGTCAGCTCGGCCAGCGGATTGGTCTGGTCCATGAACTGGCTCAGTTGCGAACGGCCGAAGAAATCCTTGATGGCGGTGGCCACGGGCTTGGCGTTGATCAGGTTGTGCGGCAGCATGTTTTCCAGTTCGACGACGGACATGCGGTCTTTGGCGGTCTTTTCCATTTCCGCCAGGCCGACGCGGATTTGGTTTTGAAGCAGTTCGCCGACGCACCGCACGCGGCGGTTGCCGAGGTGGTCAATGTCATCCACTTCCTCGCGCTCGGCGTGCAGTTCGATCAGATGCCGCACGACCGCTTCGATGTCGTACAAATCGAGCAGGCGCG
>JAPLSP010000207.1 GCA_026398575.1 Candidatus Sumerlaeota bacterium | reverse complement strand
CGCTCCGCTCCGCCGGACGGCCCCGCGCGCTCGGTAAGCTGCCGAACAGCAATGGCGCGCGGGGCCGTCCGGCGGAGCGGAGCGGCCTACCATACGGCGCCACATGTAAGAAGATGAATGATTAGGGTCCCAGATGTCAATTCTACGTTCCATGACACGGATATTCACGGGCTGATCACGCACAATGATACGACGTTTGGCCGCGTCCACATCAACCGTTCCGGTCTTTGACGCGAGCGGCGAAATCTTTTTCGAAATAGCCGCGGGATCCGCATAACGGATAGTGAAAATGCGCGTTATATATTCCTTATCTCTACTGCCGGGACACCCTCTCGGAACTATTAGATCCAGCGTTTGCGGAAGCGCATGCAGGTAAACTTTTTTGGCGCGATCATCGGCGGTCACCGATTCGCCGATATTCTTGTTGAGCATTCCTTCAATAGCCTTGGCGACCTGGGATGCCGGCAGGTTCTTAACCTCAAACGTCTTGTCGCGAATCCAGGTCGGGAGCACTACGGATTCGAAAGTGGCGCGGTCCATAATATCGAAGCTACGCTCGCTCTGTCGAATCCAAACCCAATCCTGTCCCGAAACAATCTGGTTGAGCACGTCCAGAAGCGGGGTGTCCTCGACCATCAACGTGATCTTTTGCCCGGCGGACTTGCCTTTGAAAAGGATCATAATATCGTATTGATCCTTGATTTGCGCTGTCACCATCATGGTCGGCAATTGATTGCAGCGGAAGGTGATCAGCGGCAGGCCAAATTCATCGGTTGCCGAAGTAGGGCTATCCGAACTCTGAACCATTTCGGGAGGCTTGATAAATTCATGCAGTCGCTTCTCGATCGAGCTCAGGTTCCAGGAAAACGCGCGCACATATATTTTGTTGGACCGAACGCTCGGGGTCACGAATTCGCCCAATTTCTTATTGAGCATCTTGCTGATCGCGGCGGCCGCGAGCGCAGCGGGCATACGCTCGAGCACGATGATTTTTTCTTTTATCCCCGACGCGGGAAAGACTTCCATCGAATCACGATCCATGATTTCAAAACTGCGCTCGCCCGTTCGCCGCCAAATCCAATCCCGTCCCGCGACCAATAAATCAAACAGATCCTGAATTGGCGTATCCTCTACGATAACAGAGACCTTCTGTCCGGCGGCTTTCCCCTTGAATACAATATTGATGCCATACTGATCGGCGAACTGCGCCGCTACCATGACTACCGGAAGCTGGTTGGCGCGGAATGTAATCAGCGGCATGCCGAACTCATCGGTATGGAGCGCCTGAGTCAGCGACTGAGTCAGCGACTGGTCCAAGTCATTGGGTATTTGGACAGGTTTGTCAATTTCTTCAAGGACACGTACCACCGATTCGAGCGTTTGGGGCAATGCGCGGACGGTGATCTTTCTCGCTTTTATATCGGGAAGCGAAACTTCGTGGATTCGCGGATTGAGCATCCCTTCGATCACTTCATTCAGCTGCTCCACGGGAAGATATTGCGGAGCAAGGACCTTCCCTTGGATGAGAGAACCCAGATTTTTCTCGGCGTAAGCACAATCCATCATCTCATAGCTGCGCTCGCTGGTTTTCACCCAGACCCAGTCGTAGTTGGCGGCGATGCGATCCATAAAATCCTTGATGGTCGCATCTTCAGACATGATACAAATCTTTGCGCTGGCGGCTGCTCCTTTGAAGATGATCAAGATGCCGTATTCTTCGTGTATCTGATTTCCTAGCAACTGCGCCGGGAATTGATTGCACCGGAATGTAATCAGCGGCAGGCCGAATTCATCCGTAGGCGTCGTAACGGCGGCCTCGCCGAGCGTGGATTCCTTGGGGTTGGGTGAACGGTCTACGCTCAAGGCAGCAGCATAAACCGGCGCCAGCCAAAGCGCGATCAACGCTTCTATCTGCGATACTCGAAGGATGACCATTGATTTGTAGCGCATAATATGGCCGCCAGATATTGCCTGAAACAGAACTCACAAGCGCCCGCTGAAGCGGGAACTACAAGCGCCCGCTAAAGCGGGAACTACTAACGCCCGCTGAAGCGGGAACTACAAACACACTGCTAAAACGCCTTCATTATGTGTGGTGGCTGATCGCCGAATTTCAGTGTCAGGGTCTGCTCTTTGTCGTTCATGCCAACCACTTGCAGGACGCAGTTCTGCTGGGCGAAGGTTATTTCCCTCGTATCCCCCACCTTCAGCGTTATCCATTCATTCTTGCCCATCACCTCGATATCGGCCTTGCCTTTCCAAACCGTCGCCAGCCGCCACATAGTGGCCTTGACAACCTGCTCAATCGGCGGAGGCGGCCGGGGCGTCGGCGGGGTCCGGATGGGCGGCGTCGGTGTCGGAGGCGGCGTCATGATCACATCGAATAGCTTGGACTTATCCATACTGGCGAAGGCGTACACGGTGGGGCCTAACGACAGATCGCCGATCGCCGTGACGCTGGTCATTACCGTACGCGCCGTGCCGCTTGTCGCCCTGAGGCCGGCCGTTGCGCTGGTGGCCGTCAGAGTTCCCGATGTCGGTTTCATGGGCGTTGGCACGACGAAGCTGCCCACCTTTTGCGCCGGATGCTGGGTGGTCTGAATCACCAGATACACCAGCCCGACAATGCCGCCCATCATCAGGATTTGGAGGAACGTGTTGGCTCTCATGTTAGTAGCACGCGCTAAAACCAAAGATTAAGATGCAAAAATTGTATGCCTTTAGCCGCCTGAAGTAGGTGATGAAAATAATTTTCATAAACCCGAAAATTTAACTATTGTGACGTGAGGCCTTTATGTAATGTCCGTCTCATGACGGAACAAATCACCGAGCACTACCTGCTGCAGCTGAC
>JAPLSP010000468.1 GCA_026398575.1 Candidatus Sumerlaeota bacterium | reverse complement strand
CCGCTTTTCATCGCCCAGCGACAAAGGTCTCGTGCCTATAGAGCAGCGGCGCCACGAGATGCGCCTGAGAGTTTGGCGGCTTGGTTCAAAGGCGCCTATTTGTTCGCGGTCGGGGCGGCTGAGGGCGCGTCGTGAAGCCGTAGCACGAGGATGAGCGCCTGGCGCAGGTTGGTCAGGCCGATGATCGCGGGTTTGCCTTTCTCGAGGAAGGACGTGTTTTCCAGTAGAGGCTTCTCCGATTGCGGGCCTGAGAGGGTAGTCTTGACGACGAGATAAGGCGGGCGATCGTCCAGGAATTCCAGTTGGCAGCGATATTCGTCCGTCAGCGCCACCAGCGTGCGGCCCGCTTCGCCGCGCTCCGCGATCAGCGTTGTGATTCCCTTTCCCAGCTGCGCCACGCCGTCGAAACCGAAGAGCTTCAAGTCCTCGCGGCTCAGCCCAAATTGCGCCGCGAGATCGGAGGAGAACGTATCCGCTTGGACGTCCTGTGAGATGGTTGCTTTTGCGCCTTGCGCCTCCTCCGTTTTGGCGCTTGGCGGCGCGGCCGGTTTTTCATCCGGAATGAGCGTCGCCACGATCTGTCCTGCTTCCGCGCGCTCATTGGGACTGATAAGGACCTTGGCGATGGTTCCCGATTGGCGCGCGACCAGGATGCAGGCGCTCAGGCGCCCACGCGCCGCTTCCAGTTTCACTTTTGTGGCTCCAAAATTTGCCTCGGCGGTTTTGAGAGCAGCCTCGGATTTTTCAAAATCTTCTTGAGAAATAACTTTGTTGGCAGAATACGTTTTTGCCCTCACGAATGCATTTTGAGCGGTTTTGAACAGCGTCTCCATTTGCGTTAGCTCGATCTCCGCCAGTTTGAGCTGCTGTTCTTGCTGGGCTGGTTCCAGACGCATAATGGCGTCTCCCATCTTGATTTTTATGCCGCTTGAGACAGGGACTTCCTTGACGATGCCTGGGACTGAAAAACTCAGCTTCATCACGCGCGAGGCGTCGTCAATCTTCTCCCCTGCCTTGCCGCCCTGAAGCAAGACCGCTTCAATCCGGAAGCGTGCGGCAGCTGCTTTTGCCTGGCGTTCCTGGTCCATTTGGCGGTCCAATATTTTTATCTCTTCCTCAACCCGTTCGAGAGTTTTTGAGGTGGCGATTACGAGGAGCGAATTGCTGCGCTCATCGGCGGCGCATCGCTCCTCCGCTTTTGCCAGGACGGTTGCGCTGCGATTATCAGGATAGTCCATATCCATATTATTTATCTTGTGGCGTGACCAAAGCGAAGCGCCTGGGAGATGCGATGGCGACTTGGAGGCCAACAGGCGATAGGTGCTGAGAAGAGGCTCAATCAAGTTTTTGATGGCGGACGCTTTTGTATATTTCAAGGGATAGGATCGCGTCTCGAGAGCGCACTCCATTTGAAATTTCTTTTCCCAGTCGGCATGCAATTGTGCAGCCTGCTTATCGGCAATCCAGGCGGCATAGTCAGGCGATACCTCCAAGTGGGTGGCGTCCTTCCAATCGAAAGAAAGAAAAGGACCCAGCTGGATATACGTGCCGAATGAACTGCTCAGGATGCCGCCTCCGGTTCTCGAGCGTGAGTATTGGACCGGCGCTGTTTTCGTCCGATTGAGGAACTCGCTGCCTTCCAGAACATCCTGTCGCTCCAACCATTTCACTTCAAAGCCATATTCCTTCCCCAACCAATCCAGATAGGCGGCGCAGGAGGTTGATTTGTCCTGCGGCCGAAGATCGTCGGTATCAACGATATAGCTATCGCCTCCGCGCTTGGTCGTATCGGCTTTCGCAAACACTTCGAAATAAGCCGTGCAGCTGGGATCATAGACACGACTAATTTTGATCTGGAATCGGCCAAATGTGCGGGTGGCGCCTCCCAATGCCGGCATCGTCATTTGGGTGTTGCTTTCCGTATCCAGAGCGCAAAGCTCCAGATGCTTCTCTCCATTGGGATAATTCTTGAGCGCATTCGAGAGGGTCAGGCGCCATTGATTCAGAGAAATCGGGCAGACATTTGAAATCGCGCATTCCCTCCGCGTAGGCTCGGCGGTGAAGGTCTGTTTGCTTGGAATCCGCCTTGCATCCACTTTCAAACGATGATCAAGATTGCCAAATGTATCGCGGACGAAGTGCTCGGTAGCGAATAAAATTATCTCGTCTATATATGCAGCCGTGTCTGTTTGGGGCGAAGGAGGGAAGTCGGCAAGCGTTGCATTACGGCCTTTGATCCGCAGTTTTCCCAATGAATCAGTTGTCGCCTCGCTGCCAAACTCCCACGTAATAGTGACGCCGCCAAACGTCCAGGATTCCCCGGGCCAAAGCGTGGTTTCCACTCTTTCTTTCAAATCGTCAGCTGCCTCAGCCATCAGACTGGCCGCGCAAAAAAGCACACATGAGATCACGGTGAACACTTGGCATGGTTTCATAATCCTGCTCCTTTATCACTGTCTGTAGGGCTTCTTCGCATTTCGTCATCGTTATCGAAAAATGATCCGCCATAGCCATCTGTGGAACCCCTTCAGGGTTCATTGCGATTTTGCGCGGCCTCTTTCACAGGATGACGCTTCGCTTATCCTGTGCTCTGGAGTGCAATCCTTTCAGGATTGCTCCATCCCCGATGTTGAATGCAATTTGGTGCGATCTTTCTACATCCGCTGAGCCACCTGAAATTTTCCATCCACAATCCACACGGCGCGGGCGCCGGAGGTTTTGAGTTTTGTTTCAATGACGAGGCGGCCATCTTCGCCGGAATATTGTTGAAAGGGAACGCCGGCCATTTCGTCATGGCCGGCATTCGCGGTCTGGGATTCGGAAGGGGAGGTTGTGGCATTGGCCTGTTGGTTCGTCGCCGGAATCGCGGGCGCTGACGGTGGCGCCGCTTGGTAGGAACCTGGGGTTGTTGGCGCGGCGATTGGCGGATGTGGCGCCTGCGCGATGGTTTCATTGTGGGTGGGCTGTGGCGCGACGCCGCGTTGGGTGGTACGGCCCAGAGCGAAACCGGCGACAAAAATAGCGGCTGCCGCCAGAGCGGCCCATGCCGCATTTCGAAAAAGAACAATCAAAGAAGGTCTGAAATTTGAAACGCGCGTGCGCTCGCGCTTGGGCGCATGATACGGATCATGCTTTGGATCGCGCGCCGGATCATACTTCAGCCCGGGCGCCGAGGCATACTTCGCATCGTGCGCCGCATCGCCGTCGCCATGGGGCGCATCTTGAGTTGCCCTTGAAGCAACATACGAGGGGATAGGAAGCGCCGCTGCGCGTTCGACTCCGGGGGCGTCCGCCTGCGCCCAATCGCGCGCCGCCACGAGCGCCTCGCGCCATTGTTCAACTTCGAGCCGGAGCGCGGCGTCCGAGTGAATGCGCGCCTCGAAAGTTCTTCGCTCGTTAGCCGCCATTTCGCCATCGAGATAAGCGGCAATCTGCCGTTCGCGTTCGCTGATGATGTCATCAGGCTCATCGTTGAATATCATTTTTTGGCGCCTCCCGGATTCTCTGACACCTACATTCAGTAATGCAATTAATTGACATAAAATCATGCCTGCTCAAAGCAAACTAGCAGCTCTCTCGGCATCGGCATTTTAGCCTGCTTCAGCAGGCTCCTCTTTGCCCCCGGCTTTAGCCGGCGGGATTTGGGGCCTGTCTTTTTTGAGCGCGCTTTAGCGCGGCTTCTCGACATGCTTTAGCCCGATTGGCGGCCATGCTAATG
>JAPLSP010000661.1 GCA_026398575.1 Candidatus Sumerlaeota bacterium | reverse complement strand
AGGGCGGTGGCGTTTAGGACGCGGCCGCCGCTTGTGACCACTTTGCCGTCCTTTGTCGCTGTGCCGGCGTGGAACATGATGCGCGAGGGCGAGGCGCGGAAGGTGTCCAGGCCTTCGATGGGGATGCCTTTGGGGTAGATGTCGGGATAGCCGGGCGCGGCGCCGACGACGGTCACGGCGTAACCGGGTTTCCATTTTAGCGGCGCCGAGTCGAGGCGGCCATCTATCACGGCGTCGAAGACGTCCACCAGATCGTTTTCCAGAAGCGGCAGGATGACCTGAGTTTCGGGGTCGCCAAAGCGGCAGTTGAATTCGATGACTTTCGGGCCGGATTTCGTGATCATCAGACCTGCGTAGAGGATGCCTTTATAAACGATGCCGCGGCGGATGAGTTCATCCACCGTCGGGCGCAGAACCTGATCCATGATTTGCTTCGAGAGCGCGGGCGTGACGACGGGCGCCGGAGCATAGGCGCCCATGCCGCCGGTGTTTTTGCCGGTGTCGCCTTCGCCCACCGCTTTGTGATCCTGCGCGGCCAGCATCGGCGCGATGTGTTTGCCGTCCACAAGCGCCAGGACGGACGCCTCGGGGCCTTCGAGGAATTCCTCGACGAGCACGCCCGCTTTGCCGCCGAAGATGTTCTGCTCGAAGATGGCGCGCAGTTGCTCGATGGCTTCGGCGCGGTCGCGATGAATCGTAACGCCTTTGCCCGCTGCCAGCGCGTCATATTTCAGGACGATGGGCAACGGCGCCGCCTCCACCGCCTTGAGCGCGGAGGCGAGATCGGCATAAAACGCAGCGCAGCCGGTTGGGACTTTGGCGGCTTTCATCACGTCCTTGGCGAAGGCTTTACTGCCTTCCATGCGTGCGCCTGCGGCGGTCGGTCCGAAGGCGCGGATGTTCGCCGAGGTGAGCGCGTCCACGATGCCTTCGGTCAGCGGAACTTCGGGGCCGACGACCACCATCCCGATATTGTTCTTACGAACAAATTCAATTACCTCGGCGAACGGTGGCTTGACGGAGATTGCGACGCATTCGGCAATTTGTGCAATGCCGGCGTTGCCCGGGGCGCAAAAGATTTTTTCGGCGCGCGGGCTTTGAGCGAGCTTCCAACATAAGGCGTGCTCGCGACCGCCGCTGCCGATGACTAGGATTTTCATGGGGTTGGGGCTCCTGTTTTGTGGACTGGCACGGACTGGCACGGACTCACACGGACTGATCATGACTGATCCGACTGGTCCCGACTGATCCTGAGTGATTCCGCCTAAAACTGGATCATTCTATGATGCTCGGACCACCAGTTCCAGACCGACGCGGCCCATTCTTCCCAGGTGATGCCTGCTTCATAAGTGACTCATTCAGAATTCAAGATAGCGCGGGGGACGTTCCGAAATCCAGCCAAGAAACAAGGACAAGAGAGCGGCGTGCGGAATTCCCTTGATTCCTTTTCGGCTCTATAGCCGCAGGCGATATCGCAGCAAGTCAAGTTTCGGTTCGTAGTCGAGCCGGTGCGGTTTGATCCAGAGGCGCTCGCACTCTCCGCACAGGGGATATTGCAGGATCGCGTCGGAATGCATCGCCCTTCGGAACGCGCGGAATTTTTCATTGTTCCATAGCTCGTAGAGATTTTCCCGGTAAAGATTCCCGAGAACGACTTGCGCGTTGAGATCGCCGCAACACGCCACCGCGTCGCCGTTCCATGCGATCGTCAGGGAGGTATAGGGAATCTCGCAGATGGCGCGCACGCCTTCGCCCTTATGATTCGGCGCCGTCAGCGGACTGTCGGCGAGTTGGCCGGACCACGAATGCGCCAGGATGTTGCTGAAGCTATCCACCGGAAGACCGTCAAATCGCCTGACGAATTCCTCGGGCAGCGACAATTGTACGCCATAGGGATGCGTTTCTTCGCCTGCGTACGGCGTGATGACCTGAATCGCGACGCAGGGCGTGGCGCGCTTCATCTCTTTTTTTATCTCCAGGAATCGGAGAATATTCGCCAACGTCTTTTCGTAATCGGCCCCGGGACGCTGGCGGGCATATTGCTCAGTGTCAATGCCGTCGAAGCTGAAGGAGATCCGGGTCAGTCCGGCTTCGATCAGCGCGAGAGAGAGTTCCTCGGTGAGCAGCGTGCCGTTGGTATGAATCGCCACCGGCAGCTTTCGCCCAGCCATCATGCGCACGATCTCGGCCAACGCCGGATTCAGCAAAGGCTCTCCTGCGAGCCAGAGGCCGATCTCCAGCGGCTGGCGCCTTAGCTCCGCCACCAGTTTTTGCGCCAGGTCCATTTTCAGGAAGCCATGTTGGCGGGTGATTCGCCCCAAGCCAGTGGGACACATCGGGCACTTCAGATTGCAGCCGCTGGCCGCTTCCAGGAAAATATAAAGCGGTCCATAATCCAGGACTTCTTTGCGGCGATTGCGGGCGCGCACCCATTCCGGCGCTTTCAGCCATGTTTTTTTGAACGCGGCGATAAAGCGGCGCGCCTTCCAGGCAAAGCGTTCGCCATAAAAAAAGGGCCGCCTCAAGATATCAACGATCTTCAGCATTCAATAAACACCCGCCTTTCGCGCCGTATCATATCGCATTCGCGGGGTTTGGCAAGCCGGGAAATTCCGGACGGATTCGCCGTAAAAACGCGATGAGGGCGCCTTCCAGGATTCCATTGCCCTTCGCCACCACCGGGCCTTGTGCCGGTGGAGCAATGATTTTGCGCTAGAAAGGTATACCCATTTTATCCTCCGCCACCACCGCGCCTTGTGCCGGTGGAGCGATGATTGTGTGTCGGTCGCGCACGATTTTGGCGGACAATCATCGCTCCACTGGCACAAGGCCCAGGGGTGGCGGCGAGAAAA
>JAPLSP010000582.1 GCA_026398575.1 Candidatus Sumerlaeota bacterium | reverse complement strand
ACCATCCTGGGAACCGATACGCATGGGCTGAATTTCGCGCGGCGGAGCTCGCCCGGATTCCTGGTGGGCAATGGTTATTCGCAGCATGATCCGTGGATTCGTCTCGATGGCCGCGCCATGTTCCGCTCGGCGACCGAACTCTTCGCCGCGCTCATCCGCGAATCGGCGGCCCGCAGCGGATGGGAATTGGACAAGACGGACTGGGTCATTCCGCATCAGGCGAACCTGCGCATCCTGAAGGCCGCGGCCAAACGCAGCGGCATTCCTTACGAGCGCTTCTGCGTCAATATCGAAAAAGTCGGCAATACCTCGAGCGCCAGCATCCCGCTGGCGCTGGCGGACATCGAAGACCGCCTGAAGCCGGGCGACAAGATGATCCTGTGCTCCGTCGGCGCCGGCGTGACGACCGCTGCCGTCAGTGTGGAATGGTAGCATTCAAAGTTGCTGCAATTAATTTCTTAAGCGCACGCTTTTGCCAACGCCAATCTTGTTGAACATCGAAGCAAAAGCGGCAGCAAGCAACCGCACTCCAAATGCTGGCGCCGCTCCCGTCCGCATTGCATAAGTCGCGACGCATAAGCGCGTCGCTGAATTTTCAATGCAATATATTGATCAGCCATCTGCAAAATATCCATAAGGAGATACACTATGCTGAATGCGCTCGCACGTGCGTTAGCGGTTGCCCTGTTGGCAGCCGCCGCTCTGATTCCCCAGGGGTCTCAGGCCGCTGACAAGATCAATGTCTTGATTATTGACGGGCAGAATAATCACGGTTGGAAAGCAACAACGCCCGTGATCAAGGAGATGCTGCTCAAGACCGGGCGGTTCAATGTGGACGTGCTGACCAGCCCGGATAAGGCGCCCTCTGACAAGGCCGAAAAAGGCAAGCCGGCGCCCGATCCGCAGCAGATCGCCGAGGCCAAAAAGAAACTGAAAGAAGAATGGGCCAAGTTCCGCCCGGATTTTTCCAAATACCAGGTCGTCTTCAGCAACTACAACGGCGAGAATTGGCCCGATGAAGTCAACAAGGCTTTTGAGAAATACATGCAGGACGGCGGCGGCCTGGTGGTTTATCACGCGGCCAACAACGCCTTCACCGGTTGGGCCGAATGGGCGAAAATGGTTGGCCTTCTCTGGTCGGGGCCGCAATACGGCGAACGCATCACATTAGACGAGAACGGCAAGGAAGTGCGGACGCCCAAGGGTGAAGGACCCGGCGCCGGCCACGGACCGCAGCATCCCTATGAAGTCGTCGTGCGCGATCCGGAAAATCCGATTACCAAAGGCCTTCCGGCCAAATGGATTCACGCCAAAGATGAATTATACCAGGCGCAGCGCGGACCCGCGCAAAACATGCATATCCTGGTCACCGCGTTCGCCGATCCCGCCATGAAGGGAACCGGCACGAACGAGCCGATGGTCTGGACGATCCCCTGCGGTAAAGGCCGGGTTTTCGTGAACCTGCTTGGACACGATCAAACCTCGGTGGCCGCCCCCGGTTGCGTCG
>JAPLSP010000645.1 GCA_026398575.1 Candidatus Sumerlaeota bacterium | reverse complement strand
GGCGGCAAGCCACCTTACTCCAAAAGCTGGCGCTTTCCATATCAGCATTGATTCTTTCTTCTGCATTCTTAGCGATCCATATTCAATGAAAGAGAGAATTAACATGCGTAAATCGTTTCTATCCGCTGCAGGCGCTGTTTGCGTTACTTGCTTGATAGTGGCTGCCGCCGCGCAAGCGCAAAATCCGGTATTGACTGTGGATGGTTCGCAGCCGGGAGTGAAGATCAATCCCATGCTCTATGGGATATTCTTCGAGGAGATCAATCACGCGGGCGACGGCGGGCTTTACGCCGAATTGATCCGCAACCGGTCCTTTGATGACGCCGACGATCCCGCTGGATGGGCCTTGCAGACCAGCGGCGACGCGCAAGGCAAAATCGGCCTCGCTACAGAAAATCCCGTGAATCAGGTTCACCCGAAATCGCTCCAGATTGAAATATCGGAGTCTCGCGACGGCGGTCTGGTCAGCGTTTCCAACAATGGCTACTGGGGCATCGCGGTGAAGAAAGGCGCGAAATACAACCTTTCGTTTTTCGTCCGCCGCAGCGCGGATTTCAAAGGCGATCTGATCGTCAGCCTGGACAGCGCAAGCAGCGGATCCATCTATGCCAGGCAGACGATCATCGGCGTCGGGACGCAATGGAAGCGCTACGAATGCGCGCTCGAAAGCAGCGGCGACAATCCCAAGGCGCGTCTTTCCATCGCCGCCAACGCTCCAGGAACGCTGTGGCTCGGAGTCGTTTCGCTCATGCCGACCGATACATGGAAAGGCCGTCCCAATGGGCTGCGCGCGGATTTGGCGCGGATGCTGTCTGAACTCAAACCTGCGTTCGTGCGCTTCCCCGGCGGCTGCTACGTCGAAGGCGGCGCCTCCGTCAAAGACGCCTTCCGCTGGAAGACCACCATCGGCGATATCGCCCAGCGCCCGGGACACTCGAACAAAAACTGGGGCTATCGCTCGACGGACGGCCTGGGCTATCACGAATATCTGGAGATGTGCGAGGACCTGAACGCCGAGCCGCTGTTCGTCGTCAACTGCGGCATGGCGCACAAGGACTTTGTCGAGATGGACAAACTGGACGAGTGGGTACAGGAGGCGATTGACGCCATCGAATACGCCAATGGCCCGGAGACGAGCAAGTGGGGCGCGCTGCGGGCGAAAAACGGCCACCCGAAGCCTTTCAATATGAAATACCTGGAAATCGGCAATGAGAACGGCGGGCCCAGGTATGAGGAGCGCTATGCGGTTTTCTATAAAGCCATCAAGGCGCGCTATCCCGATATCAATCTGATCGCCGATACCGCGGCCAAAAGCGCGCCAATCGAGATAGTGGATCAT
Source organism: Candidatus Sumerlaeota bacterium (assembly GCA_026398575.1). Next base: position 5,697 of record JAPLSP010000645.1, on the reverse strand, counting down.
CATTATTATAACAGCCCGATGTGGTTTCGCAGCAACGCCGGCAAATACGACAAGTACGACCGCAAAGGCCCCAAGGTGTACGTCGGCGAATACGCCTGCAATCGCGGCGTCGGCAAAGGCAATCTCGACGGCGCGCTGGCCGAGGCGTCGTTCATGATGGGCTTCGAGCGCAATTCCGACGCCGTGATTCTATGTTCTTATGCGCCGCTTTTCTATCACGTCCAGGATCGCCGCTGGCCGGTCAACCTGATCGGCTACGACAGCGCGCGCTGCTTCGGCACGCCTTCTTTTTATGTGCAGGCGATGCTGGCGCAACAGCGCGGCGACGTGGCGCTTTCGAGCACGCTGGAATGCGGCCATGAACAAGCTTCCCTGAAAATCGAAAAAGGCGGAATCGGCCTCGGGACGTGGAACACGCAGGCCGAATTCAAAGACGTCAAAGTGACGCAGAGCGACAAGGTTCTATTATCCTCGAATTTCTCGAAAGACTCCAAAGGCTGGCGCGTTGTCAGCGGCGATTGGAAAGTCGCGGATGGCGCCTTCCGTCAGTCCTCCGATGAACGGGGCGCGCATGTGACAGCCGGCGACAAAAACTGGACCGACTACACAATGACCCTGAAGGCGCGCAAAACCGGCGGCGCCGAAGGATTCCTCATCATGTTCCGCGTCGCCGACGACCGCAATTGGAACTGGCTGAATCTGGGCGGTTGGGGAAACAAAACTCACGGCATCGAGCGCACGCTGAACGGCGGCAAACGGCGCCTTTCGCCCGACGCGCCCGGAACCATTGAGACGGGCCGCTGGTATGACATTACGATTGACGTCAAAGGCGCGCGCATCGAGTGCTCGCTGGACGGCAAAAAAATAATCGCATCCACAAGCGCGGCGGAAGCGCAGACAATGCCCATCATGGACGCCATCGCCCACCGCTTGGAAAAGACGGGTGAGATCATCCTGAAGGTCGTCAACTTCTCAGGCGAAGCGAGCAAGACCGCCATCCGGCTGAAAGGGATTGGCGAGATCGCTCCCGAAGGCGCGGTGACGGTCCTCGCGTCCAAGAGCTTATCGGACGAAAACACGGTGGACGAGCCAACGAAGGTCGCGCCCGTCACAAAGAAGGCGATGGGATTGGGGCAAAACTTTGACTACACTTTCGATCCATATTCGCTGACGATCCTGCGGCTGCAGCCGAAAAACAAATAGCGATCGGGACAGGAGATGAAGCAATGATTCGTTTTTGGGGAGGAACAGCGATAATGGCCGTCGCTTTGGCGCAAATGGCAATGGCGCAGCCCGCCGTCACGCTGACGGTTCAGGCGGATAAGCCCGTGCACAAAATCAGTCCGACGCTTTACGGCATCTTTTTCGAAGATATCAATTACGGAGCGGATGGCGGGCTTTATGCGGAGCTCGTTCAGAACCGCTCGTTCGAATTCAAGGCGCCCGATCAGATGTTCGCCTGGGACAAAGTGGACCGGGACGGCGCCGTCTCAAGCCTGTCGGTCGAGAGTGCGAATCCATTGAACAAGAACAATCCGCATTACCTCCAGTTGAAACTTCAAGTATCCGGCGGAGGCTCGGGCGTCTCGAACAGCGGCTTTGGCGGCATCGCGGTCAAACAGGGAGACAAATATCTGTTCTCCGCTTATGCGCGCGTTGCGGATGGCTTCGCCAGCGGCAAGAAGGAACGGATGCTGGAGGCGCGGCTCGAAAGCGCGGATGGCAAGCTCCTCGGCAAGTGCGAAGTCGGCGAAATCTTAAAAGACTGGAAGAAGTTCTCGGGCGTGATCGAATCGGGCGCCACGGATGCGAACGCGCGGCTCGTTGTCCTGGCGCGCGCCGCCGGGACGCTCGATCTCGACATGATTTCGCTCTTCCCGGAAAAGACGTTCAAGAATCGTCCCAACGGCATGCGGGCGGATCTCGCGCAAATCCTGGCGGACATGAAGCCTGCGTTCATGCGCTTTCCCGGAGGCTGCATCGTCGAGGGCAAGGACCTTGCGAACGCCTATCGCTGGAAGGACACCATCGGCGACGTCGCCGAGCGCAAAACGAATTGGAACCGCTGGCAGAACGCCGTCAAGACCCTCGCGCCGCAATACTATCAATCCTATGGCCTCGGGTTCTTCGAGTTCTTCCAGCTGTGCGAAGACATCGGCGCCGAGCCGCTGCCGATCCTCAATTGCGGCATGGCGTGCCAATATCAAAGCAAGGAACTGGCGCCGCGCGAGCAGCTGAAGGAATACGTCCAGGATGCGCTCGATCTGATCGAATGGGCCAACGGCCCGGCCTCGAGTCCGTGGGGCGCGAAGCGCGCGGCGGCGGGACATCCCGAGCCGTTCCACCTGAAATTCCTCGGCATCGGCAACGAGCAATGGGGCGACGAATACTTCGACCGATATAAAATTTTCCACGAAGCCATCAAGGCGAAGTACCCGGACATCCAGTTGATTACTTCGGCCGGGCCATCCTCGGACGGGGCGAATTTCGATCTGGCCTGGCGCCGCTTGAAAACGCAGCCGTCGGATATCGTGGACGAACACTACTACAAGCCGCCCAAGTGGTTCCTCACGAACACGCATCGCTATGATTCCTACGACCGGAAGGCGACCAAGGTTTTCGCGGGCGAATACGCGGCGCATGGCAACGGCAAGAAAAACAATCTGGAAGCGGCGCTGGCCGAGGCGGCGTTCATGACGGGACTCGAGCGCAATTCGGATATCGTTGTTATGTCTTCTTATGCGCCGCTCTTCGCCAAGATCGGTTCGACGCAATGGACGCCGGACCTGATCTGGTGCGACAACACCAAGGTCTATGGCACGCCTTCGTATTACGTTCAGAAACTTTTCAGCCTGAATCGCGGCGACGTGGTTCTGCCCTTGGAAATCAAAGACCCAATCCAGACCCAGACGCCGGTTTCATCCGGGCGCCTTTTCGCCGCCGCCAGCAAGGATGAGAAATCCAACCAGATCATCATCAAAGTGGTTAACCCAACCGGGGACGCCATTGAAACCGCCCTGAAGATCGGCGCCGCCGCCAACCTCGCGCCCAAAGCCGACGCCATCATCCTCACCAGCGCGGCGCCGGCGGACGAGAACTCAATGGCCAATCCTGCAAAAGTGGCGCCAGTCGCATCAGCCATTGACGGGATCGGCGCGGAGTTCAAGTACGCTTTCAAGCCCTATTCGCTGACTGTTTTGCGGATTCGCGCGGAAGGCAAATAAAATGGGAAAAGATTTTATTCTGGGCGATCAGCTGGAGGCGGTCCGCGCGCGGGCGCCACTGGTGCACAATATCACCAACTATGTGGCGATGAACTGGATTGCGAATGGGTTGTTGGCGCTTGGCGCTTCGCCCGTGATGGCGCACGCCGAATCCGAAATGCGCGACATGGCGGGCATCGCCTCGGCGCTCGTCGTGAATATCGGCACGCTGAGCGAGCCATGGATCGCCTCGATGAAAACCGCCATGCGCGCGGCGCGCGAACGCGGCATTCCCATCGTGCTCGATCCGGTGGGCGCCGGCGCCAGCGTGTTGCGCACCAACACGGCCCGCGAACTGGCCTTTGAATTCAGTCCCGCGATCTTGCGAGGCAACGCTTCGGAAATCGCCGCCGTGGCCGGAGAGGCCGGCCGGACAAAAGGCGTTGACAGCACGCGTGACAGCGCGGAGGCAGGCGCGATTGAATTGGCGCGCGACCTGGCCCGGCGCACTAAAGCCGTTGTCTGCGTCAGCGGCGCCGTGGACGTTATCACCGACGGCGAGCGCGTTTACCTGGTTCGCAACGGCGATCCCATGATGACCAAGGTGACAGCGATGGGCTGCTTGTGTTCGGCGGTCGTGGGCGCCTTTGCAGCCGTCGGGGGCAAGGACTTGTTGGCCTCGACCGCGAACGCCATGGCGTTGATGGGCGTAACAGGCGAAATCGCCAAAGAACGCGCCGCCGGACCGGGAAGTTTTGCCGTCGCCTTTCTCGATGCGCTGGCGGAAATCACACGAAGCGATCTTGAAGCGCGCGCGCGAATGGAATGGCTGCGCCCATAATTGCCGGGCGCGAACTCCAAGCGGCTTGAATAAGCATCCGAGAGGAAACCCGCATGACTACAAACACGCAACGAATAGGGCGGCGAATGACTTTTTTGTCCGGAGGCATAAGCGCAATGCTTTTGATTTGCCATGCGGCGCTAACTCCTTTGCAAGCTGTGGCCGCCAGCGCCGGCGACAGTCCAGTCTGGACGCGCGAGCAGGCTTGGGATTGGTACAAGAAGCAGCCTTGGATCGTGGGATTCAACTTCATTCCCAGCACGGCCTGCAACACGACGGAATTCTGGGCGGCCGATACCTTCGACGAAAAAACGATTGACCGCGAGCTCGGATGGGCGCAGGCGCTTGGCTTCAATTCCTGCCGCGTGTTCGTCCAGTACCTGGTTTGGAAGAACGATCCCGAAGGCTTGAAACAGCGCCTGGCGCGGTTTCTCGAAATCGCCGCCAAACACGGAATCTCGACGGCCTTTGTCCTCTTCGACGATTGCGCTTTCGGCGATCCGCCGCAGACCGAACCCTACCTCGGCAAGCAGCGCGATCCGATCCCCGGCATGATCGGCCCGAGCTGGACGCCCAGTCCCGGACTGAAGGCCGTCACCGACCAAAGCCTCTGGCCGGACCTGGAGAAATATATCAAAGACGTTGTCGGCGCATTCGGCCAAGACAAGCGCGTGTTGATGTGGGATATATACAACGAGCCGGGTAATTCCAGAATGGGAAACAAGAGCCTGCCGCTTGTCGAGGCGACGTTTGCCTGGGCGCGCGCCGCCAAGCCTTCGCAGCCGCTGACGATGAGCCCGTGGGGCGCGCCGCGCGAGATCAGCGAACGCATGATCGAACTCTCGGACGTTGTCAGCTTCCATCGCTACAGCAATTACGACAAGATGCGCGAGGCCATCGAACAGTACAAGCAGCGCGGCCGCCCCGTCATCTGCACCGAGTGGATGGCCCGCCTTCAGGGCAGCAAATGGGAAACCGATTTGCCGCTGTTCAAGAAGGAAGCCGTCGGCTGTTACAGCTGGGGCTTGGTCAATGGCCGCATGCAATGCCAATTTTCCTGGCGGAGCAAGCGCGGCGCGCCCGAGCCCAAAGTCTGGTTCCACGATCTCTTCCATTCCGACGGGCGCCCTTATGATCCGGCGGAGCATGAGGTGATTCGCAAAACAACCGCCGATAAACAAATTGACTGGAATGCGGCGGACTATACAAAGATGCAGGTGAGCGCTTCAATGACATCAAACTCGCTACAGTCATCCAAGAGCCCCGCCGCCAATCCGCGCATGAAATGGGCGGACGATACGCGCGGCAAGCCTTTCTCAAAAGACCCCTGCGTCATCAAATGGGGCGGGCGATATCTGATGTACTACTCGATTGGTCCCGCCGCTCCCGGACAGAATCTTCCGCGCGGATGGGCCGTTGGCATCGCCGAGAGCCGCGACCTTATTAGCTGGAAGAAGGTGGCGGAAATCCTGCCCGAACAGGAATGCGAAAAGAACGGCCTCGTCAACGGGCGCGCCATCGTTCTCGATGGCAAGGTTCATTTCTTCGTAAGCCTTTAGCCGAATTTTGTTCGGCACAGGCAGCTGAGGCAAGGCGAAAGCATCCAGCGGCGCGTGAATAACGCAGCAATGCACGTCCAGGAATGATTCGATA
>JAPLSP010000284.1 GCA_026398575.1 Candidatus Sumerlaeota bacterium | reverse complement strand
ACAAAATTACCCTACAAGAAAATCTAACGATATAGATCATGCTTAGCTTCAATCAGCAATCCGCAATCCGCAATCCGCAATCGGCGCCCCCTGACCCCCAGCAGCACTCCGATTGCCAAGGGCCAAAGCACACCGATGGATACTTCAAACAAGACCGCGCTTGCTGCGACGCAGCCCAGCAGCAGCGCGCTTCTAAAGGTTCCGCATGGCCGGCGGCTGAGTGCGAGCGCCGTTAACACCAGCAGCGCGGTCAGGGGATGATTCGTTAGCGTGGTCGCATAAGGCCACAGCAGCGACGCGCAGCCGGCAGCCGTGGGCGCCATCCACCCATGCGGTTCCGAAGCCGCCAGCCGCCAGGTCAGCGCCACCACGCCCAGAAACGGCAGGAATGAAAGCAAAAAAATCAGGATGCGATAGACGGCGACCGGATGAGCGCCAAAAGCGCATCCGCATTTGCCTGCCGCCATGATGACGCCCGCGGCCAGCCAATCGAAAGCCGGCGGTTTGCTGGAATAGAAATGTCCGCCACGGAAGATTTTATCATGGGACCAGAGGAAAGGCGAATTATCCAGCGCCCAAGCGCCGCGCTCGGCGAACGCGGCCGCCGATGCCAAACGCGAGGCCGCGTTGGAGGAAGCCGGCTTGTCTTCCAGACGCGCCAGCGTCAGCGCGCCCAGCGCGAGCAGCAATACTCCGCCGCAAATTCGCCGTCCGGCGCCTGCAATCATAATGATTCTGTTTTTAATCATTCTGTCAAAATAGGCGCCCGTCCCCGCCGGCAATTCCTATAAAAGCCTTATGGCGGAAGTCTAAAGCCGGGAGGCGCAAGTCTCCAGCCTAAAGTCTCGCCGCCCGTAAGATACAAAAAAGAACGCCAAGCCTGTTTTTTCGCTTGACCAGCCAATTGCCCGGCATATATCTACGCCAGACCTCACGCGCGCATGCGAACGGCGGAGCAACCCTTCCCGCGCCCAAAAGGGAATAATCGCATGAAGGCGTGAAGGCTTGAGGGTGAAAATTCACTGCGTTTCGTTGGATTGAGTGGGTCGCCCCGGCCCAGAGGGATATCATTAGTTGGAGAAGGAGAACACGAGCATGGCGGAAGATATTGCCGCAAAGGTCAAAGAGATCATCGTTGAGCAGCTGGGCGTCAATGAAGAAGAAGTTAAAGAAGATGCTTCCTTCGTAGATGATCTGGGCGCCGACTCATTGGACGTGGTGGAATTGGTCATGGCCTTTGAGGAAAATTTCGACATCGAAATTCCGGACGAAGACGCCGAGAAAATTTCAACGGTCAAGGAAGCCATTGATTACATCACCGAAAAGCAAGCGTAGGCGGATGGCTGCAGGAGGACGCGATACCCCGGCGCCCCGCGCGCCGGTCCTCGTCAAGCCCATGTCCCACGCGCAAGCTGTTATATGGCGGCGGGTGGGACATTTCTTATAAGCGCCGCCGGCGGAAAGGAACAAGGCGATGTATGGAATGAAGCGCATTGTGGTAACAGGTCTGGGCGCTCTGACTCCCATTGGCAATGATGTTCCATCTTTCTGGAACAACCTGGTGGCGGGCAAGAGCGGCGTTGGCTTTATCACGCGCTTCGATCACAGCGAACACCGGGCGCACATAGCCGCTGAAATCAAGAACTTCGAGCCGGAGAAGCATTTCGAAAAAAAGGATCTGAAGAACCTCGAGCCGTTCATTCAATATGCGCTCATCGCGGCTCGCGAAGCCTGGGCCGACGCCCGGTTCACGGAAGGCTCTTACGATCCGGACCGCTTCGGCGTTGTGATCGGATCGGGCATCGGCGGCATCGAAGTCGTTGAGAAACAGGCGCATATCATCCGGGAAAAAGGCCCCCGGAGCGTCACGCCGTTCCTGGTGCCGCGGTTGATCTGCAACGAAGCGCCCGGCTACGTCTCGATTGACCTCAAACTGCGCGGGCCGAACACGTGCATCGTGACGGCTTGCGCCACTGGCACGCATTGCATCGGCGACGCGGCGGCGATCATCGCGCGCGATGACGCGGACGCGATGGTCTGTGGCGCCACGGACGGCGCCATCACCCCGCTGGCCATCGCCGGATTCGCCAACATGCGCGCGCTGAGCCAGGAGGCCACGTGCCCCGAGCGCGCCAGCTGCCCCTTTGACTTGAACCGCGATGGATTCGTCATGGGCGAAGGCGCCGGCATCATGGTCCTCGAATCGCTGGAACACGCCCAGAAGCGCGGCGCGCGCATCTACGCCGAAATCGTGGGATATGGAATGAGCGGCGACGCCTATCACATCACCGCTCCCAGCCCGTGCGGCGAAGGCGGCGCGCGCGCCATGTTGATGGCTTTGCGCAACGCCGGCTTGCGCCCCGAGCAAATTGACTACATCAACGCCCACGGAACCTCGACCCCGCTCAATGACAAACTCGAGACCGAAGGCATCAAGAAAGCCTTCGGCGAACACGCCCGCAAACTGGCGATCTCCGCCAACAAGTCCATGATCGGACACCTGATCGGCGCCGCCGGCGCCGTCGAAGGCGTCGCAACGGTCCTGACCATCTGCCACAGCATGATCCCGCCCACGATCAACTATGAAACGCCCGATCCCGAATGCGATCTGGACTATGTGCCCAATGTGGCGCGCCCGGCCGAAGTCAACTGCGCCCTGAATTCCTCGCTCGGTTTCGGCGGCCATAATACCTCAATAATCTTCAAAAAATTCGTCGAATAGTGGCGATTGCTCGGATTAGTTTTCACGGCATTACCTCTGGCGATGATGAGGCTAAATCGTGCGCGCGAATCTCTGTTCGCGCGCGCGATTAGGCTTTCTCAGGAGGCGGTTCGTGGGCCTTACATATATCCATGCCACGCTGACTGCTCATAAAAAGAATCAACAGAAGGTTAAATTCCTGGTGGATAGCGGCGTGCCTTATTCCCTGTTACCTTATGATTTGTGGCAAGAGCTCAAGCTCAAGCCCAAGCGGACGGCTTCCTTCACTTTAGCTGATGGAACCACGATCAAACGGAAAATATCCGAATGCCATTTCGATCTAGCTGGAGAAGAAGGTTATTCCCCCGTCATCCTGGGAGAGAAGGGCGATGATATCGCTTTATTAGGCGTCATTACGCTCGAGACTTTGGGGCTTGTTCTGGATCCATTCCAGCGCAAACTGCGCCCGATGCAGATGATTTGAGCCGCTCTATATCCGGGCATTAGCGCATAGCGAACGATGCATCAGAACGGCGCCGGCGACGGCGGAGGCAAGGATGATGGAGCCGATCACGGGCAGCAGGCTGAAGAAGAACACGACGGCGCCCAATCCCAGAACATGAAACCGGAATCGCCGGGCGAATGCGCGCCGCTCTTTGCGCTTTATCCCGCGCAAGGAAAGCGGATAGCTCAGGTATTCGGCGCCAAACAGCGAACAGCTGAAATAAAAGCTCCCGACAAAAGCGACCGCGGAACCAAGCACCGGAATCAGATTCAGAAACAGCAGACCCGCATTGCCAGCGATCAAAAATGCGACATCCGTCAATCCCTCCGCCGCCTGCTGCCATAATGAAATATCCTTGAACGCTTCGAGCGGCAAACCTAATTGCATCTCGATCCGCCGCGCCAGCTTGTCATAATAATACCCGCACAGGATCGTCTGAAACAGCAGCCAGACCGCGCATGCGCCGGCCAGCGCCATCAGTCCGAACGCGAGCACGCAAAAAACTTCCGCCACCCGCCAATACCACGCGCCTGCGAACCACGGATGCAGATGCGTGGAGAAATATCCCGCCGCTGCGATCAGCAACAGCAGCGCCAGACCGGTGATTACGATATTCAAAAGAATGGGAATGATCGCATGCGTCCACAAGCGCGGATGGCGGCACATATATGTGAATCCGCGCGCCGGCGCCGAGAAGCCTTCGCTAAAAGCGCTCCATATCGTAGCAGCGGAAGAACAGCTATGCTGTGCTTGGTGAATCATGCGTCTTATTCCTTATGATGATCGAAGAAATCCGGAGTAAGGGCGCCGGAGCTCTGGTCTTTGGGCGCCCGCTTGAAAGTGACATTGGAAGGTGGCATATCCACTTGCCGCCCTGAAATCAGATCGGTGATCGTCAGAATCTGAAGCCTGGGATAATCTTTGTGAAAGCCAGGAGAATGGTATTGCCCGGCAGCGGCGGCAGCCTGACGCATGGCGGCGGTGGCTTCATGAAGAATGATTAATACGCCAACCTGCGCGCCATGATGCTCCAGAGTTCCCGTTAATTCGCGCACATGCGCAGGGTTGGTTTTGCCGCTTTTGACTGAAAACAAGATGGTCTTGGCTTTGCCGGTGGCGTCATCAAAGAAAAACATCTTTCCATCAATGCCTTTATCCGCGCCTCTTTTGACAGGTTCGGAAGGCCGGGCGCCAACCAATCCTAAAGACCAGCACTGGAATTGAAACGGATCGAAGATCGCAAGCGCTTCGGCATCGGTAACGGAAATAGGCTCGCCGACTACGCGGAATTTCGCCCGTTTTCCATAAGCATCCGTCAACCGTTTTCGGATCAGCGCAATCGCCAGATGCGTGATGTCAATGCCGATCCAGTGGCGCTTGAGCTTCTGAGCCGCCGCAACCGTTGTTCCGCATCCGCAAAAAGGATCGAGCACGACTTGGCGCTCTTGGGATGAAAGGCGGATGATTCTCTCCAGCAGCGCTTGCGGTTTTTGCGTAGCGTATCCTAAACGCTCTTTGGCTTGGGAATTTATCGGCGGGATGTCCGTCCAAACATCGCCAATGGGTTTTCCTCTTTGTTCATCCAAGTAGCGCTTATATTGAGGAACGGCGCCAGGTTTTGTCTGAATAACCAAGCCCGCCTTATACGCGGCCATCATCCGTTCTTTTGTCCATCGCCATACTTTGGTCATTCCCAGGAATTCATAAGTAAGGTTGGGGCGCTTTTTATTGGGGTTAATGAGATTATCCAAGCGATACAAACGCCCTTTTTCATTTCTGTGCTTGTACTTCGAGACGGTTTTGCGATCAAGGGCGTCAAGATCGTAAGGGATAAAACTCTCATTCAGATTCCAGAAAGCCTGATCGCTTTTTTGATAAGCAAAGATAATATCGTGATTGCTGGGCAATCTTCGTTTCATCAAACTCTTGGAAGGGATTCTCATCCAAACAATTTCATTCTTAAAGTTTTCCGGCCCAAAGATTGAATCCAACAAGACGCGCAGATAAGGGCTGGCTGTGGGATCGCAATGGAGATAGAGCGAACCGCTTTTCCGAAGAACTCGATGCATCTCGGCCAGACGCGGCGCCATCATGGACAGATAAGCCAGCATGTCATTGAAGCCAAGTAATGAACGCAAAGAAGCCAGCGCCTCGGCCACTTTGCCGCCTCGCCGGACTGTTCGTTCATATTCCGCGCTGGCCGCCGCGTCCCATCGCCAGGTATCCTTGAAAGCATGAATTTGCGCTGACGATTCCGTGCCGTTGCGTTCTTCGAACAGAACATTATAATTTTGCGCGGAGTTGAAGGGAGGATCCAGATAGATTAAATCCACTGATTCGTCTTTTATATAGCGCCGCAAGATATCAAGATTGTCCCCATAATAAAGCAGATTAGGTGTGCCGTCCGGGGTCATATTCGCGCTCCAAACCGATCACGATATTCTCAATCCATCTGAAATTCATAGTAGCAAGGTTATGAGCCAAACGCCAGCCGATAAATCGCCGCAATGTCATTCTTTGTTAACGGCTTGACGGCGCCCATCGGCATGCTTCGCATGGCGTTGGCCACGAGCGCCGGGATTTCGCGGGGGGTGAGACCAAGTTCGTCCAGCGTTGTTGCGCTGCCCCATTGCTTGATCTTCGCCCGCATCTTCGCCACGCCCTTTTCGACCGTCGAGCTGCCCCAGATCGCTTTCGCCCAGCGCTGGAACTGCGCGTTGTTGTGCTTTTGCAGATGCAGCATGAACGCCGGAAACAGCACGCCCAACCCCGCGCCGTGCGCCACCTCGGGATGCAGCGCGCTGACCGCGTGTTCGAGCGTGTGCGTGGCCCAGTCGCCGCCCTTCAAACCCGCGCCGCTGATTCCGTTCAAGGCCAGCGTCGCCGCCCAGGCCAGGTTTGCGCGCGCCGCATAGTCCTTCGGATTTTTTTGAAGCGCGTCGGCGGCGGCGATGACCGAGCGCGACAAGGCTTCATTGAGCGCAATCGGCGTCTCCTCGGAAGTCCCCACCACATACGCCTCCATGATGTGCGCCAGCGCGTCGAGGGCGCCGTTGACCGTCTGGTTCCAGGGCAGCGTCATCTGCGCCGCGGGATCGAGGAACGAAACTTTCGGGAACAACACGGACGCGCCGATGTGCCATTTCTTTTTCTCCGCTTCGTTCGTCACGACGGCGAAGGCGTTCATCTCGCTGCCCGTGGCCGACAGCGTCAGCGCCGCAAAGACCGGCAGCGCTTTCTTGATCGCGGCCTTTCCCTCGAAGGCGTCCCAGACGTTCTTCAGATAAACGCCCGCCGCGATGGCCTTGGCCGAATCCAGCACGCTCCCGCCGCCGACGGCCAGAATTGAATCCACCTTTTCTTTGCGGCAAACCGCAATCGCCTCGCGCACTTTCGAAATCACGGGATTGGGCCGCACGCCCCAAACCTCGATCCATTTCACGCGCGCTTTTTTCAGCGAGGCGACGATCTGCCGATAGACGCCATTTTTCCTGATCGAGCCGCCGCCCGCCAGCAGCAATGCCTTTTTGCATTTCGCGGCGGCCATCTCCGCGCCAACCTGTTTATAAACTCCCTGGCCGAACACCAGTTTCGTGGGGTTGTGAAAGGTGAAATTATCCATCTGCCTTTTCCTCCCGATAATGATATCGAGTTTTCTACCTCAGACACGGGCGCCCCAGTCCATGCCGAAATCGCTAAACGAAGCTGGCGCTGTATGGTAGGCCGTCCCGCACCGCCGGGCGGCCTTGGCGCGCGTTGGCCGCCCGGCAGAGCGGGACGGCCTACCATGCGGCGCCAATCTGGATTGGCAGCGTTGTTTATTTCTAGGCGACTAAGATTTTGTGGAGGCCGCTTGTACCGCTAAGCATATCCCCAGCACGCAAGAGAGGCAAATGGAGGCTTGCCTTTGCAATCAAGATATGGCATGCTTATCACCTGCATTGTTATGAAAGGAGTGAGGAGTTATGAACACATTCAAAGCTGCAATCTCCCAACGGCGCGCAATCGGCGCCAAACACCGAATCCTGGCGGCGGTTTGCGGTTTGTTGTTGGCGGGCGCCTTCGCCACGCTTGCCGCCCTCGCGCAACCCGCGAAGGAAGAGCCGATAGACTTCAACCGCGCCCGCCAAATCCGACAACGCATGATGCAAGGCGAAAAGGTGAGCGATGAGGACAAGGCGTATCTTGAAAAGGCGAAGAAAGCCTATGAGGCGCGCCAGGCGCAACCTGGACGCAATGCGCCGGGTCAGCCGGGACAGCCCGGCGAGCGCGGCAAGCCCGTCGCTGACGAAGCGCTGCTGGCGACGCTCAAGCCGCTGACCGACATGGGAGCGGACGACAAATACAAGGGCGAAGACGGCGGCCTCTATGGCGGCGGGAAGAACGTTCCGCCCGAGGCGCATCTGAACGCGGCGCTGAAATTGGCGCGCGAGATTCAGCCGCTCGACGCCGAAGGCAAGCCCTCGCCGGACGGAAAGATCGTTTTCATCTCGAACGGCATGTCGAACACAACGCAGGAATTTTCGGCGTTCATGCCGCTGGCGAACGCCGACCCGGCCAAGTCGCCGCGCGTGGTCATCGTGGACTGCGCGCAGGGCGGAATGGAAGTGCTGGCATGGTCCGAAAGCGCCGGCAAAGAGCGTACGGGCGGACGCGACCCCTGGAAGGTCATGGACGAACGTTTGCGCGCGGCGAACGTTACGGCGGCGCAGGTCCAGGCTACCTGGATTAAACAAGCGCGCAGCGGGCCGGCCGGCGTTGGCGAATACCCCAAGCACACCCAGGAAATGAAAGAGCGCATGGTCACGGTCCTGAATCAGCTCAAACAGCGCTTCCCCAATCTGAAACTGGCGTATCTTTCAAGCCGCATCTACGCCGGATACGCTGTCATACAGCTCAATCCCGAACCTTTTGCTTATGAAGAAGCGTTCTCGCTGCGCTCGCTGATCCAGGATCAGATCAAAGGCGCGCCCGAGCTGAATTGTGATCCGGCCAAAGTCGCCGTCAAGTCGCCGTTGCTTTTATGGGGCCCGTATCTCTGGTCCGCCGGCGAAAAAGGCCGCAAGGGCGATGACTTGGTTTATAAGCGCGAAGACCTTGGCGGCGACGGCACGCATCCCAGCAGTTCAGGCCAGCGCAAAGTCGCCGATCTGTTGCTGACCTTCCTCAAAACCGATCCCACGGCGAAGATTTGGTTTGTGGGTAAGTGATCGTGGAAAAAACATAAAGCATAAAATAGAACACGGATGCGACGGATCGGGCGGATCATCACAGATTTTTTAATGATCCGTGGCGATCCGCCCGATCCGTTGCATCCGTGTTCTATCCACATGCTCCCTCAATTCAAACCACCCCCGCCTCCGCCGGCATCGTCATCATCATCTCGCCGCTCGCTTGGTCGCGGCTCATGCGCTTGGCCAGCGCTCCCGCGCCGCCTTCCGAGTTGTATTCGCAGATCGGGCAAAGCGCCTCGGGCTGCGAGGCCACGCACTGCGGCGCCGCGGTCCAGGGACTGGTGATGTGCGGGACGACCTTGACGCCCGGATATTCCTTCGCCATCGCGCAAATCTTCAGCCACTCCGAAATGCCGCCGCACCACGTCGGATCGCACTGCACAAAGTCCAAACACTTCCTTTCGAGGAACGCCTTGACCGGCCATCGCGTATATAGATGCTCGCCGCCCGCGAGCGGAATCCCCGTCTCGCCCTTGATCCGCGCATAGCCTTCGACGTGCTCGGGGCAGACCGGTTCCTCCAGCCAAAAAATCTTGTACGGCAGCAGCGCCTTGGCCAGCGAGACCGCATACTCCACGTCGTCCAGATGCCGCATGTTGTGATTGTCGAACATGAGCTTGGCGTCCGCCCCCAGTTCCTCACGCAAGACGCGAACCAACTCGACGTTCTCCTTCATCCCCTTCGCGCCTTCCTTCGGCCCGTTGAGGAAATACCATTTCTGCGTGCGATATCCCTGATCGTAAGCGTCGCGCCCGCGCTTGCGCGCATCATCCAAATTCTTCGGCTCTCCCGGCCGCCAATAAACCAGAATGCGTTCGCGCCCGCTGGTTGCGCTATTGCCAGCGTTCCCGATCTTCCCAATAATCTGATACACCGGCTTCTTCATCAACTTGCCGCGCAAATCCCACAGCGCAATATCCACCGAGCTGAAAGCCTGAAAGACTTCCCCCGTCTTCGTATGCCGCGCATTGCCCGGACGCGGCTTGTTGGCGATCACTTCCCCCGTCAGCGGATCGCGTCCCTCCGCATAGAGTTTCGCCTTCCCCGGATAAACCCCCTCCCATAGCATCTCGCCATCGAGATCGCTCTGAAACACCTCCTTCCCCACCAACATCCCGCGAACCTTCTCCGCCATCGGCTCCAAACACTGCCGCGGCCCGCCCCGTAAAGCGAACCTTCCCACCATCCCCTCCTCGCTCTCAATCTGCACGCAATCCTTCTCAATCAGGACGTCCTTGATCTTCCCCTTTGGCAACGCGCCACTCGTTGCGTCCTTTGGTTCATCGCAGCCTGCAAATCCGGCGGCAAAAAACCCCGCAACAACGCCGCCCGCGCCTATAAGAAACTCGCGTCTCTGAGACATGATCAACTCCTTGGATGCCCTTCATCTATGCGGCAAGGAATAGCGCCAGCTCTTGGAGTA
>JAPLSP010000113.1 GCA_026398575.1 Candidatus Sumerlaeota bacterium | reverse complement strand
GTCTTGCCAGACTACCATCGAGTCATCCCTGTTCGTTCATTACCGCGTCATCCACGCGCCGCAGGATGTTTTCGCCTTGCCTTCGCTGCCTGTGCCGAACAGAATTTTATGTGCCCATTTTGCGCGGCTAAAGGCATACGTGTCGGTTAAGCTGGCTAAAGATATCAGCGTAGAGCTGGAGCAAATAGCCGTTCTTTTGGAGCGCCGAAACAGGGGACGTATCAATGCGTCTGCTGGATTTTGAAATTGGAAAAGATGGAAAGTCGCTTGGATGGATATTCAGCTGCCAGGTGATGACGATAGCTGCGATAATCATTCAAAATACTGCTTATTGGGATACGATTGTTTTTCGAGAGATTTACTCCATGGCAACGGGGTGGGGATTTCTATTAGGCGCATTGATATGTTATCTCTTGAGCTTCATTGCCACCATTGATGGAATGACACTTGTGGTGCTTTATTCAGCGTGCTTTCTGTTTTGGACTGTTATCATGTTATACGGCCTTCGCTATTACTATTACTTTGACCGCTTTCCCATAAAGCGAATATGCCTCTTGCTATTGCCTCCTGTGATTTACTTCGATGTCGTTTTTCATTTATACAATCGTTAGTTCAATCTGGGAAGCTTGCCAACGTGAATGAATCTACAACCGCCTATATTCCTGGTAATCCCTCAACCGCAGGAGAGGCTCAGATTTGATCTAAATAATAAGGATAGACTATTTCATGGCTAAAGCAGCTGACCTATAGGCGCTGGACAAGCTCCTAGTCTTGGTGAAACAGCTCTTCCATATTCGCCCACCACTCGCCCTCGGCGCGCGTCGCAAGCGGCTCCTGGCAGGGGATGCAGACTTCCCACCATTTTTGCGTCGTGGGATCGGCGGCCATTTTCGCCATGTCGGCGGCGAAGTCTTTGCCGGTGTATTCGAAGTAGCTGAAGAGATAGCCGTCCTTGTGATAGATCGAGTAGTTGCGGATGTTGCACGCTTTGATCATCTTCAGCACGTCCGGCCAGACCGCCGCGTGCAGGCGCTTATACTCCTCGTATTTTTCCGGACGCAGCTTCAGGACCATCCCATAGCGTTTCATTTCTTTGGCCTCCCTTTGATGATTTGGTGTTGCAGGCTTTTGGATCAAGTGGACAGTCGGACCGGTCGGACTCGTCGGACCAATCAGACCCGTCGGATCATCCAGACTCAGCGGCTTTAGCGCCTCAGCAGATTCAAGCTGCCTTCTTCCATCGCACGCCAAATCTACTTTTTCTGATCGTTGAAGATCTGAAACTCATTCAGCGTTGGGCCTTCGTTCGCGCGCAGTATATTGAGCCGAACCACCTGCGCTGTAATGGGATCGAACTTCTCGTCGAAATCCGCGCCGATGCTGGTTCCCGTATGGAACGTCTTCCAGTTCTCGCCGTCCTTAGTTTGCAGCTCGAAGGCCTCGATGCGCTCGCCCGCATTCGTCCATTCATTGATGACAATGCGATTAAAGGTTTGTGACGTGCCCAGGTCCACTTCAAGCCATGCCTGATGGACTCCGCCGTCCGTCGCCCAACGCGTGCCCTTGTTACCATCCACGGCTTTGTTTGCGGCGAAGCCGGCGCTCTTTCCAAAGACGTTTGACGCCCGCGCCTGTTTGCCCTGGCTCAGAGGCGCGCTGGTTGGGACCGCCGATCGAGCCACGCCGGATGAAATCGCCGATCGAACCGCTGCTTTGCCCTTGTCGTTCATCACTTGAAACTCATATATCGTCGGACCGTCGCTCGCTTGCAGGATATTGAGCCGCACGAATTGCGCCGTGACCGGTTCGATTCGCTGATCGAAGGCCTCTCCGATTTTTGCTCCCTTGTGGAACGTCTTCCAACTCTCGCCTTCCTTGGATTGCAGTTCGAAGGATTGCACGCGCGCGCCATATTCCACGCACTCATTGATGATGGCGCGGTTGAACGTCTGCGGCGTGCCCAGGTCCACTTCGAGCCACGCCTGCCTGACGCCTTCGTCCGTCGCCCAGCGCGTTTCCATGTCGCCGTCCAGCGCCTTGTCCGGCCCGAACTCCGCCAACAAGTTTTGATAGACGTTCGAAGCCCTGGTTTTTTTGCCTTCGCACAAGTTTGGCGCCGCGCCCGCCGCCGTCACGCTTCGGGGCGCGATATCCCTGGCCGGGCCATCCAACTCGAGCGCCACCACCGTTGCGATTTCCTGGCGCTTGTTCGCCGCCACTTTTACCGTAATGCTTTCCGTCGTTTGTTTGACTTCCGCCTCGCCGCCGCCGCCAAGCAGCGCGCCTTTCAAGACCTTCCTTTTAATCGCCGGCAATGCCAGCGCGCCTGCGTTCCCCCAATCGAAGACATGCAGATAGATCGTGTTTCCCTTGTGAGTCGAGCCACCCCACTTGCCCGGCTTGAACGGCCCTCCGCGCGTTCCATAGACCGACTCGCCGTTGGATTTCAGCCATGCGCCCATTTCTTTCAGGCGCTCGACCTGCCGCGGCTCGATGCGCCCGTCCGGCATCGGCCCGACGTTGAAGAGCAGATTGCCGTCGCCATCCACGCAGCGCAGCAGCGTCTGCAAACACTCCTTCAACGACTTCATCCGATCGTCCGGCTTCCACGCCCATTGCTGGCAGATCGTCATGCATGTCTCCCAGGGGCGGTTGATTTTGAATGTCCCGACCGTCTGCTCGGGCGTATCCCAGTCGCCCGGCAGTCCGCAGCGGTTGTTGATGATTACGTCCGGCTGCAACCCGCGCATCATCTTGAAAAGGTTTTCGGCGTCCCAGCGCTTGGCGTCTCCGCCGAGGCCGTCAAACCAGAGGATATCCACTTTGCCATAGTTTGTGAGAAGTTCGCGCGCCTGCCCATGCAGGTACTTCACATAATTGGCATGGTTCGCCGTCATGTAGTCCGGATGGCGCCAGTCGGGCTGCGAATGATAATACCCCAGCCACAATCCCGCCTTCCGGCAGGCTTCGCTGTATTCCTTGACAACGTCCCGCTTGAACGGGCAATCCGGGCTGGTGATCTTGTAGTCGGATTGCTTGGTGTCGAACATGCTGAAGCCGTCGTGATGGCGTGTGGTCAGCACCATGTACTTCATCCCGGCGTCTTTGGCGATCTGCACCCACTCATCCGCCTTGAAGAGCGTTGGGTTGAATTGCTTGTAGAGATTGTCATAGACATCGGCGGGAATTTCGCCCTTGCCGCCCACGCCCGGACGTTCCGCGCCGCGTGACCAGCCGATTTCAGTTCCCTTCAGGCTGACGGATCCCCAGTGAATGAACATTCCGAAGCGCAGGTCTTTCCATGCCTCCATGCGTTTGGGATCGGCTTTCAGCCAGGGTTTTGCGTCCGGGGCGTCCTGCGCCTGCATGTTGCTGCATATCGCAACCAGCATAGAAGCAATTGCCATGGCTATAGCAAACGCCGGTTGTTTCATGGAAAACTCCCTTTTTTTTTTGCTGGTTGAAATTCAACCTGAAGGTTGAATTCCAAACACAACCTAAAGGTTGAACCACAAACACCATCTAAAGATGGAACTACAAACACTTAAAGATGGAACTACAAACACTAAAGATGGAACTCCGAACGAATTATTTCTTGGCGTCGTTGAAGACTTGGAATTCATTGACCGTCGGGCCGTCGCTTGCCTGCAGGATATTGAGCCGCACGGACTGCGCCTTGACGGGATCAAACTTCTTTTCGAAATTCGCGCCGATCTTGTCGCCTTTGAAGATCGTCTTCCACGCCACGCCATCCTTGTATTGCAGCTCGAAGGACTCGATGCGTTGGCCAAATTGCACGCACTCGCTGATCTTCACGCGATTGAATTCCGTTGGCGCGCCCAGGTCCACTTCCAGCCATGCCTTCTCTGTTCCGCTGTCCGTTGCCCAGCGTGAGCCGCCATTGCCGTCAATGGCCTTGTCCGCGCCGAAGTTCTCGTTGTTCTGATAGACCATTGACGCTGCGGCCTTCTTGCCTTCGCTCAAACTGCCCTTCTCGATATCAATCTTGGGGGCCGCCTGCGCGCCTCTCCTGGGCGCCTCCGTCTGGACGTCTCCCGGCTTGGCCACGGGGGCGATGTCCTTGGCCGGGCCGTCCAGTTCGAGCGTAATCACGGTCGCGATTTCCTGGCGATCCGCCGCCGGCAGCTCGATGGTCAATCCCGAATCTTCCTGTTTGACTTTCGCCTCGCCGCCCGTCAGCGTTTTGGCTCCGGTGATTTTCTTGGAGATCGCCGGCAGCGTCAGCGCGCCCTCCGCGCCCCAATCGAACGCCATCAGATATATCGTATTGCCCTTGTGCGTCGAAGCGCCCCATTTGCCGGGCTTGAACGGGCCGCCGCGCGTGCCATAGATCGCTTCACCGTATTTTTTCAGCCAGGCGCCCATCTCTTTCAAGCGCTCGACCTGCCGCGGCTCGATCCGCCCGTCCGGCATCGGCCCGACGTTGAACAGCAGATTGCCGTCGCCGCCCGCGCAGGTGATGAGCGTTTGAAGGCACTGCTTGAGCGACTTCATGGTGTCACCCGGCTTCCACGCCCATTGGTGGCAGATCGTCATGCACGTCTCCCAGGGGCGGTCGTTTTTGAATGCGCCGATTTTTTGCTCGGGCGTATCCCAATCCGCCGGCAGTCCGCAGCGGTTGTTGATGACGAGCTGCGGCTGCAGCTGCCGCGCCATCTTGAAGATGGTTTCCGCGTCCCAATCCGCCGCCTTGCCGCCGAGGCCGTCGAACCACAGGATATCCACCTTGCCGTAGTTCGACATCAGCTCTTTGAGTTGCGCGTGCAAAAAAGGAATGAATTTTTCGTTGTGGCTTGCTGTGCGATAGTCCGGATGCTGCCAGTTCGGCGGCGAATAATAATATCCCAGCCACAAGCCTGCCTTGCGGCAGGCCTCGGAGTATTCCTTTGTAACGTCGCGCTTGAACGGCGATTGAGGCGAGGTGATTTTATAGTCGCTCTGCTTCGTGTCGAACATGCTGAAGCCATCATGATGGCGCGTCGTCAGCACCATGTATTTCATGCCGGCCTCTTTGGCGATCGCCGCCCATTCATCCGCGTTGAAGAGCGTCGGGTTGAATTCCTTGTAAAGGTTGTCATATTCCGCCGCCGGCACGGTACCCCTGCCGCCTTGTTTCTGATCTGGAAAAGCCTTGCCGCGCCCCCAGCCGATCTCCACGCCTTTGAGGCTGACCGGACCCCAATGAATGAACATCCCGAATCGCAGGTCCTTCCATTGCTCCATTCGCTCTGGCGAGCCTTTGAGCCAGGGCTGTGTGGCTGAGGTGGCTTCCTGGGCCGCAACGCCAATTGCGCCGGACAAAAAACTCAGCGACAAAAAGACAACGATCAGTTTTTTTCGGAACAGCATGACAGATTCTCCTTATTGATAATAATTACACGTTAAAAATTTCAAAACAAATTTTCCAGTCACAAAAATATCGCTGGGAGATTGCGCTCGATTTTACTAAATATTCGGTATGCAGCCCTTTGCGCAACGGACGAGGTCGCCATTCGAGATCGTTCCGTTTGTCGGATCATAGCTTTTATTGGCGCATAGGATCGGATCAATAATATTATTAATGAACCATAATGCATCATCATCCAGATCCGGGCCATACGAGGCAATTGTCCATAGAATGCCGGTTTTATTTTGAGTATCCATATACGTTTGGTAGGTCGCATTTGAAACCGGAACCCCTGTGCCTACCGTTATATAAGGATTTGAATGCCTGCCATAAACAAACTGCCTGCGATTGGGATCTTTATTGGCGAAATTGAAAACATCAATGCCAATGGAGGTCAAATAGGCAACTGGCGTCGTCAGGTGCTTGTAGCTATTCATTTCATCGCTTCCGCTATAGTTCGGCGGATAATCCTGGCAATCCACAAAGTAGGATTCCATGCCAATTCCAATCGTGCGCATGTCCGCCTTAACGCGCGCGGTTTTCGAGCGTGTCTGCGCTTCGAGGAAGTTGGGGATGGCGATCAGAGCCAGGATCGCAATGATCGCAATCACGATCAGCAGTTCGATCAGCGTGAAGCCGCGCTTTGAATTCTGTTTCTTAAACATGATACCCTCCTGATATGAAATGAATCGCATAGAAGCATCTATGCAATTTGACGCCAAATTTTTGCCGTATGTATGCAATCCAGTTTCCCTAAGTGCTCTAAGTCATAAATCCAGTAACGTATTTTTACATGAGAGTTTGCGATTTATTTATGAGATCGTAATTTCGAATATGAGTACTAAGTATGCGATCGGAGCTCCACATTCGCGCGGTCCAGCGGGCCGCGCCTACTTTTCGGGCGACAGTTTGATTTCGCGGATGTTCATCGCTTTCCATTTGGCTGCGTCGCTCGCGCGAACAGAAAGGGTATAAGCGCCCGCCTTGGAAATTTCGATCCTGCCCGCCTGGACTGTCGCGTAATCATACCAGCCCTTTG
Source organism: Candidatus Sumerlaeota bacterium (assembly GCA_026398575.1). The sequence continues at coordinate 4,324 of JAPLSP010000113.1, read as the reverse complement.
TTTTCGAGGCTGCGCTCGAGAGTTTCGCGCCCGCAAACTCCTTCGCCGTCAGCTCGATTTTGAATTCGACTTCCTTCGTGGCGGCGCTGCAACCAACCGCTATCTTGTAAGCGCCCGCAGCAGGAAATTGAATCGTCCACGAGACCCAATCCGCCGGGTTGTCCCATGCCGCGATATACTTGTCGCCATTCTTTTCTTCAAAGCGCACTTTCCCGCCATGAAGCACGGCGTTCTCCGGCGCCAGCGTTATCGAGCCATCCGCCGCCGGACGCGTTGGCGCCGCAGAAGCCGCGGGCGCTTCTTCCACCGGCGCGGCTTTCAAATTTTCGCCCGTGATCTTGAACGCGTACGCAAATTCGCACGGCTTCTTTTCGGGCATCGCCACTTCCAGCCCCGCTTCCGTCCGCGACCATTTCAAGTCGCCGGGATTTCCCAGCAGTTCAACCCGCGTGATCTTGCCGCTGTCCTGCGCCGCTGCCGCCGCGCGCAGCGAACGAATCGCAATCTTGCCATCCGCGGGCCATGCCAGCGCGATAGCATAGAGCGCGCCGTCTTTGCCGCGCGTGAAGCGAATGTCCTTGGCCGTGAATGCGGCATCCTTGCCTTCCACAAAGCCGCCGCCCTTGCCGCGCGTCGGGCCTTCGCCAAACACTTCCCACGGGCGCGTCGCGTAGATCGCGTCGCCATTGACCTTCAGCCAGTCGCCGATCCCGGTCAGATATTCCTTGGCCTTGTCCGGAATGCTTCCGTCGGCGCGCGGGCCGACGTTCAGCAACATGCAGCCGTTCTTCGAAACGATATCCACAAAGACCGTGATGATCTGTCCCAGCGGACGATAGGGAATACAGTCGTGGTGGAACCAGGGCCCGAGCGATGAATCGGTAAGCCAGATGTATTCCTTCAGCTTGTCTTCGCGCCCGCGCTCGAAGTCCAGGATGCCGGTGTATTGGTGTATCTCGCGGTGCTTCATCGCCACGCCGGTCTCGATCCCGTTCTTCGCGCCCCAGTCGTAATACCAGGCAAACATGCGCTTCTGATAGTCCGGCGGGATGACTCTTTGCAGCTCGAAATCGAACCAGATCAGATCGGGCTTATACTTGACGACCGCTTCCTGCGTCATGGCGAGCCATTGATCCAGATAGCGCTGCGTCGGCTTGTCGTCTTTCTTGTGCGGTTCGCCATAGAGGTCGCGGTACTGCGCGTCGGCGGCGTCATAATCGAAAGCGGGCTGGTAGTATCCCCAGGCCCATCCGTGATGAAACGTGGTGATGAATTTCATGCCGCGCTTCTTGATGGCCTTTTCCAGCTCGCCCGTCGTATCGCGCTTCGGCCCCATGGCTTTGGCGTTCCAGCGCGTGACCTGCGAATCCCACATCGCAAAGTTGTCATGATGGACGGCCACCGGCCCGGCAAACTTCGCTCCCGCGCGCGCAAACAGCTCCGCCCATTCCTCGGCGTTAAATTTCTCGGCCGTAAACTTGGGGATGATGTCCTTATAGCCCACGGTTTTCTGATCGCCGAAGCGCTCTTGATGATACTTGAAGGCGGCATGATTCGGCAGATACATCTGCTGCCCATACCACTCCATCCCCGACTTTGCGCCGTCCGCCCCTAGCGTCACCGGACCCCAGTGCGTATAGATGCCGAACTTGGCGTCGCGAAACCACTCGGGATCCTTGTGCGCCTTGAGCGAATCCCAATCGGCCTTGAACGGCCCTTGCGCGATCGTGTCGTCGGCCAGCTTACTATATTCCTGAATTTTCGCCTCATCCGCCCGCGCCGCCAGGCAAGCCCATAAACACAGCGCGGCAACAGCCGGCGCAAAGACGATATTCCGGATCGTCATTCGCTTCATAAATCAGACGCCTCCTTGATATACCTGTAAGCCACACAATACTTGGCGCGGCTTTCAAGGACCCAAGGGACCTGAGAGACCTAAGCTCATGTCCCTCACGTCCCTCCGGTCCCTTGCGTCCCTTGGGTCCCTTGCGTTCCTTTCCGCTCACCTGCCATAGCCCCCAAATTCCCTCACCGCGTCAAACATCGCCAGCACGTTTTCAACCGGCGTTTCCTCGAGGATGCTGTCATGGCTCGCGCCGGCCACGTATCCCCCGCCCGGCGCCATGATCGCGATCACTTCGCGCGTCTTATCGCGCACCGTCTGCGGCGTCCCCTTGATCAGGACATGATGCGAGTCAATCGCGCCATTGAATAAAAGTTTGCCGCCAAATTCCTGTTTCAATCGGCGCAGATCCATCCCGCCACAGCACGGCTGAATCGCATGAAGGCCGTCCAATCCCGCCTCGATCATCATCGGGATCAGCGGAAAAAATCCTCCGCAGCAGTGCAGCTGGACTTTCAATCCGTAACCATGCCCCAGGCGCGCCAGCCTTGTCAAGTGCGGCGTCATAAATCGCTCGAAAAGCGCCGGACTCAGGAGCGGTCCGCCTTGGCTGCCGAAATCATTGCCGATGAAGAAAATGTCCAGCGCTCCCTGCGCCGCGTCGAAGATGCGCCGGCTGACTTCCACATAATAGTCCACCATGTGTTGCAGGAGCGCATCCACCATTTCCGGCTCCATGCACATCTTTTCGTAGAGGTTTTCCATCCCCATCAAGTCAATCGCGTCGTGCCAGAAGGGCGACCAGTCCCCGCCCAGAATCGCATATTGTTTTTTCCATTGAAGCGCCTCTTCACGAATTCTGGAGACGTCCATCCAGTTGGGATCGGGCCAGGGATAGTCATGAATCTCCCTGACCGTCGTCGCTTTGCCGAGTGGATGTCCGATCGGCTGGCCATAGCCCAGGCCCTCGCGCTCGACGCCGAAAACCGTGCAGCACGTCGCGCCAGAATGCGTGAGCGGAAATTCCGGCCCCGCATAGCGCGCGAAAACGCGGCGGAAGTCATCGCCAAATCGAACGCGCAATCCTTCGTCATCCAGTTTCAGGTGCGATTTGGCCTTTGACCAGAATTCGGCGGAGGAACCACACCACGCCGAAACGCGGTCCGATTCCTCATGCGCAAATGCCGCCATTACCCGCTCGCGCGACGTCCAAGCCATAGCTTGACTCCAAAAATCGGGACTTGACTTTTGCTTTTCTTAACTACTAACCTATTTGCCGTTTTCCTGTCATGTAGTTTTTTATAAACTTGCGAATTTCTTACATTGTGAATTGCCCATGTCCCGCCTCGAGCCCGTTTATAAAGATCATGGCGCCGTCTATCATATAGACAACTGCGAACCGCAATTGCAGGCCGCCGCGCACGGCAAGATTCATCTGGTATGTCTCGGACGCGGCAGCTACCCGGGTAAGCGCCTGGGCAAACATGAACTACCCGGCCTGAATACCATCGGCTATTGGGACGCCATCGGCGAACAGCAATGGAGCATGGAAGTGCATCGCAACGAAGGCATCGAATTCACCTTTCTCGAAACCGGCGCGCTGTCGTTACTTGTGGACGGGCGCCTGCACGAAATGAGACCCAACGATCTGACCATCACGCGCCCCTGGCAGCCGCATCGCCAGGGCGACCCTTGTGTCAAGCCCGGACGGCTGCATTGGGCTCTGATTGACGTCGGCGTGCGCCGCCCGCATCAAGCCTGGCATTGGCCCGCCTGGGTGGCTTTGTCCAAGGATGATCTGAAAAACTTGACAACCCTCCTGCGCGCCACGGAGCGTCCCATCTGGCGCGGAGCGGCAAACTTGCGCGATTGCTGGCGTCGCATCGCGCACGCCGTGGAAAACGGGGCGGACGAACTGCGCGCCTCGCGATTGATCATCTATCTCAATGAGATGCTGCTCATGACGCTCGAACTGCTGCGCGCGCGCAAGCCGGCGCCCAATGACTATCTCTCCTCCACGGAGCGCACCGTTCAGATGTTTCTCGACGCGCTCACCGCCGATCCCGCCGCGCTGGCGCATCCCTGGAGCGTTGAAGAGATGGCCGCGCATTGCCACTTGAGCATCACGGCCTTCACAAGCCTTTGCCGCCGCCTCACCAACGAGGCGCCCATGCATTTTCTGAATCATTGCCGGATGACGCTGGCCGCGCGACTGCTCAAAGAGCAACCCTGCCTGAGCGTCCCGGAAGTGGCGCGCGCCTGCGGCTACCGCTCCCGCGAATACTTCGCCCAGGCCTTCCACAGAATTTATGGCCGCCCGCCGCGAGAATTTCGGGGATCGGGAATCGAGATTAGGGGATCGGGGATCGGGGATCGGGAATCGGGGATCGGGAATCGGGCAAAAGTCCGCAAGGACAGCAAGGACCCCATGGACTACAAGGACCCCAAACTGGCCAAGATTCCAAAGACAATAGACGACGA
>JAPLSP010000027.1 GCA_026398575.1 Candidatus Sumerlaeota bacterium | reverse complement strand
CTGCGACGCCTTGCGGACGGCGGTGTTGATATGGCGGAATTGCGCGTCGCGATCCGGATGGTCTTCTCCTTCCTCGGTCTTGCGGTTGCCCTGCAGGCTGTAGCCGGCCTTGTCCAGCAGCTGCGCGATCTTGGCATGGCTGACCGGGTGCTTGCGGGCCGCCATCGCCGCCGCCAGCGTCCGGGTGCTTTTGCAGGTCCAGCGCAAGGGCGATTCGGGATCGCCCCGCGTCAGGGGCTCGACCAGAGCCTCCAGCGCCGGCAAGAGTCCGGGGTCCTTGTCCGTCAACGCATGGCGTCCGGCGCCCGGGCGCCGGACCCGCCCCGGGGCCAGCGGCGCGGCCTGCAATTCGCCAATCCCTTTCGTGAGCGTCATGCGCGACAGGCCGCACGCGCGGCTGACTCGGGAAACGCCGCCGTAGCCGAGTTCGACGGCTTTACCAGCGGCCACCAGACGGCGGGCGCGCTCATTCAAATGCGGCCATATCATGCTGAAGTGCCGCCGGAGATCATCATCGTCGCTGCTCATGGGCAGCAGAAATAACGAATGCTGAGGCCACTTGTCAACTTAAATTATTTACGCCACCTAAGAGAATCGCTGATATTAGAGTATATGTTTTGACGGGGATACGGTTGCTTGAGGATGCGATAAATCGCCGAGTCGAAATCAATTAACTTCTGCTTTCTGAAATCTTGCTAGAGCAACGCATGATGCGCTGCACATTTGGATACGAGCGATAAAAACGTCTGCCTGACTCGCGTGTCAAGGTTTTTCCCGTGTTTTCGTTTGCCAGACGCCAGCAATGATTACCGAAAAGATAGTTTGCGTTTGAAAAATGAAAAAAGAACCTCAATCCTTCTTTTTTTTTCTGATCGCCTCGGCGATGGTTTTGGCGATGGCGGATTTGCCTTCATCGGTGGGATGGACGCCGTCGGCGAACCATTCGGGGTGGTTGCTGGCGCCTGCGTGGACGTCAATGATGTCGCAGGCGGTTTCTTTGGCGACTTGGCGGGTTAGCTCCACGGCTTCTTCGTGGTTCTTGGCCGAGAAGCTGGCGCCGGATTCTTTTTTGTAGATGGGCGGGGAGAGAGCGATATAGGTCTTTAGCTGCATAAAGATAAACTCACCACAGAGACACCGAGGCACAGAGAAATGCGCTCAGAAATGATTGAAAATGCTCTTTGTGAATTTCTCTGTGCCTCGGTGTCTCTGTGGTGGCTTTATAAAAATTGGCTAAAGGATTGCCAAAATTAAAATCAAAGCGCATTTCATCGAAAACATTTTTTTTGCTTGCGTTGCGGGGAAAGTGTGCAATTTTTCTGTTGTTAGCGCATAGCGGCATTTTGGGAATATCCGCAAACCCACTGACAAGGGCCGGGATTTTTCCAAACTCCGTTTGTAAAAATATGCCACTTCGCGATGCAGTATCCGTGGTAATCCTGTAATCCGTGGTTAATATTCGACCACGGATTACAGGATTACCACGGATGATAAGGAAGGACGAAATGCTGTCGTTAGGCGCGCGATAATAATTTATGAGAGGTAGTATTCACATGAAATCTTTCACCATTCGATTTTTCTGGTTCGCATTGGGGTTGTGCGCGGCTGCAGGCGCGATGGCGCAGGATGCGGATATGGATGGGATTCCCGACGCGGCCGAGGCCGTGCTGGGGGGCAATCCGAATGCGCCGGAGCAGTTCATCACTCTATGGGAACGCTCGGCGGCGAAGGCGGGCAAGGCGCCGGCGGATCCGTCGCGGACGATCAAGAGCGTGGCCATTGCCAACGCCGGCGGCAACCGTTTTATCTGGCGTGTCGAGTTTCTTGCGGCCTATCCGCAGGCGAATTCATCACTGCTGCTTTATCTCGACGCGGACGATAACAAGGCCACGGGACGCCAGCCTGGACATGGATGCGAGTTCATGTTGCACTGCGGCAATGGGGCGCCTGGCGTCACCGCATACACGCCCGACGGGAAGACGCGTTCCGCATCGCCGCCGCGGATCGTCCTGCACGAAAACAATGTCTTCTATAGCTATGACGTGGACCTTGCGCAGCGCGATGGCGCGTCGGTCTTCCGCCTCAGCGTTCTGTCGGAAACGACGATGCCGCATCAGGGCGTGGATTCGATCGGCTACTTCGAGGCCAAAGGTCCGGCCATCAGCGGCAAGCCGAAGATCGCGCTCGAAAGCGACCTCACCGAGAGCGTCGGCGTTGAGCAGACGTGGGGATTGGAGCGCATCAACGCGCTGATGGAAGACGCGGCGAACGTCCCGATTTGGATTCGCGACTGCAAACTCGACGGCTTTCGTTTCGACAAAAGCGAATATCGCGCCGACAATGCGCTGCGCTCGGGCGGCGCTTCGGGCGCTGGCGCGGCGAGCGCCGGCAGCGCCATCACGGCCACGGTTCCGAAAGGCGCCGAGGGCAAGTTCCACGTCGGTTTTATTTTTTATGACACGGGCGGATGCGAGCTCATCGGCGTTTATACGGGCGGACAGAAGCGCGGCGTCGCCGTGGCGGATTTCAACGACAATAACCAGCATTTATTTTTTACAACCGAACCAATCGTCCTGAAGCCTGGCGATCAAATTCAGTTGCGTCCGCTCGTTGGCGCCGGCAGTTATCGCACCGAAGACCTTGTCTTGCTGCGCCGCAAACCCGAGGCGCGATCGCCGCTCTATGAATTGCGCGAAATTGCCGCGACGGGAAACCGGCTGACGTGGATCACGTCCTGGGCGACGGCGTGCGCAATCGAATATGGGGCGGACGCGAAGAAGATCGTGGAGCCGATGGCGACGCAGAATCATCGCGTCGCGCTGCCGGACGTGAAGCCGGGCGACAGCGTGCGCTATCGCATCACGGCGCAGACGCGCGATGGCCGTGAGGTGACGAGCGGCTGGCGCGAGTTCACCTGGAAGCCTTTTTCCGAGCCGAAGTCAACAAAAAATATGATCTTTGCATTGCGAGTGGAACCGCCTGCCGAACTCGCAGGAAAGCTAGGCGAATGGCCAGTTACCGGCGGTATACCATTTCCGCAAGGCGCGTTTGGAAGCGCGCGTAACATCCGGTTGCACGACAGCCCAGTAGATGCCGCAAGGCCCAAGCCTATGCAAACCACGGTCGCAGCGCGCTGGCCTGATGGAAGCATTAAATGGCTGCTGTTGGATTTTCGCCATAGTGGCGGACCGGCGCAGTATTCGCTGATTTGCAGCCCGGATATCTATCGTAGTGAGCCGGAACTAAAGCCTGCGCCATTGCCGGAATTGGGCGAACTGATCCTAACTGACGCAGCTGGCAAAGAACATAAAGCTTCCATGACGAACCTTACGCTCGAAGAGGAGGGAGGTCTTCGCCGCTGTCTGCGCGGCTCGGGGCGCATTGGAAAATCGGCATTCTCATTCAGCGTACGCGTGCACGTTTATCCGGGTCTGCCTTATGCGCGCGCGCTGATGACGTTCGGATACGATGCCTCTCCCGACGAATTCACAACCGTCCGCAGCCTCGCCTGGCGGCTGCCCGCGATGCGCGGCGAACCGCGCTTCGTCCGGCAGCATACGGACGACCATTTCGATTCATCCGAGGGCGGCGGCAAACGTCTTGCAGGCGCGGTTGGGGCGATATTTGTGCGCGATTTCTGGCAGAACTATCCAAAGGACATCGAGATGGGCCGCGATGGTCTAACGCTCTGGCTGATGCCGCGCCTCAAGCCGGGCGAATACGATTGGGCCAAAGGCAAGTTCGAGGAACACAAACTCTTCTTCTGGTTTGATGTGGCGGGGGGTGGTGGACAAGGGAGTGGACAAGGGAGTGGACAGAAGAGTGGACAGGATGGACAGGGGAGCGCTCAGGCAGGGGGGCTGGTCGGCGGCTACAAATTACGCCAGGGCATGACCAAAACGCATGAGGTTTGGTTGGGCCTCGATGGCAGCGCGCCGCCGCTGGACCATCCGCTCATGGCCGTTGCGCCGCCGCGATGGTATGCCGACTCGGGCGCGTTCGGCGAGATAACCATCGCCGATCCGAACCGCGCGCTTGTCAAGGACTACGATAAGAAGGTCAACGACACGCTCGATGTGTATCTGAAAGACCGCGAGAAGATTCGCGAATACGGCATGTTCAACTTCGGCGACTGGTGGGGCGAGCGCGTCATCAATTGGGGAAACATCGAATACGACACGCAGCACGCCTTCTTCCTGCAATTCGCGCGCAGCGGAGACTTGCGCTTCCTGCGCGCTGGCGAGGAGGCCGAAATCCACAACCGCGACGTGGATACCGTCCACTATCACACGCAGCCCGAACGCGTCGGCTGCGTTTACGCGCATTGCATCGGGCACATCGGCGACTACCTGAAGCAAAGCCCGCTCGAAGGCAAAGACCGCGGCACGCCACGCGGGGGCTTCAGCGTTTCGCACACCTGGTGCGAAGGCCATCTCGATCACTACTTCCTCACCGGCGACCGGCGCTCTTATGAGACCGCTCTCGAGATCGCCGACCACTACGACAGCTACCGGATGGCCAACTACGATTTCACAAACTGCCGCGACTCGGGCTGGCACTTGATCCTGACAATGGCGGCCTATCGCGCCACCGGCGATCCCTACTATCTCAACGCCGCGCGCATCATCACCGAACGCGTCCTGGAGCGCCAGACGCCCAAGCCCAAGTTCAACACCGCCGGCGGCGGCTGGCGGCGGATGATGGTTCCGGGCCACTGCCTGTGCGAGCCTGCCCACTACGGCAATGCCGGATTCATGGTTGGCGTTCTGCTCACCGGCCTGAAACTCTATCACCTCGAAACCAGCGATCCGCGCGTGGCCCAAAGCATCATCATGGGAGCGCGATTCCTGGTGGACGATATATGGGTGGAGGACATCGGCGGATTCCGATACACCAGCTGTCCCGTCTCGTCCAAGGGCGCTTGGTCCAACTTCCTCCTCGACGACGGCATCGGCTACGCCTACCGCCTCACGCAGAAGGAAGGCAAACCCGACGCCAAGCTCGCCCACGTCCTGCAAAAAGGCGCCGCTCCCGCCCTCGCCGGCATGAGCGGCATGGGCAAAAGTTTCACCCAATACATCCGCGTCGCCCCCCATTTCATCGGCTTGCTGTCCGAGCTCCTCGAAAAGCAACCATGAGCGACATTGGGAGCGCCGACTGGGAGCGCCGACTGGGAGCGCCGGCATCCCTGCCGGCGCATTCACCCGCACAAGTTGACGCGCATTGCTTTAGTCTATTATCGCGCGCTGAACGACAACATGTTGTCGTTCCCTGTCATCCGTTTTTTCCGAGTAATCCGCGGTTGAAATTTAACCACGGATTGCTCTGAAAACACGGATGTCGCGTCCCGACTGCGCCAATCACAAGCGCCAAGGCCAGAATTCCTGGATGACATGTCACGTCATGCAAGGAATGTTTTTGAAATACTTTAGGCATGTTTTTGCTCCAGTAGAAACTTCGACACATAGTAATCGCCTGTGATGCGGAAGCCGAGGCTTTGATAACAGGTTTGCGCGGCGGTATTGGCGATGTCGGTGAAGAGGACGCAGCTGTGGGCGCCGCGCGGCTGCATGGAGCGGATCAGGGCGGCGCAGGCGGCGCGGGCGTAGCCGTGGCGGCGATGGGCGGGGTCGGTCGCGACGCTCAGGATTTGGAAGGCGCGGAGGCCCAGGCCGTTGGTTGCGGCGGTGGCGACGATTTGGCCCTCGATGTCAACTACTATGCGTCCCATGTGGAGCGTTCGGGCGATCTCCTCTTGTGTCAGCGGCGAATGGTCATTGGGGCGCTGGATTTGCCGCGCCAGCATCGCTACGGCTGGAGCGTCTTCCTTGCGCATGGGGCGAACGGCTTCTTCGGACGGCCAGACGGGAAGGTCGGCGCCGGGCGGGAGATCGAGTTCCATGAATACCTGTCGCGGATCGTTCGCGGGACGATAGCCAAGCGCCAGCAGCGCCTCGTAGGCCGGACGCGCGGCGTATTCGATGCCGTTCATGTATTCGATGACGGGCTGGGCGCTGGCCACGTGATGAGCGAGCGCCCGCGCTATTTCCGGGTCGGTTGAAAAAGGGATCAGCGACTTGGGACGCGTATAGTATCCCGCGATGCCGGCCCATTGCGAGCCGCGCTGGGCGACGTAGAGATGGGAATCGGGGAAGTTGCTGATCAGATTCCCGATGATGAACAGATTATGGGTTTCATGCGGCGCCAGATAGTCCAGCACTCGCTGACGGATGTCCGGCTTTTCGTGGGCGATCTTGATGATCTCAATGGGGGCTTCGGAGGGCATTGGAGGAATGTGTTTTTTTTGACAGAATAATGGGTGACAAAATAATGAAAAAACTTATGCCTTTAGCCGCGCAAAATGGGCACATAAAATTCTGTTCGGCACAGGCAGCGAAGGCAAGGCGAAAACATCCTGCGGCGCGTGGATGACGCGGTAATGAACGAACAGGGATGACTCGATGGTAGTCTGGCAAGACAAT
>JAPLSP010000593.1 GCA_026398575.1 Candidatus Sumerlaeota bacterium | reverse complement strand
GTCATAGGCGTCTGCGGCCCCACCGGCATGGATTTGGCATTGGGGCGCGAATCGGGAGCGATATCCACCACGCCTAAACTGTCGGTGAAGTACTCGGCGGCGTAGGCCTTGTTCCCGATGAGGACCAGTCCGCGCGCGCCGTTGCCCTGCAGCTTCAGCCGCCGGCGCATCCCAACCAGGAATGACAGATCATTGGGAACGTCGTTGGCGGATGACGTGGCTTCGGAAACTTTTTCACCTTTGGCGGCTTTGGCCAGCTTCTCGTGCATCGCGGCGCGTTCGATGACGTTGACTTCCTGCGTGCCGGCGTGCGTGACGCAAACAAACCGTCCATCGGCCGTGCAGGCCACGCCCCAGGGATTGGCGGCGCCCAGGTCCACATTGTCCAGCAGCACGGTATTGACGAGCTTCTTGCTGGCCACGTCAATCACGCTCAGGCCGTTCGTATTCATCCATCCGCGCTCCAGCTGCGTGGTCGGCAGCTGATAGCGCGAGAGGACATGCGTGGCATAAACATATTGTCCGTCGGGCGAAAGGCAGATGCCATGAACGCTGGAGCTGCCGTTCGGAAGCCCGATGGCGGTGACTTCTTTCAGGGTGCTGGTGTCAATGACGGAAATTGTGGCGGCGGCATAATCGCCCTCCAGCGAACCGGCCAGAAGAAGATTCGCGACGAACAGGAACTTGCCGTCGGCGGTCAGAACCGCCGCGACGGGCTCGCGCTTGACCTTGATGCGCGCGGTTTCTTTTTTTGAAGCGAGATCGAAAACGGAAACGTCGTCATTGAAGCGATTGCAGACGTACAGCGTTTTGGAGTTGGGGCTGAACACGGGCGCCATCGGGGTATGGCCGGCGGAGAGCGTGTCCTTGATCGAACCGCTGGCGGCATCAATCAGATAGACTTTTCCATCCGGCGCGGCGCCGGTGGCTGCAATCAGGGCGCCATCGGGCGAAAGCGCGACGCCGCTGGCTTCCTCCTTGAGGTCAATCGTCTTGGCGACCTTCGCTCCGGCGACGTCGAACACCGCGACTTTTTTGCCCGTGTATTCCGCGATATAAATGTTCCTGCCGTCTTTGTCCGCCGCCAGGGCGTAAGGAGACAAATAGGTTTCGGCGGAATACGCCGGGGAGATAATCCGCGCCGTCAACGCCAGGATTGAGACACAAAACACGGATTTTGGGAGGATGGATTTCAGACTCACTTGTGTGCTCCTCGTGTAGTGAATGGATATTATCTCTGTAATGCCGCTATTTCTCGTCGAACACTTTTCGACCTTGGCGGATGGCCTCCAGGTTCCGAAGCTCAGCCCGCTGACGGTCATCATACTTATGCTGGCGCCGCTGGTCAACCTCACAAGCTTGAAAATCTTCTTGCGCGGTTCTTTCTCCGCGCGGACGGTCCGCCAGCGCTTTTCCGCCCGATTGGATGATCGCCAGCGCCTCCAAATACTTCGGATCGCTCTTGCTCTCGAATTTGGATAAACAAGGGCTAAGGGAGGGGCGGTCGAAGCTGATTTGCGGACCGGGATTGCTGTTGTGGGTGGCCTGCTTGGCGAAAGGAATTCCAGTCAGTTCCGTCAGCCGCTGAATCTGGCTGGACTCCAGAGGCGCGCGCCCCGCCAGATTATTCGGATACGCGGTGTCATAGCGCGGATAATAAGGAGCGTTGACGTCAATCCATGTGACGAGCCGGTCGAAACTCTCCGGATCGAGTTTGACGCCTTTGTGCCCTTCGCGAAGTTTTTTTATCAACAGGCTCGGATGCGATCCCCAGGAATACGCCGGTTGAATCTGCGCCGGACCGGCGCCGATCGCAGCGATTGTTTTCTTGCGCCAGAGCTCTTCATACGAAGCGTTGAACGTCAGGTCTCTATCACCCGCCAGAATCAGCTTCTTGCCGCCTTCCTTCCCGAAGTCATGGCATGAGAGGCAATACTTGTCGAATACCGGCTGAACTTCGGTCAGATAGCTGAACTCGCGCGGCGCGCCATGCCAGCCTTTCATCGCGCTGGCCGGGCGCTTCAATGCCAAGGGGATGGGATTAGCTTTCTCAGACCGGTCCGACGGGTCCGACGCGTCTGACATCGCGATAGGGAGGGGCGGCGCCGTGCGGCGTTCGTCATGGCAGCCGATGCAGCCCTGGCTTTCTCCTGGCTGGACCATGGTTCCGCTACGCATGGATTGGATCATCATGCCGTTTGCATCCAGCAACTGGAAGTAAACGAACTTGCCCGAGGGAACGGCGAAATAGGCCGAGCCATCGGTTTCAACAGGGACAGTTCCCAGGATGCGCTTGTTCGAGAAATCATGCCAGTTCATGGCAGGGCGATGGACGCCCTGTCCGCCCCATGCCGGCTCGGTCCAGAAGCGCTTCTCCGGCGACTCAATCACACGCAGCCATTTGGCGGCGCCCTGCTTGACGCCCTGTATATGCGTGCCGCGATAGACGTCCATCACATAGAACCGCCCGTCCGCGCCGTCGTATTCACGGCGGTCAGGGATCACCGGCGGACGCGAACGCGGCGCGAGCGGCATGGGATCGTAGCAGCCGGGCGCCTCTTCATGCGCGAGGACTTCATTGCCGAAAACGTCCACCAGATAAATCGCCATCTCTTCGCCCCGGCCCGTCATGCGCGAGCAGAGGAAGTATTTGTCATTGAGCGGATAAGGATCCTCGTATTTCAGCTTCACCTGCTTGAAGACGTCCCATTGCCCATCGCCCTTTGTCGTAACGAGATTGACCGCGTCGGGCGGCCATGTCATTACAACCGGCTCGCGTCCGTCCATTCCGCGCTCGCGGTCCAAAATCGCCAGCGCTCCCCACGGGCGGTCATGGCATGAGCCAAGGACGCACAGCATTTTCAGCGTGCCCGGGATGGGGCGCGGCTCGATGACGCCGCCGGGCGAGGCGGTGTTGTTGCCCCAATAAACGACGTGGTTCGTGCCGTCGGGATTGCAGGTCCAGAGGCTCTGCGCGTCGCCGAAATTGCGGTCAATGTATTCCCAGCGATCATAGACGATCCGCCCGTCGGGCATCGTCGCGCCATGGCCTTCGAAGAGCGTATTTTTGCCCAGCTGATGGATGTTGGCGCCGTCCGCGTCCATGCGGAAAAGATTGGCCATGATATGCACGTTGCACATGCAGTATTTCGGTTCGCGCGTCGAGGAAAAAACAATCGAGCCATCGGGCAGATAGAAAGGGTCAATGTCGGTTACGCCCTGGGCGAAGGTCAGTTGCCGCAGGTTCGACCCATCCGCGCCGATCTCATATATTTTGTAATCGTCCTGAATGCCCTTGCGCATCGAGAAGACAATCTTCCTGCCGTCGTAGCGGACGTCGGGATCGCGCATGAGGCCTGCGGTCGTCTCAATCAGCATAGCGACCGCGCTACCACGCGCGATATCCACCGTCTTAATCGCGCCG
>JAPLSP010000383.1 GCA_026398575.1 Candidatus Sumerlaeota bacterium | reverse complement strand
GCGGCGCGCTTGACATCGGCAATATCCTGGTGGACAAGCCGCAGTTGGTGACGCGGCGATTTTCCTGCGATACTTGCCACTGCGTGCACGCGTTGAAAAACGGCAAGCGCAAAGGCAGCTGCTGCACCGACCTCGAGGTGGACCTGACCCCGAATGAAATCCACGACGTGCGGCGTCTGGCCCTGCTTTATCTGAAATCCCCCATCGCCCAAGTCGCCGCCCCTGAATGCATCATCGCGCGCCGCATCCTGCAAACCAATGACTGGCTCAACGAGAGCGATTGCGGCGAACCTTGCCTCGCACACACGAAGGAAAGAATCTGTTCGCTGGGATACCTCGACGCCGATGGCCGGCTGCTGTGCGCGCTCAATGCGATGACCGCGGCGCTGGGCGAGCCGCTCCCGAAATGGAAGATGATGACCTGCTATGTCTTCCCGCTTCACTACGTCGAGTATCAGAATGACAAGTATTTGCTGACCATCCTCTGCAGAGAGAATTATCAATATTTGGGCGCAGACGTGGACGTCGCCCGCCTGCGCTGCCTCGCCCAACCGCAGCCTGATGCCCCGCCTGCCTATCAATCGCTCCAGGGTGAAATCGAGTTCCTGCTGGGCGCCGCTTTTTATCTAAAATTGCGCGAGCGGCTGGAACTGAAACCAAGCAGCAAATAGCAGGCGCCAAGCAAAAATAGCTAATCTCATTGAGTGCTGATTTTCAATGAGTTATGGGCGCTATATTGAAGTGAATTAATGAGTGGCGATTCAGGGCGCGAGCGCGTAAAATTCTGCCTCTGTTTAGCTGGTTATCATTCGCCTTGAGCAACCTATATTTATAATGATCCGGCTTTACATGCAGAGCTGCAGAGGGTAAAATTTCTGAACTTTGGGAGCGCAATATTTATTATAGGAGTTCCGAATGCAGGACCAACGGCAAAACATTGTTTCCATCAACATCGAAGACGAGATGCGCAATTCGTATATTGACTACGCGATGAGCGTCATCGTCGGGCGCGCCCTGCCCGACGCGCGCGACGGGTTGAAGCCCGTGCACCGGCGCATCATCTTTGCCATGAACCAACTGGCGCGCGCCGGACAAGCCTACAAAAAATCCGCGCGCATCGTCGGCGACGTCATCGGTAAATACCACCCACACGGCGACGCCGCCGTGTATGACGCAATGGTGCGCATGGCGCAGGACTTCTCGATGCGCTATGAACTCGTGGACGGGCAGGGCAACTTCGGTTCGGTGGACGGCGATCCGCCCGCCGCCTACCGATATACCGAGGCGCGCATGTCGCGGTTCGCCGAGCTCCTGATGCGCGATCACGACAAAAACACGGTGGACATGACTCCGAACTTCGACGGCTCGGAACGCGAACCCTCGGTCCTGCCGTGCTCCTTCCCGAACCTGCTCGTCAACGGCTCGCAGGGCATCGCCGTCGGCATGGCCACCAGCATTCCGCCGCACAATCTGGTTGAAACCATTGACGCCTGTTGCGCGCTGATTGACAAGCCCGGCATGTCTCCGCGCGAACTGATGAAATTCATCCCGGGACCGGACTTCCCCACCGGCGGCTTCATCTGCGGGCGCCAGGGCATCCGCGAGGCCTACGAGACCGGGCGCGGACGCATCCAGTTGCGCGCACGCGTGGCCACCGAGCAACTGCGCGGTGGCAAGGAAGCCGTCATCGTCACGGAAATCCCCTACGGCGTCAACAAGTCGAAACTCCTCGAAGACACCGGCGCGATGATCCGCGACAAGAAAATCATGGGCATCGGCGAAGTGCGCGACGAATCGGACCGCGACGGAATGCGCATCGTCTATGAACTGAAAAAAGGCGAGCCGGCCGAAGTCGTCATCAACAATCTCTACAAACATACCCAGCTTCAGATCACGTTCCCGATCATCATGCTGGCGCTCGTGAGCAACCGGCCGCGCTATATGTCGCTGACCCAGACGCTCCAGCATTTCATTGACCACCGCCGCGAAGTGATCGTGCGCCGGACCAGGTTCGACCTCGATCATGCCGAGGCGCGCCTGCACATCGTCGAGGGATTGCTCAAAGCCCTGAACCAGATCGCCAAAGTCATCGCTCTGATCCGCAACAGCCAGACGCCGGAAGAAGCGCGCGACCGCTTGCAGAAGGAAATCGGCCTGACGCGCTCGCAGGCGCAGGCGATCCTCGACATGCGGTTGCAGCGCCTGACGCACCTCGAAATAGACAAGCTCGTCGCCGAGGCCAAGGAACTCCACACCCTGATTGACGGCCTGAAAGCGCTGTTGGCCGACGAGAAAAAGATTTTCAAGCAGATCAAAAAGGAACTCATCGAGATCCGGGATCGCTTCGGAGACAAGCGGCGCACCGAAATCATCGAGGCCGCCGCCGACATGGACATCGAAGACCTGATCGCCGAGGAGAACATGGTGGTCTCCGTCACGCACGCCGGCTACATCAAGCGCACCGCCACCAGCCTCTACCGCTCGCAGCGCCGGGGCGGACGCGGCGTCATGGGCATGGACATGAAGGACGAGGACTTCGTCGAGCAAATGTTCGTGGCCACGACGCACAACTACATTCTCTTCTTCACCAATCACGGGCGCTGCCACTGGCTCAAAGTTTATGAACTGCCGCAGGGCGGACGGGCCACGCGCGGCAAGGCCATTGTCAACATGCTGACCCTCGATCCGGGCGAGACGCCGCAGGCGATGGTTCCCGTGCGCGATTTCGCCGCCGACCAGTACCTGGTCATGGTAACCAAGCGCGGCGCGGTCGTGCGCAACAAACTCGACCTTTACTCGAACCCGCGCAAGATCGGCATCAACGCCATCAAGATCGAGAAGAGCGACGAACTGATTGACGTGCGTCTGACGACGGGCAATCAGGAAGTCTTCATCGCGACGAAAAACGGCATGGCCGTGCGCTTCAAGGAAGACAACCTTCGTCCGATGGGACGGCACGTGCAGGGCGTGCGCGGAATCACGCTGCGCCCCGGCGACGAGGTCATCGGCCTCGAAATTCTGCGCCCGAATACCACGCTGCTGACCGTATGCGAATATGGCTTCGGCAAGCGGACGGACGTGGATGAATACCGCCTGATCAAGCGCGGCGGCATCGGCGTCATCAACATCAAAGTTTCCGAGCGCAACGGCGCCGTCGTGGCCGTCAAGGAAGTCGTGGATGACGACGAGCTCATCATGATCACGCATCAAGGCGTGGCCATCCGCTGCCCGATCAAAACGATCCGCACCATCGGCCGCTCCACGCAAGGCGTACGCCTGATCAACCTCGACGAAGGCGACCGCGTCACCAGCGTGGCGCGCCTGGGAGAGAAGGAAGAGGAAGGATTGATAGAAGCGGGCACCGAAGCGGAAGAAGGCGCGGCGGCGGCGTCAAATGGTGAAGGCGCAAAAGAGGAGACGGCGGCGGATGCAAAAACAGATGAATAGCGCAATGAACGAATCACCCACAAGGTCGGAAATACTTGCAGCGCATGCCGCCGAACGCCGCAAGCGTATGGAGGGAAATCGCTGTTATAGCTTCGCGGATGCGGAACGCTGGGACTTGGAATTCTGGCAGCGCCGGACGCCGCAAGAGCGTCTGTCAGCCCTTGTGTCAATCCGGCGCGATGTTGAGATGGTTGAGCGGGCTCGCGCTCTCGCAGAGAAAAGCAAAGAAACGGACCAGTGAGCAATGGAGACGATCCAGGATTTTGAGGAAATGCTGGCAACAATTATGCGAATTCGGCAACGCCATGAAACTCCGATTTTGAAAGACAGATAAGTGAGAAAACCTTGGCATGCCACTGCGAGAAAGCATTATCCTCAAAGTCAGCAATGAGGATTGTCGGCAGGAGGAGCAAAATGAAACGAGCTTCAATAAATTATTCCTTCAATGAAATGAAAGCGGCTCAAATTTCAGGCCGTTTGCTCGAAAAGAGCGGCGGAAAGATGAACCACATGAAGCTCCTGAAGCTTTTGTATTTGGCTGACCGAGAGGCTTTGAGACGATGGGAACGGCCCTTAACGGGTGATAGTCCTTGTTCCCTGCCTTATGGTCCTGTTCTCAGCCGCATTTACGATTTAATCAAGCATCATCCAATTTTGCCGTCACATCCCAGCTGGAGCGATTTTATTTCCGAGACAGAGGACTATGCTGTCGCTCTGAAAAAACCTGCTGGGGATGACGAATTGTCACAAGCGGAGATTGACTTGGTTGACCGAATCCATCAGCAATATGGTTCCATGGGGGAATTTGAACTGGTCGAGTATTGCCACAAACATTGCCCGGAATGGAAAGACCCGGGAGATTCTTCGCAGTCAATTCCATTCGAAGAAATTTTTAGAGCTATTGGAAAAAATGAAGACGAGATATCCAGGATCGCAGCCGAGGCCAAAGCCTATCAGGAAGAAGATGCGGTTTTTTCCACTGTCTGTCTGTGAGGCTTT
>JAPLSP010000757.1 GCA_026398575.1 Candidatus Sumerlaeota bacterium | reverse complement strand
TTTCAGGAAGATGATGATTCCATTCCGTTCCTTGAATGGCTGGATGTACAACAGCCCAAAGCTCAAGTAAAGTGCCTGGATCGAGTAAAGCATTTGGCAAAGATGGGTCATGAGATACGGCGCCCCGATGCGGATTATTTGCGGGATGGCATTTATGAATTGCGCTTGGCGCTGAATGGAGTTCAATACCGAACGCTATATTTCTTTCATGGCAGGATCGCGGTGGTCCTTACGCATGGTTTCATAAAAAAAGGCCCGAAGGTCCCGGATAAGGAAATCGAGCGAGCGCTCCGCTGCAAAGCGCTTTTTGAAAGCGATCCCGACCGACATACGTATAGAGGAGAAGCGTCATGGTGAATGCGCAAACAAAAAAAGGAACACGTGTAACGAACGATGCGATTGAAATTTTGCATCATCGCTATATCAAAGGCAAGCCTGAGATGGAAGCGATGCTGGAAGAGGAATCGTTCAATGCCGAAATCGCCCGGCGGATTTATGATCTTCGCGTCCAAGCTGGCCTCAGTCAGGCGAAATTGGCCAAGTTGATTGGCACAACGGCCTCCGTTATTTGCCGCCTCGAGGATGCCGATTATGAAGGGCATTCTCTGACCATGCTGCGCAAGATCGCCGCCGCGCTCCAGCATCGCGTCGAGGTCAGAATAGTGCCAGCGAGGAAGAGACAGACCTTGAGCTCAGCGCTAACATAAGCGCCCAAGTTAGCGAAATGAAAGGGGCTTGACCACGGACCATTTCAGATCGAGCAAGAGATTAATAACCCATTCCCGGAATACCGAAATATTCCTGAAATAAAATGACTTGCTTCAGTATTACATCGGAGCGTCAACACCATCGGAGGGGCCGGCCCCATGCCCGTTACGTTCGAGGAAGCCAAAGACGAAATCGCCCGCCTTGTCACTCATTTCCAAGCCAACAGCGACCGATACACTGCGAACGAATACAAAGAAGTTTGGGCGAGGCAGGAATTCATTGATCCCTTCTTCATCGCCCTGGGCTGGGACGTCCGCAACGAACGGCGCGTCGCCCCGCAATATCGCGAAGTCATCACCGAAGACTCCTTCGACGTTGAAGGCCACCGCAAGGCGCCCGACTACACCTTCCGCGTCGGACAGACTCCCAAGTTTTTCGCCGAGGCCAAGAGGCCCGGCGTCGCCATCAAGAGCGATCCCGCCCCTGCCTACCAACTCCGCCGATACGCCTGGAGCGCAAAACTCCCTCTCTCGCTTCTCACCGATTTCCAGGAACTCGCCGTCTATGACTGCCGCAGCCGCCCCCGCGACACCGACAAGGCCAGTGTCGCCCGCATTCAGTATTTCACCTGCGAGGAATACGCCGACCGTTTCCGCGAAATCTGGGACCTCTTCAGCCGCGAGGCCGTCTGGTCCGGTTCCTTCGACCGCTTTGCCCAGGCCGACAGGGGCAAGCGCGGAACCGGGGAGGTGGACGCCGAGTTCCTCAAGGAAATCGAACAGTGGCGCCTGATCCTGGCCCGCAACATCGCGCTTCGCAACCCCGGCATCCAGACCGACGAAGAACTCATCACCGTCGTCCAGCGAACCATTGACCGCATCGTCTTCCTGCGCATCTGCGAAGACCGCGCCATCGAGGAATACGGACAGCTTCAGGCCCTCGCCAACGGCGCCAACGCCTATCCCCGGCTCTGCGAACTTTTCTACCGCGCCGATCACCGCTACAATTCCGGCCTCTTTCACTTCCAGAAGGAAGAAGGCCGCGACGAACCGCCCGATGAACTCTCCCTCCGCCTCAAGATTGACGACAAAGTCCTCAAAGACATCATCAAGAGCCTTTACTTCCCCGCCAGCCCCTACGAGTTCTCGGTCCTCCCCGCCGAAGTCCTGGGCGCCGTCTATGAGCAATTCCTGGGCAAGGTCATCCGCCTCACCGCCGGCCATCAGGCCAAAGTCGAAGACAAGCCCGAAGTCAAAAAAGCCGGCGGCGTTTACTACACCCCCAAATACATCGTGGACTACATCGTCAAGAACACCGTCGGCAAAATGCTCGAAGGCAAGACGCCCAAAGACATCGCAGGCGCCAAGGGACAAGCCCTTCGCGTCCTCGACCCCGCCTGCGGCTCCGGCTCCTTCCTCCTCGGCGCCTATCAATACCTCCTCGACTGGTATCTGAACTGGTACGGCGCGAACGATCCCGAATCCTGGGCGCGGAAGAAAAATCCCCCCATTCGCCCGTTGCGCCTGCCCGCGCCAAAGGACAATGACGCGGTCCTGCCGTCCAGCGGCGGCGCTGTCACTGCGGCGCCCGCTTTCGACGGCGCAGTCGCCAATCCGGCGTCTCTATGCATTGGTGGAATTGCAGATGCGGTGCCTTCTTCCAGCGGCGGAATTGGGGATGCCCTGCCCCGCCTCGAGTTTGGAGAACTCCCTCCAACGCCATACGAACCAGGAGCGACCCGCCAGTTGTCTTTACTGACCGAGGAGCCGCGCAGCGTGTATCGCGCCTCACGTCCCTCACGCCAGGACTCACGATCTGCGATCCGCGATTCACTCCCCATGAGCCACGATGTCCCTGGATGGCGCCTCACCACCGCCGAACGAAAACGCATCCTCCTCGCCCATATCTATGGCGTAGATATAGATCCCCAGGCCGTCGAAGTCACCAAACTCAGCCTCCTCCTCAAAGTCCTCGAAGGCGAGGACGAGAAAACCATGACCCGGCAACTCGAAATTTTCCACCAGCGCGCCCTCCCCGACCTCGCCGCCAACATCAAATGCGGAAACAGCCTCATCGGTCCGGACTACTTC
>JAPLSP010000432.1 GCA_026398575.1 Candidatus Sumerlaeota bacterium | reverse complement strand
TCGCCGCAGCGTTCCTCCATTTTTCTCAAAGCGGTAAGGCAAGACGGCATACGAGTATGAACCCTCAAGATCTAGCGGCCATTTTATCTTTGCGAATGGAGCAAGCGCAGGAGGGCTTGGATGATGCGCGCGCTCTCCTTAGGGAGAACAAGGGCGCACGAGCCGCTGTGAACCGTGCCTATTATGCTGCATATTATGCCACGCTGGCGATGCTTCAGACAAAAGAAATAACGCCAAAGAAACATCAAGGCGCCATCACTTTCTTTGACATGGAATTCGTGAAAACCTCTTTATTGCCTAAGAATTGCTCCCTTTGGCTTCATACCCTCTTCGAGAATCGCCTGGAAGATGATTATGAAAGAATTGAGCCAATACCTATAGAAGAAGCCCTGAGAGCGATTGACCTTGCAGAGCAGTTCGTCTCACAGATCATGCAATACCTTATTCAAAAAGGTTTGATAAATCCCATTTCCGAAAAATAAGCATAAAGATATGAGCTCAAACCTGCCGATCTATTCCAAGGGAGGGCTTGTCTTTATATCGCTTGCCTTTGCCGCAGCAACTGCCGCAGCTCAAGGTGTACCTGATTGGCCGCAGTTCCACGGGCCGCTGCAAAACAATATCTCCCCCGATAAAAATCTACTCAAACGCTGGCCCGAAGGCGGTCCTCGGCTGATCTGGGAAACCAGGGATATTGGCGAAGGCTATGCGACGGTTGCGATCGCGGGCGGGAGGATCTATACCGCCGGCAATATCGGCGCCGATACCGTCATAACCGCGATGGACCTGTCGGGGAAAATCCTTTGGCAGTCGA
The DNA here is from genome assembly GCA_026398575.1 of Candidatus Sumerlaeota bacterium. The sequence continues at coordinate 4,494 of JAPLSP010000432.1, read as the reverse complement.
AAAACGGCCCGGCCTATAAACGCGCCGAACCGGGCGCCCGCGCGACGCCCACCATCGCCGGCGGCAAGCTTTATCACCTGAATGGCGACGGCGATGTGATCTGCCTCGACGCCAAAACCGGCGCAAAAATCTGGGCGCTGAACATGCTCGAGAAATTCGATGGCCGCAATATCCAGTGGGGCCTGAGCGAATCGCTGCTGGTGGACGGCGCCAGGGTTTATTGCTGTCCCGGCGGTGAAAAGGTGATGATGGCGGCGCTCAATAAAGACACCGGCGAAACGATCTGGACCTGCGTCGGCGTCGGCGACAAGCCCGGCTATGCGGCGGCGATCATGGTGGACTATAAAGGCCTGCGGCAGATCATCACAATGACTTCCGCCGAGGCGATCAGCGTCGCCGCCGAAACAGGCAAGCTGCTCTGGCGATATGATTATCCCGCGCCCTATGACGTCAACGCCTCCTCGCCGATTTATCACGACGGACGCGTCGCGCTCTTCAGCACCTGGGGGCGCGGCGCCACGATGCTGAAATTAAACGTCGAGGGCGAGGGCGTGAATGCGCGTTGCGCCGCCGAGCAGGTATGGTACACGAAAGAACTGGACAACGAACACGGAGGCGTCGTGTTGCTGGACGGCTATCTGTATGGCCTGGCCGACGGGAATCATCAAAAACGCCATTGGGCCTGCCTGGAATGGAATACGGGCAAGACAATGTATTCCGTGGATGGCTTGCCAGCCAGCCGTTCGGCGACGCTGACTCTCGCCGACGGAATGCTGTATCTGATGAGCGACCGCGGGACCGTTGCGCTTGCGCCCGCCGATCCCAAAGGCTTGGATATTGTCAGCCGGTTCGATCTGCCCAAGAAAGGAAAGGGCCCGGCATGGGCGCATCTGGTTATCTTGGGAGGGCGGCTATATATCCGGCACGGGAATTTCCTGTATTGCCATGATGTCGGCAACAAGTGATGTCATTATTGAAGAATAGAATAATGAAGAACAGAATGATGAAAAACAGAATGATGAAAAAGCGACTGAAATAAAAATGAATAAGGGGGATGGAATGATGAAGGATGAAATGGAAAAAGGCGAAATATCCCGGCGGAATTTTTTCACCAAAGCCGTAAAGGCCGCCGGATCAGCTTCGTTTGCCAGCGTTATGCTCAAAGGCGTCAAGGCCAAAGCGGCCGAAATTTCTTCCACCATCGCCGCCGCCGCTCAATCCAGCGATGTTCCGATGGTGTGCTATCATGCGCATCTGGACAATCTCGGTCTGGATAAAGCGCTTGAAATCGCCCAGCAGAAAGGCGTCAAGCTGGGCATCGTCGAACATGCCGGAACCAAGGAGAACAAATATCCCATCGTCCTGAGCAGCGACGAGGACCTGAAGCGCTACATTGCGATGCTCGAAGGCAAGCCGGTCTTCAAGGGAATCCAGGCGGAGTATCTGGACTGGATGACCTGCTTTTCCAAGGACGTCGTGGCCCAGCTGGATTTCGTTCTGACCGACGCCATGACGTTTCAGGAAAAAGACGGTAGCCGCGCGCATCTGTGGAAGAAGGAAGAAGTGAAAATCAGCGACGCCCAGGATTTCATGGAGCGCTACACGGACTACAACGTCCGTGTGATGGCTACCGAGCCGATTGACATCCTGGCCAGTCCCACGTATCTGCCCGAAGCGATCGTGAAAGATTTCGATACGCTCTGGACGCCCGAGCGCATGAAGAAGATCATTGACGCCGCGCTCAAGCACAACGTGGCTCTCGAAATCAGCTCCGGCACGAAACTGCCACGGCTGCCGTTCCTGAAGCTGGCCAAACAAGCCGGCGCGAAATTCTCTTTCGGCTCCAACATCCGAGGCGCGAATATCGCCAATATAGATTACTGCCTGGAAATGGCCAAGGAGCTGGGCCTTAAGAAAGAAGACATCTTCACCCCCGCCCCCATGGGAAAGAAACCAATCCAAATTCGCAAATTCTAGCCTAGCGCTCGGCCCGCTCATGGAGGCGCGTGAAGAGCGTCAGATCGAAGCTGTGGCGCACGCGCGTTTCGATTACGTCATGAAGCTTCTCCAATTGCTTGATAACTTGCTCCATGCGCGGGCGTTCGTTGACGAGCAGGTACATGCGGCTCTTGCTTGGGTCGCCCAGCGGCGCGCATAAAATCCCTTCGAGGTTGAATGCGCGCCGCGCGAACAGGCCGGTGATGTGCGACATCACCCCCGCATGGTTGTTGACCGTCAGCTCAATCACAACGCTGCCCGTCCCCTCGTCGCTTGCATCCAATCCGTATGCCGCAACCTGATCTTCCGTCTCGCACGCCGCCAATGTCTCTGTATCATTCATGATAAAATCCTTTCGTTCGGAGTTCAACCTTCAGGTTGTGTGTGTAGTTCCACCTTCAGGTGGCGCTTGTAGTCCCGCCTTTAGGTGGCGCTTGTAGTTCCGCCTTCAGCTAGCACAAGCCAGACAAGCCTTCCGCCTCCCCTCAATCATCTCCCGATTCGCCGCCCCCGGGGGCACCATCGGCAAAACATTTTCTTCGTGCGCAATCGGCGCATTGATGACGCACGGCCCTTGCCCGCTCAGCGCCTCGTTCAACATCTCCATCGGATCGTCCGTCTCCCCCAGATCATAGCCCCTAACGCCAAACCCCTTCGCAATGGCTGCAAAGTCCGGGAGCGCATGGAAGCGCGAGGCGTGATATCGCCGTCCATAAAAAAGTTCCTGCTGTTGCCGGACCAAACCCAGGTGGTTGTTGTTGAAAATAATCGTCGTGACGTTCAATCCCAGTTCGGCCAGCGTCGCCAATTCCTGGATATTCATCAGGATCGAGCCGTCGCCGCTGATGCAAACGACGCGCCGCGCGGGCTCGGCCAATGCCGCGCCGATGGCCGCCGGAAGCCCGAAACCCATTGTCCCAAGGCCGCCCGATGTCAGCAGCGTGCGCGGACGCCGGAACGGATAAGCCTGGGCCACCCACATCTGATGCTGACCGACGTCCGTGCTGATGATGGCGTCGGGCTCGAGCATCCCGCCCAGCGCCCGGATAAGATTGATCGGATGCAGCGAGTCGCCGGATTCCGGCGCCTCGAAGGGATGCTCGTTTTTCAGTTCGGCGACGCGCCGGAGCCAGCCGGAGCGCTCGACCGGCTCGATGCCCGCCAGCGCCGCGCGCAGCGCTTCGCCCGCGTCGCAGACAATGTCCAGGTCCACGCGTTTGATCTTGTTGATCTCCGACCGGTCCACGTCAACATGGATGATTCGCGCATGTTTGCAGAATTCCGTCGCCTTGCCCGTCGCGCGGTCGTCAAAGCGCGACCCGATGGCGATCAGCAGGTCCGCCTCTTCGAGAACGTGATTCGTATAAGGCGCTCCATGCATCCCCAGCATTCCCAGATAAAGCGGATCGTCGCTTGGGAAAGCGCCCAATCCCATCAACGTAGCGACGACCGGCAGCGAATGCTTGCGGGCGAATTCGCGCGCCAGATCGCTCGCGTTCGACGCGATCACGCCGCCGCCAAGACACAAAACCGGCCGCCGCGCCTCGCGCATCATGGCGCCCATCAGCGGGATCTGATTAGGATCGCAGGGCGCCGGCGTGGGTCCGCCCCACGGCTCAGGCCATGCGTCAAACTCGATTTCCTGCGTCTGAACGTCTTTCGGGACATCCACCGCGACCGGCCCGGGGCGTCCCGATTCGGCCAGCTCGAAGGCCAGTGGAATAACTTCCAGCAATTCTCCGGCGCTCCGGACGAGGAAGTTATGCTTGGTGATCGGCAGCGTCAGGCCGTAGGTGTCCACCTCCTGAAAGGCGTCCGTGCCGATCATCGCGCGCGGAACCTGCCCTGTGATGGCGACCAGCGGAACCGAATCCAGCTTCGCGTCGGCGATGGCCGTGAGCAGGTTCGTCGCGCCGGGTCCGGACGTGGCCAGGCACACGGCGGCGCGCCCCGTGACGCGGGCCATTCCCTGCGCGATAAAGCCGCCGCCCTGTTCGTGGCGCACAAGGATGTGGCGGATCGAACTGTCGCGCAGCGCATCGTAGAGCGGCAGATTGGCGCCGCCGGGGATGCCCGAGATCGTGCGGACGCCCTGCCGTTCCAGCAGCTGCGTGATGATTTGCGCTCCTCGCTTTTTCATGGGTCTCATTCCTTTCTTTTCTTGGGGGGTGGTTCCGGAGGCGAACGTTTTTAGGAGATGGGTCTTAAACTGAAAAGCCCCCTCCGGCGTTCGCTCGGAGGGGGCTGATGTTTGCCTGCTATTTTTCAGCGAACCTCACGGCGCGAACGCGGACGATACCGCTACTGCCACGAGCACTCGGATCGCGGCCATCAGCGCGTTCAACGCCATAAGATTTGCGGAAGAACCGTTCATCGGAAAACTTTGGGATTGCTCTTTCGGATTTGCCCGCTCGTGTCGCAGCGCTGCGTTCCATGCGTGCGCGACAACCGGATAATACGCGATCATTCGAGCCGCCTGTCAAGCCCGAAAATAAC
>JAPLSP010000422.1 GCA_026398575.1 Candidatus Sumerlaeota bacterium | reverse complement strand
AGTGAAAGATCATCAGAAGCTTGAGCCCCGAACCCCGAATCCCGAGCCCCGAGCCCCGAACCCCGAACCTCTAATATGCATTCTTCCACGCGACAAACGTCATCAATAGTATCTTGATATCGAGCCACAGGGTCCAGTTTTCGATATAATACAGGTCATAGGCAATGCGCGCCTCGATGGAGGTGTCGCCGCGAAGGCCGTTGACCTGGGCCCAGCCGGTGATGCCCGCTTTGGCGCGATGGCGCAGCATGTAGTTGGGGATTTCATCGCGGAATTTCTTCACGAAATGGGGCCGCTCCGGGCGCGGTCCCACCAGGCTCATATCTCCTCGCAGCACATTGATGAGTTGCGGCAGCTCGTCAATGTTGAAGCGGCGGAAGAACTTGCCCACGCGCGTGACGCGCGGATCGCCGTCTTTCGCGAACACCGGCCCGCAGTCCTTTTCCGCCTGCTCAACCATCGAGCGAAACTTGTAGAGGTTGAATTTCCGCCCATCCAATCCAACGCGCTGCTGCTTATAGAGAAGAGGCCCTTTCGAATCGAGTTTGATGAGGATGGCCGCAAGGATCATGACCGGCGACAGCGACAGGAGGCAGATCGCCGACACGGCAACATCGAAAACGCGCTTCAATACGACGTTCCATCCCTGCAACGGCGTATAGCGCGCGTCGTAAACCGGGATACCGCCGATATCCTGGAAGGCGCCCTCCGAAAAGGAGGTGTACATCAGGTTGGGAACCAGCCGGCACAATATTCCGTCATGTTCGCAATCGTTGAGGACCTGCTCCACCACTTCCGGAGGCAAATCCGGATGCGCGATGATCACCTGCTGCGCTTTGGCTTCGCGCGCCGCCGCGCCGATGGCGCCGACGTGGCCCAAAAAAGCCACGCCTTCCCGCTCCGGAACCGGCTGTCCGACGCGCTCCGGAGAATCGGCGATGAAGCCCGCCAGCGCCATGCCGTAATGCGGCTGGCGTTGGATGACGCGCGCAATGCGCCGCGCCGCATGGCCCGCGCCGACAATCAACACCCGGTCCATCCGCTGCGCGGCCACCCTCAAGAGGATGCGGCTGAAGATCCAGCGCTCGACAATCAGCGACGGCCAGGCAAAAGCCACCGCGATCACGGGCATATAGCGCGAATATTCGCCGTCACGCGCAAAGAAATTATATGTGATGACCAACGCCATCGCAATCAGCGACCCGACAAACAGCCGCCGGGCGCCATCCAGATCCAGCACCGGGCTTCCGCGCCGGTAGGCATGCGCCTGCGTCAGGCCGATCAACCATGCGGCGCACGCCACCGGCCAGATAATCAGATAATCCTTGGCCTCCCATCCTTTGGGCGAGGGGATCCAAGCCAATCGAAAACGGAAGAAATAAGTAAGCGCAAGACCGCCGGCCACCGCCAGCAAATCAAAGAGCAGCAGCCAAAGCAGGTATTCTTCCGCGTATCCTTTTCGCCTCATTTCAGCAAAATCCCTTCGGGCCTCCGTGGCTTGGCGCTCCTATTCGAAATTACGATCTCATAAATTTATCGCCAACTCTCATGCAGGAAGAATAGATTTATGCGGATAGGAGCAGCGCCA
>JAPLSP010000259.1 GCA_026398575.1 Candidatus Sumerlaeota bacterium | reverse complement strand
CATATTTTCTCGATTGGAATTATCGGAAAGGAGCATTGCATGAAGCGCAGATTAGAATTCTTGTCGTTTTGTTTCGCCTTTGTTATGCTATGCGGTCACAATCTCGCACAAACTTCAAATTCTCCCTGGAGCGACGAAGTGTTGCGGCAGCAAATCAAGCAGTTTATTATTAATCCAGGGAAAAGAGCTGGCGCGCCGCCAGAATATATTCTTAGCGCGTGGATTAGGATGGGCGTTCCCAAGAATAAGCTAATAAGCGCATTGATGGACTTCGCAACATCATCAGCTCTGATTGGAGAAAAAAAGGAAGAGGATATTAAGGCGATATCTTCGCGAAGCGTGTATTTCCTAGGGTGTATGCGCGTCATTGAATCAGAAGGGTTGATTGAGGATATTGCAACTTCAGATCCGATGCGCAGGCAGACGGCAGTAGAATCCATGGCCCTTATTGGCGGTGAAAAAATGATCCCATTTTCCGAAAAAGTATTTCGGGAACGCGCGATTTTTTCCGATAAGGATAGGTATGTGCTTTATCGGACTCTTTCTGAATATTTAGGAATAAATTTTGAAAACAAAGATCAAAAGATAATGCAAAGAATGAACTACAATAAGAAGCCCGTAAATGAGGAGGTAAGATCATTCTTCATTATGGCAATTTCAGATGAGCCCTATATGGAGAGCGTCTATCACATAGATATGGCACTCGGTGCAGCGGATCCCAATTACAAGAATAGCGATACTCACAAGAAAGCTCTATCGCGGCTAAAACAATCGAATGACAAAAAACATCTTGAATATGCCGAAAGAGAATTGCTTCGCGCTTCAACGCAATAGAATTTTGATTTCGGGGACGTGTAACTTAATCCAGCCGATTCTTCTGACTCAGGCCTCGGAGTCTCGTCTCCGCCTTGCCGGATTTGCTGGGGGGCGGCGATCATGGCCGCGACAGGAGATAGCGCAAATCCGCAGCGTCAACGACCCCGTCGCCGTTGACATCGGCGGCGACCATCTGCTCGGGCGTCAGCAGAATCCTGCCTTCGAGGAAGTCCACCAATAGAGGCCGCACGATAGTGTATTTTCCGTTTATGGTCGTGGCGGTTCCCGACACAAGCATAGCGGTTGCGGGATTCGCCGCCGGCGTGTCGAATCCGTCCAAAGGCAGCCATGTTATCGTGATCTTTCCCGTCGGAAGGTAAGCCAGAGTCGCCGAGCCTGTTCCCGTGGTTATGCGTTGGTCGCTGTCAGTCAGGCTCCATATTGCGCGGCTCGGCGTCACCTTAACCTCCACGGTTCCTGTAGGCCGGGCAAACGCAAGGCTTATGACAATGTTTCCCTTGTCGTTATTATTGCCGTCCACGGCTATGTGATATGTGACGCCCCCCGTCGCCATGAACATTACCAGACTGGCGCCGACCATGGATCGTGGATCGTCATTGTTGGCCGCTTTCTGAGTCAGAGCGCCCACGGCATTTCCCGTGTAAACGGCCAGCAGCGTATTGAAGCTGCTTCCGAAGGTATCAATCTTGGCCAAGCCGTTGGCCGGCGCCGTCCAAACCCACCAGACGGACGCGCCGCCCGGATTGCCTGCGTGATTCGCCTCGCTTGTTTCTTTGGTGGCGCCTATGTTTGCGCCTGTCATCGTTCCCGAAACGCCTGCAATGACGATCGCGCTGGCAAACGAGTCATTGACGGGCGGTTGCGCAACGGGCGTCGGAATCGGCGTTACGGTGGGCCGCGGCGTCGGGCTCGGCGTCGGGCTCGGGGTCGCGTCCGAAAGCACGGTCAGTTGCGCCGTGCGCGTTTGCATTACATTCGAGATGGGATCGAAGAAGTAAACCGCGCCGTTGTGCGCGCCCGGGGCCAATGCCGCAGCCGAAGCGCTGCAACTTACCGTGACCGTCGTGGACTCGCCTGGCAGCAGACTTCCGCCAGCGGGCGTTACGCAGAGCCATGCCTCGCATGTCGCGCTCCAGACGATCATCCCCGCGCTTGCGTTCGACAGCCGATAGTCCATGCTTGCGGGAGCGAAGGGCCCGCCTTGAGGACCGCTCGCTACAAAGCCTTCTTCCGGCGAGACAAGCAGTGCGTTTGCGCGCGCCGGCAGGTTGAAGACGGCATTGCCGATCACACGATCCTGATTGGCGCTCGAAGCGTAATAGTCATGGCCGATGGCCACGACGGCGCCCAATCCGATGGTCTTGTTGATCACCACGGGCTGATTGGAAGCGGTCCGCACCACGACGTTGCCGTCGGCGTTCATATAACAGTCCGTCCCGTTGCCTGCCCTGTAATCCGAGACGCCCCGGGCGACCGGGTCGGATGGATCCGCGATGAACAATGCGGCGCCCGCAATGCTCGAAGATCCGCCCAAAGTCATCAGGCCGGCGCTTTCGATGATCTGGTATTTTCCAAGATTGTCGCATTGAATGACGACGCCTCCGCCCGCCACAAACGATGGCAGCATTGAAGCCCATGACGCTCCCACGGTCTGCAGCTGGCTGACACTGGCTTTCTCCTGGTCGAGGATCAGGAGGATGTCATGGCCCGGCAGAGCGGCGGCCAATTGCCGATAGTCGGTCAAGTCCGTGCGCGTATAACTGGTTCCCACGGAATTAATTGCCGCGAACGCATGGGCCACCTCTCCGGTCCCGCTCATATCGGCGTACTGCACATAGGCCAGGATGCTCTTCTGCCCCACGCGCAACGTCGCAATACGGGACTGCTGCGCTCCAGTGGCGACGTTCGTAAATAGAACGGCGCCGCTATGGACGTCTGCGGGCAACATGCAGGCGGCGGCGGTCAGGCTGACAGTCACATCCATCGAGGCGCCGGCGCTCAAACTGCCTCCCGCAGGCCAGGCGCTCAGCCACGGCTGCGTGTGTGAGGCTGACCAATCCAACGCCGTTGCGCCTTTATTCGTCAGCGTATAGGTTGTGCCGGCCGGCAAGAAGGGTCCGCCGACTGGACCGTTCGCCGCGAAGCCGCCTGACGGCGAGATGCTCAGATTGTCATTGATTCCCGTGATTGCGATGTCGTCAAAGGCGAATCCATCGGTTGGGATCGGGTAGTTATCGTAATGATTGAAGCGAATCTGGAATGCGGAATTATAGGACAGGCCATGAGCGGCAATGGCGGCGTCCAGGTCCACTGTGATTTGCTGATAAGAGTTCGTCAGGTCGCGCAGGCCTCGCGCTTCGTACCACGTCACGCCGTCTTCGCTGATGGCCAGGCCGTCGAAATCGGCGCCGTTGAGGAAAGGCGAAGGGGGCGGACCGTCGGCTTCATCGCTGAACATCTTGGCCCAGAACGTCAGAACGACGTTGCGGCAGCTGAGCAGGTTGATCGTCAAGGTCAGCTCATTGCGCGAGTTCGAGAGATCAACCGAGCTATCCATCGTCAGATGACGAGCGCCTGAATGAGGCGCATTGGCCGTGGTGACAAGGGTGCGATACGTGTTTGTTCCCGTGGACTCCCACCATGGATCCAGCGCGCCCGATTCAAATCCTTCGGCAAAGGGAATGGAAGCCGCGCCGCGAACCTGCAGCGAAACGTTGCGTGTGATTGCGGCGCCGCTTGTCGCGTTTGTGAACGTCAGCACGTCTGGGTAATGGCCGGGCGCCAAGGCATTGGCGTTGGCGTTGAGGGTAACATTCACCATCGTTGAGGCGCCAGCCGCCAGGGCGCCAGCCGGGGGGGCAACGTCGAGCCAGTTTTGCGTGGCCGCCGCCGTCCAATCCAGCGGCGCCGCGCCGTTGTTCTTGAGCGTATAGGTCGCGCCGGACGGTGAGAATGGTCCGCCCGCCGCGCCGCTCGCAGCAAAGTCGCTCGCCGGCGAGACGGAGAGGGCATTTGCGCGCGCCGGCAGGTTGAAGACGGCATTGCCAACGATGCGATCCTGATTGGCGCTCGAGGCGTAATAGTCATGCCCGATGGCCACGACATTGCCCGAGCCGACGGATTTGTTGATCACCACGGGTTGGTTGGATGCGGTCTTGACCACGACATTGCCGTCGCCGGTCACATAAGCGTCCGACCCGTTCCCCGCCGTATAATTCGAAACTCCCTGCGCGACCGGATCGGATGAATCCGCAATGACCAAGGAGGCGCCCGTGATATCCGAATAACCGCCCAGAGTCATCAGCCCGGCTTTTTCGAGAATCTGGTATTTTCCATAAAAGTCGCATTGGACAACGACGCCGCCGCCCGCCACAAACGCCGGCAAGATCGAAGCCCATGCCGTTCCCACCGGTGCGCGTATAGCCTGCCCCGATGGAACTGATGGCCGCAAAGGTATTGGCCACCTCTCCCGTCGCGCTCATATCCGCATACTGCACATAGGCCAGGATATTCTTCTGACCGACGCGCACCGCGGCAACGCGAGACTGCTGCGCGCCACTGGCCAGGTTCGTAAACAGGACAGCGTCGTAATAAACGCCGGAGACCAGCGTGCCGGCGGCGGAGGTCAGGCTCACAACCACCTCCACCGACGCCCCGGGCCCAAGGCTGCCTCCCGCAGGCAAAGCGCTCAGCCACGGCTGCGTGTGCGCCGCCGTCCAAGCCAGCGTCGTCGTGCTGTTGTTCGTCAGCGTATAGGTCGTGCCGGCGGGCAAGAAGGGGCCGCCTGCCGGACCACTCGCCGTGAAACTGCTCTTCGGCGAGATGGACAGATCGTCAACGATCGGCGGAGGATAGGCCGTCAGGTCGCTCATGATGAAGTCCGTCGGAAGGCCCAGACCGCGCGAAACCCCGGCCAATCCGGAAGCATCCGTGAGCGCCAGCCAGGTGATGGATATCCTGCCGTCGAAAAACATCTCGATCTGGAAGCTGTTTGCGCCGCCGCCACTGTACAAAGGCACGTTGGAATAGGTCACCGCGGCCCGGTCGGACAGCTGCTTCCAAGTCACACTGCCGGAGGTGGGATTCAGGTCATCGAACAGCCCCGAGATCCTCGGCAGGCTGAAATGCGCGCTCAGCGATTCAGCATTGCCGCTGCTTCCCGAGCCGAAGGTGATGTAGCCGTTGCTGCCCACGTAGAAACTGCTATAAGCGGTTCCATAGAGAGAAACCTGGGCGCCCGTCAGCGTCACCTGGCCATAAAAGTCATTCGCCATCGGGATCATGATTCCCCCCGCGGGATCCGTCGGGAAACTCGTTGCATCCTGGCAGAACGCCTGATAGAAGCTCGCTCCGCCGTTGGGAACCAGCGTCAATGTGTGGAAGGCCAGATCATTGTCCGCCGAACTGAACAACTGCGTGAAGTAGTCCGGCGCCACCATCAACGAGACCGAACGGGTGGTACTATGACCCGAGCTTGTGTCTGTGAACGTGGCGACGCCATGATACATTCCGGTAGGCAGCGCAGCCGCCTGCGCGCTCAGGCTCGCCGCGACCGCCGCCGAGCCGCCCGAGGCCAGCGTTCCGCTCGCTGGCGTCACCGTAAACCATGTTTGATCGCCGGCTGCGGTCCAGTTCAGCGGCGCGCTTCCAAGGTTGTGAAGGGTATAATCGAAAGAGCTCGGGCTGAACGGTCCGCCCGGAACCCCGCGAGAGGCAAGTCCGCCCGGCGGGGTCACCGACAGCCAATCCAAAACCGTCAGCTCTACCGAGCGCTTTTGCGCCACGCTCGTAGCGGGATCGAAGAAGGAAACCGCCCCGCTATACACGCCGGGAGCGAAGGCCGCAACCGAAGCGCTGTAGGCGACCGTGACCGTTGTGGAATTGCCCGCCGTCAGGCTGCCGCCGGCAGGCGTTACGGAGACCCAGGCATCGCATGTCGCGTTCCAGTTGATCGTGCCGGCGCCGACGTTCGACAGCCGATAGTCAATGCTTGCAGGAACGAACGGCCCGCCCTGCAGACCGTTTGAAACCAAGTCGCCCGCTGGGGCGATCACAAGCGGGTCGGTCAGAACCGTCAGCGTCACGGGGATCACCAGCCGTGAAGTTATCGGATCGTTCGAATCCGCCTGAATGCGGCCCCAGTAAACGCCCTCCTTCAATTTCGCCGCTGACATGCCGATGGACCAGGGCGCGCTCGAACCGGCGGCCACTGTCCCGGACGTCGGAGTGGCCGTCAGCCACAGGCTGGGAACCGCCCGCACGGCGCGCTCCGCATTGATCCGCCCGCCCGTAACGCACAGGCCGGGAACCACCGGGTCCACTGTGCTCATGAGGATGTTTTTCACTTGCAGGTGCGTCATGCCGCGGTTGGCCGCCCACACCAGCGCCGCCGCGCCGGAAACATGCGGCGTGGCCATCGAGGCGCCGCTCATCAACTGATATCCGCCGCCCGGCTGGCAGCTCAGAATGTCCACGCCCGGAGCGCCGAGATCAACCGTTGTCGGACCCCAGCATGAGAAACCTGCCAGCGCGTCATAGCTATCGGTGGCCAGCACGGCGATGATGTTGGGGCAATCGTAGGACGATGGATAGTGCGGCGTCACGTCGTTGTTCGTGGAATCATTGCCCGCCGCCGCAATGAACAGAATGCCGGCGCCGTCGGCCGCCGTAATCGCGTCCATCAGCGATTGCTCGAAGGGGCTGCCGCCCCATGAGTTGCTCATCACGTTTGCGCCCATGCGCGTGGCATATTGAATGCAGGAGATCGCGTCGGCCGTCGAGCCGCTGCCGCCCGCATCCAGGAACTTCATCGCCATGATGCGCACATTCCAGTTCACACCGGCCACGCCCATGCCGTTATTGCCCACGCCGCCGATCGTGCCCGAGCAATGCGTGCCGTGCCCATGATCGTCCATCGGGTTTGCGTCGCCGTTGGCGAAATCATAGCCATAGATGTCATCCACAAATCCGTTGCCGTCGTCGTCAATCCCGTTGCCGGGAATTTCTCCGGTATTGATCCAGATGTTGGCCGCGAGATCGGGATGCGTGTAGTCCACGCCCGTGTCAATCACTGCGACGATCACGTCCCGGCTGCCCTGCTGCAAATCCCATGCCTTGGCCGCGCTGATGTCGGCGCCGGGCGTGCCGCCCGTCTGTCCGGTGTTGCGCATGCCCCAGAGCTCGGCGAAGCGCGGGTCGTTCGGAATCGTTTCATTGATGGACACCCGATACACAGGACGTTGTTTTCAGGCCGGGCTTGAAACGCATCAGAATTTCGCCCGGAACGTACGCCTGATCCTTTGCGATTTGAGTGAAGTCATGGCCTTGGGGAATCCGGCTCGCCAGCGGCATTCCCAGCGTGCGGCTCAGGGCGCTGACCGTCCGGCTTGTTTCGCTGCAATACAAGGAAACGGACAACTGCGCGTCGCCCGCATTGCCGATCGTCAGCGTGCGCGTCGTGGACTCGCCGACGTAGAGGCGCTCGTTGAACGACGTCGGCGCCACCCATATTTCCGGATATTGGCTGACCGTCAACTTGAGCGGCCGCGTCTGTTGATAGCCGGCGCCAGAATCCGTCACCGTAAGAGCGGAGGCGTATGTTCCGATTGGCAGGGCGTTGGCGCTCGCGTTGGCGCTCACGGTCAGCGCGGCGCTCGCGCTGGAAGTCAGCGTCCCGCTCGAAGCGGACAAATCCGCCCACGTCGCTGTCGTCGCCGCCGTCCAAGACAGCGGAGCGGCGCCGATGTTCCTTAAAGTGAACGTCTTTTGAGCCGGTGTGAAAGGACCCCCGGCATGACCCATCGAAGCCAATCCATCAGTCGGCGTGACCGATAGGTTGCTCGATGTTCCCGTGATTGCGATATCGTCGAAAGCGAATCCGTCGGTCGCAATCGGATAATCATCGTAATGATTGAAGCGGATCTGAAACGTGGAATTATACGACAGGCCATGCGCGGCAATCGCAGCGTCCAGGTCTATGGTGATTTGTTGATAGGCGCTCGTCAGGTCGCGCAAACCTCGCGCTTCATACCAGGTTACCCCGTCCTCGCTGATGGCGACGCCATCGAAATCGGCGCCGATAATAAACGGCGAGGGCGGCGGGCCGTGGGGCTCATCGCCAAAACTCTTCGCCCAGAATGTCAGGATGACGTTGTGGCAGCTGCTCAGGTTGACGGTCAAAGTCAGCTCATTGCGCGCAAAGGAGCCGCTCACCGAGCTGTCCATTGTCAGGTGATGCGAGCCTGTGCGGGGAGTATTGGCCGAGGTCACCAGGGTCCGATACGTGTTCGTCCCTGTGGACTCCCACCATGGATCCAAGGCGCCCGATTCGAATCCCTCGAAGAAGGGAATGGAAGCCGCGCCGCGAATCCGCAACGATACAGCGCGGGTGATTGCGACGCCGCTCGTCACGTTTGTGAATATCAGGGCGCCGGAATAAACGCCTTGCGCCAAGCCATTGGCATTGGCGTTGACCGCAATAGTCACCACCGTTGAGCCGCCGGCCGCCAGGGCGCCCGATGGGGGAGTCACATCGAGCCAGGTTTGCGAGGTCGCCGCCGTCCAGTTCAGCGCCGCCGCGCCATTGTTCGTCAGCGTATAGGTTGTGCCGGCCGGCAGGAACGGTCCGCCCACGGGACCGATCGCCGCAAGGCCGTTCACCGGCGAAACGGACAGGGCATTGGCTCCCGCCGGCAGATTGAAGACGGCATTGCCAACCACGCGATTCTGATCGGCGCTCGAAGCGAAATAGTCATGCCCGATGGCCACGACATTGCCCAATCCGATGGACTTGTTGATCACGACGGGCTTGTTTGCCGCAGTCCGAACGACCACGTTTCCGTCGGAGTTCAAATAGGAATCCGACCCGTTCCCTGCCGTATAATTCGAAACTCCCTGGGCGACCGGATCGGATGGATCCGCTATAGTCAAAGCAAGGCCCATCGCATCCACATACCCGCCCAGACTTATCAGCCCGGCGTTTTCAATAATTTGGTATTTCCCAGCACACTCGCATTGAATGACAACGCCGCCGCCTGCGACAAACGCCGGCAATATTGAAGCCCACGCCGTTCCCACCGTCTGCAATTGGCTGACGCTGGCAGTCTCTTGTTCGAGGATCAAGAGGATGTCATGCCCCGGCAGGGCCGAGGCCAGCAGCGTATAGTCAGTCAAGTCCGTGCGCGTATAGTTCGTTCCCACGGAATTAATCGCCGCAAAGGTATTGACAACTTCTCCCGTTCCGCTCACGTCCGCATATTGGATGTAGGCCAGAATATTCTTTTGCCCGACGCACAGTGTAGCAGTGCGAGTCTGCTGCGCTCCATTGGCCAGGTTCGTAAACCGGATGCCGCCGTTGTAAGCGCCGGTGGGCAGCGCGCTGGCGGCGGAGGTCGGGCTTACGATCACATTCACGGAATCCCCGGCGCCCAGGCTGCCTGCCGCGGGCGAAACGCTCAGCCATGGCTGTGTGGTCGCCGCCGTCCAAGCCAATGTTGTCGTGCTGTTGTTCGTTAGCGTATAGGTTGTGCTGGACGGATAGAAGGGACCGCCTATCGGACCGCTTGCCACAAAGCCGCTCAGCGGCGAAACGGACAGCGCATTTGCGAGCGCCGGCAGGTTGAAGACGGCATTGCCAACCACGCGATTCTGATCGGCGCTCGAAGCGTAATAGTCATGCCCGATGGCCACGACATTGCCCAATCCGATGGACTTGTTGATCACCACGGGTTTGTTTGCAGCAGTCCGAATGACCACGTTGCCGTCGGAGTTCACATAGGAGTCCGACGCGTTCCCCGCTGTATAATTCGAAACACCTTGCGCGACCGGGTCGGCGGGATCCGCTACGATCAAAGCAAGGCCCATGGCATCGGCAGACCCGCCCAGACTGATCAGGCCGGCGTTTTCAATCATCTGGTATTTTCCGGCGCACTCGCATTGAATGACAACGCCGCCGCCTGCGACAAACGCCGGTAATACTGAAGCCCAGGCCGTTCCCACCGTCTGCAATTGGCTGACGCTGGCGGTCTCTTGCTCGAGGATCAAGAGAGTGTCATGGCCCGGCAGAGCGGCGGCCAATTGGGTGTAGTCGCTCAAGTCCGTGCGCGTATAGTTCGTTCCCACGGAATTAATGGCCGCAAATGTATTGACCACCTCTCCCGTCGCGCTCATATCCGAATACTGCACATAAGCCAGGATGTTCTTCTGTCCAATATACAGCGTCGCTTTGCGAGACTGCTGCGCTCCGCTGGAGAGGTTTGTGAACAGGATGGTATCGGAATAAGCGCCTGCGGCCAGCGCGCCGGCGGAGGAGGTCAGGCTGACGATCACCTCGACCGACGCCCCGGCGCCCAGGCTGCCTCCCGCGGGCGAAGCGCTCAGCCACGGCTGCGAGGTCGTCGCCGTCCACGCCAGCGTCATCGTACTGTTGTTCGTCAGCGTATAGGTCGTGCCGGCCGGCGAGAAAGGGCCGCCGACTGGACCGCTTGCTGTGAAACTGCTCTTCGGCGAGATGGACAGATCGTCAACTATCGTCGCAGGATAGGACGTCAGGTCGCTCATGACGAAATTCGCCGGAACGTCCTGACCGCGCGAAACCCCGGCCAATCCATAAGTATCCGTAAGCGCCAGCCAGGTGATGGATATCTTGCCGTCGAAAAACATTTCAATCTGGAAGCTGTTTGCGCCGCCGCCACTGTACAAAGGCACGTTGGAATAGGTCACGGCAGCCCGGTCGGACAACTGCTTCCATGTCACGCTGCCGGCGGCGGGATTCAGGTCGTCGAACAATCCCGAGATCCTCGGCAGACTGAAATGCGCGCTCAGCGATTCGGCACTGCCGCTGCTGCCCGAGCCGAAGGTGATGTAGCCATTGCTGCCCACGTAGAAGCTGCTGTAAGCGGTCCCATAGAGCGAAACCTGGGCGCCCGTCAGCGTCGCTGGAGCATAACTGTCATTCGTCAGCGATAGCGCCATCCCCCCCGCAGGATCCGTCGGGAAGCTTGTCGCAGCTTCGCAGAACGCCTGATAGAAGCTCGATCCGCCGTTGGGAATCAGCGTCAATGTGTGATAGGCCAAGTCGTTAGTCGGCGAACTGAACAACTGCGTGAAGTAGTCCGGCGCCACCGTCAGCGTGACGGAGCGGCTGGTGATCAGACCGGAGCTGGCGTTGGTGAACGTGGCGGCGCCACGATACGTCCCGATCGGCAGCGCGGCCGCCTGCGCGTTCAGACTCACCATGATCGCCGCCGAGCTGCTCGACGCCAGCGTTCCGCTCGATGGCGTCACCGTGAACCACGCCTGATCCCCCGCCGCCGTCCAGTTCATCGCGCCGCCGCCGATATTACGGAGGGTATAATCAAGCGAGCCCGGGCTGAACGGTCCGCCCTGAAGGCCGCTCGCGACAAATCCGCCTGCCGGCGTCACCGACATCCAATCCAAAACCGTCAATGCCACCGAGCGCGTTTGAACTGCAGTGGTTGTGGAATCCGAGAAAGAAACCGCCCCGTTATATGCGCCTGGGACCAATGTCGCAGCCGAAGCGCTGTAGCCGACCGTGACGATGGTGGACTCGCCCGACAGCAGACTCCCGCCGGCAGGCTGCACGGAGATCCATGCGTCGCAGGCCGCGCTCCAGGCGATGGTTCCCGAGCTCACGTTCGAAAGCCGATAATCCATGCTGGCGGGCGCGAACGGTCCGCCTTGTGGACCGCTGGCTGCCGTTCCAGTGGTTGGCGAGATGAAGAGCGCATTGGCGCGCGCCGGGAGGTTGAAGACGGCATTGCCAATCACCCGGGTCTGATTGGCATTCGTGTCAAAATAGTCATGCCCGATGGCCACGACGTTTCCCAAGCCCATGGACTTGTTGATCACCACGGGCTGGTTTGCCGCGGTCCGGACCACCACGTTGCCGTCGGCGTTCGTATAGCTGTCTGTTCCGCTTGCCCCGGAGTAGTTGGAGACTCCCTGGGCGACGGGATCGGATGGATCCGCGACGATCAAGGCGGCGCCTGTGGCGCTGGCATAACCGCCCAGGGTCATCAGGCCGGCGATTTCGATAATTTGGTATTTGCCAAGATAGTCGCACTGAATAACGACGCCACCGCCCTCAACAAACGCCGGCAGCACCGAAGCCCAAGCCGTTCCCACCGTCTGCAACTGACCGACGGTGGCGCTCTCCTGCTCGGCGATCAAGAGGATATCATGGCCCGGCAGAGCGGCGGCCAGTTTCGTGTAGTCAGTCAAGTCCGTGCGCGCATAGCTCTTCCCCATGGAATTAATGGCCGCAAACGTATTGGCCACTTCTCCGGAAGCGGTCATATCCGCATACTGCACATAGGCCAGAATGTTCTTCTGCCCAATGCTCAATGAGGCAGTACGAGACTGCTGCGCTCCGCTGGTCAGGTTCGTAAATAGGACGGCGCCGCTATAGAATCCCGCGGGCAGCGCGACGGCACCGGAGGTCAGGCTGACGACCACGTCCAAGGATGCCCTTGCGCCAAGGCTGCCCCCGGCGGGCGAAACGCTGAGCCACGGCTGCGTGGTTGTTGCAGTCCAATCCAGCGTCGTCGCGCCGTTGTTCGTCAGCGTATAGGTTGTGCCGGCTGGCGAGAAGGGGCCGCCGATCGGGCCGCTTGCCGCAAAGTCGTCCTTCGGCGAGATGGCCAGAGCGTCATTGATTCCCGTGATTGCGATGTCGTCGAAGGAGAATCCGTCGGTCGGAATCGTATAATTATCGTAATGATTGAAGCGGATTTGAAAAGCGGAATTGTAGGACATGCCGTGAGCGGCGATTGCAGCGTCCAGGTCAACCGTGTTTTGCTGATAAACGCTTGTCAATGTGCGCAAGCCCCGCGCTTCATACCACGTTACGCCGTCTTCGCTGATGGCTACGCCGTCGAAATCGGCGCCGTTATAAAAGGGCGTGGCCGGCGGGCCGTGGGGTTCATCGCCGAACATCTTCAACCAGAACGTCAGAACGACATTGTGGCAGTTGCTCAGGTTGACCGTCAGGGTCAGCTCATTTCGCGCGTATGTGAGATCAGCCGAACTATCCATCGTCAAATGATAGGATCCGGTGTGCGGCACGTTGGACGAGGTCACGAGGGTCCGATACGTGTTCGTCCCCGTGGACTCCCACCAGGGGCCGAGGGCGCCCGATTCGAATCCCTCGGCAAAGGGGATGGAAGCCGCGCCACGGACCCGCAATGTTACGTTGCGCGTAACGGTGGCGCCGCTCGTTACGTTTGTGAACGTCAGGGCGCCGGAGTAAACGCCAAGCGCCAAGGCATTGGCGTTGGCGTTGATCGAAACATTCGCGATCACCGAGGCGCCAGGCGCAAGGGCGCCCGACGAGGGGGTCACATCGAGCCATGTTTGCGTGGTCGCCGCAATCCAATCCAACGTTGCCGCGCCGTTGTTCGTTAGCGTATAGGTCGTGCCGGCCGGCAAGAAGGGTCCACCAGCTGGACCGCTTGCCGCAAAGCCACCCCACGGCGAGACGGCCAGACCGTCGGCTATCGGCGCAGGATAAGACGTCAGGTCGCTCATATTGAAGATTGCCGGAAGGCCCTGACCGCGCGAAACCCCTGCCAATCCATAAGTATCCGTAATCGCCAGCCAGGTAATGCATATCTGGCCGTCGAAAAACATTTCAATCTGGAAGTTGTTGGCGCCGCCGCCACTGTACAACGGCACGCCAAAATAAGTCACAGCAACCCGGTCGGACAGCGGCTTCCAAGTCACGCTGCCGGAGCTGGGATTCAGGTCATCGAATAGCCCCGAGATTCTCGGCAGGCTGAAGTGCGCGCTCAGCGATTCGATACTGCCTGAGCTTCCCGAGCCGAAGGTGATGTAACCGTTGCTGCCGACGTAGAAGCTGCTGTAGGAGGTTCCGAATAGCGAAATTTGTGCGCCCGTCAGCGTCACTTGAGCATAGCTGTTATTTGTCAGCGACAGCGACGTTCCGCCCGCAGGATTCGTCGGGAAGCTCGTCGCCGGCGCGCAAAACGCCTGATAGAAGCTTGATCCGCCGTTGGGAATCAGCGTCAATGTGTGATAGGCCAGATCGCTATCCGCCGAACTGAATAGCTGCGTGAAGTAGTCCGGCGCCACCGTCAGAGTTACCGAACGGGTGGTACTCAGACCGGAACTGGCGTTTGTGAACGTGGCGAAGCCAGGATACGTCCCGACCGGCAGCGAGGCCGCCTGTGCGGTCAGAGCCACCGTGATCGCCGCCGAGCCGCTCGAAGCCAGCGTCCCGCTCGATGGCGTCACCGTAAACCATGCCTGATTCCCCGCCGCCGTCCAGTTGATCGAGCTGCCGCCGATATTACGAATGGTATAATCGAGCGAACTCGGGCTAAAGGGTCCGCCTGGAATACCGCGAGAGACAAATCCACTCGAAGGCGTCACCGCCATCCCATCCGAAACCGTCAGTTTCAGCGCGCATGACTGCGCATTTCCAGAGGATGTATTGGTGAATGCCACCATCCCGTTGTAAACGCCCGAGGTCAGGGTATTGGCGCTCGCAGTAATCTGGACGGTTAACGCGGTTGAGGTTCCTGCGGACAAAGACCCGGATGGCTGCGAGACCTGCAGCCAGCTGGTCGTGGTTTCAGCGGACCAGTCCAGCGTGGCGGCGCCAGTGTTCGTGAGGGTATAAACAAACGAGTTGGGGCTGAATGGCCCTCCCTGCGGCCCGCCGGCGGATTGGGCGGCGGAGGGCTGAACCATGAGCGCATCTTGCGCATATTGGAAAAGAATCGCCGCGCGTATCGTGGAACCAGGGGCCATCGTGATGGTGGGGTCCGGCGAGGAGAAAGATTGATAGATCCCATCCCCGTCCAAATCATGAAAGAATTGCGCGCTCGTAATGGACCCATTGCCGCTGGCGCTTGAGCTGAGGGTCATCTGCGTGAAGAGATGAATATTGTTAAAGTCCACAATCGAAGGGATGCCGTTTGTCAAATCCACGGCGACTCTTTTCGAATCAGTAATGGGAGTGAAGGTTCCGCCGCTGTTGCTGATGGGAGCGTAAGACGTCCACAACGGATTGGCCGCAGTTCCCACGGCGCCCCGGAATGTGACGTAACCGCGTTGGGTATGATTCAAGCCGGACACCGCATAGAGCCGGGGACGGTAGCGCGGAAGATCATCGTTATAAAAAGCCACGCCGAAGCAGCCTGAAGTATTTTTGAAATATTTATAAGCGACCCACAAGAATCCCTGAAGGGTGTGACTGGGATTCCATACGCCCCATGTCCCCCAGGAATTGGCGATCAGGAAGGCGCCGGATTGCGTGGTCGTTCCGTCATAGTAGGATTTATTGTCGTCATAGCCAACGATGGGGATTGCGTGTCCGCCGGCGAGGCCATCGGCGTTGGCATACAGGACCCCATTATTGATGCCCGTATCGTTGGCTGGATAATGCAGATACCAGTTATTATAGACATCGGTATCGGTGGCAAGGACATAGCCGTTGGACAGCATCTGCTTGATGGCGAGCAAATCGTCATCCGTGCAGGGGCCGCCCTCCTGGCCGATGATGTGCGCCGTGGATGTCCGATTACGAAGCGAATTGATCCAGGCCGCCTCGGTGGGCCAGGTGATGTAGTCGGTTTCGCTATACGGCATGAGCGCCCAGCTGCAGCAACCGACATTGCTGAGATTGGCGACGACCTCGTCCGTCCATCCTCCATTATCCACGCCTTCATTGATCAGGTTATACATGAAGGCCGGGCTGCAGATTATATTCGTATCGCCGCCTGCGGGGTTCGAGCCTTCATCCATCGCCTGAGTATAAGTGTTGTAATAATAGCAGGCGGCCCACGCGGTGCAGGAACCTTGGGCGCCTTGATCGCCGATGGGAGGGAAATATTGCGAGATGGAGTTGTCAACAGCGGTTGGGAGCGCTGCGACTCCCTCCAGCAAGGCGCGTTGTTGTGACAGCTCATTGGACGCCACTGCGATGATTTTTTTGAATGATTTATTAATTTCCATCAGCCGTTGCGAAGAGGGATTGCGGCGGGCGCCCAATCCTTTCTTGCCCGCCGGCGAAGGCGCGGCCAGGGCGGATGCGCGCGGGCGGGAAAGCAATTCAATGTTTTTGGCGCCTTTTGTTTTCGCAAGCGCCGACGCATTGTTTGATGGAAAACTCGCGACAAGTTTCCCTTCCGGAAGCATCGTGAGCGCCTTTCCACCTTGGGCTTCGATACTCGCTTTCATCTGCGCCAGGTCAGCATCTTTTTGCAGCGTGATCTTATACAGGTCCATCCCTGTCTCGGGCAAATCGGCGGCAGTTAACAGACATGAACCCCAAATGATCCAGCCGAACGAGAACAAAGAGAGGATAGAAATAAAACGAACGATCTTTCGGGGGGCTGTCTCATGGTAACCTATCTGGTTCTTATCGCGCGGATATTCGAAAGAATGCCGATGAGACATGACTATACTCCTATAAGGAGGTTGATACGCTGTTTGGCCTCTACCGCTGTTAAATTGCCACGAGTTAATTTCCGAATGTGGGCGGAGGGAGTCAAGCTGATAATTTAAGTTAATCTACAATAACTAACCGGTTGTAAGTCTCGAAAAATAGATAATCTAAAAAGGCTTGCGCGATGCCGAATATGCTCTAAAATCAAAGGAGATCAATGATGACAGCCGCGAAACGCAATCCTGGGCCGCGCGGGCATTGGGAGCTATCAGCGATCCGCAGGCCACTGATGCGCTTCCGGCGGCGCTGAAGAGCGCGGGAGAGACTGAGAACCTGCGGCTGCGCGCCAGGGTTTCACTGGCCAAGTTGCGCGATCCACGAGCCGGAATTCAATGCATTATTAAAATCCTGATTTGAGATTTTATTTTTTCTGAAAATGTAAAAAATCCTCTTGACGTAAGATTCAGGTTGGGGGTAAACATATAACAAAAATGCGCAGCAAACAAGTCGTCTCAGTGGAAATGCAGATGCTTCTTTGTCGCAAAAATATCCTGAGTTGCAGTTATAGCATCGTCATCGCGGCGGCGCTATGGATTGAAGCGCTCAATACATCTTTTGGCGCTGATAAACCTACCAAGCCTAAAGCAGCAGCGCCAGCAGCAGCGAAGAAAAACGATTCCGCGACATCCAAGAGCGCATCCGCCTCAAAGACGACATCGAAGGACTCTGCTCCTAAAATGACATCAAAGGACTCCGCTGCCAAGAAGGCAAAGGAGGACGAGAAGGATAAGCTGCGTGAAGTTTACAAGAAAGTCGGCAAGTTCATCGTCTGCATGACGCGCGATGACAAAGGCTGCGTCTGGGTCGGAACCGAAGACGAAGGCGTTTTCCGATATGATCCCGAAGCCGCCTCTGGAAAAGAATGGACGCAATTCACGCGCGTGAAAACCGGCGGCAAAGCCGAGCCGAGCACCATGGGCGCCGTCATGCGCGAACCGGGCGACAGCGCCCTCGGCGATGACAACGCCTACGCCATCGCCTGTGACAAACTTGGCCGAATATGGGTCGGCACACTCAACCACGGCGTCAGCGTCTATAACGGCGAGTCATGGCGCACCTACGACCGCCTCGAAGGCCCCTTAGGCGAACGCATCTTCGATATCGCCATCTGCCCCACCACCGGCGACGTCTGGATCGCCAGCAGCCTCGGCCTTGCGAGATACTCAGGGATCGGGAATCGTGATTCGGGATTCGGGAATGGCGCATCGGGGATTGTGAATCGTGATTCGGGATTCGGGAACAGCGCCTCGGGAGCCGTGATTCGCAACTCCGGATCGCAAACCCCGCCATCCGAAACACGAACCACGAAACACGAAGCACCAACCCCGAACTCGGAACCCGGAACTCGAAACTATGAACCGGGCGCCTGGCGCTACTACATCCGCGCCGCCGAAGCCTCCTCGCTCGATAAATATCCCGCAACTCTGACTGCCCGCCAAACCGCCTGCCTCATCGAATGCCTCCCCGAAGATCAATGCTCCAGCCTCGCCTTTGATAAAGACGGCAATCTCTACGTCGGCACGCAATGCCATGGCCTTGCTATTGCCTCCGCAAAAGACGACTACAAATCCTGGCGCTACGTCCGCGCGCCCGAGCGCTTCGGAAAAGACAAGACTTGCTCGCTCCCGCTCGATGCCGAAGGCGACGGGCTTCCCTCCAACCTCATCAACCAAATCCTCGTCGCGAGCGACGGCGTAATCTGGGTAGGAACCACCTGCGGCATGGCCTGGAGCGAAGATAGCGGCAATAGATTTCGCTATTTGCGAGGCAAAGACTACGCCGCAAAGATCAAAGGCCTCTATGGTGGCGCGCCCAAGGGATGGAAAGAAGCGCCCAAACACGTAATGGATACATTGATTCCTGAGGACTATATCACCTGTCTCGCTGAAGATAGCGATAGCCGAGTATGGGTAGGCATGAGGCGCGCTGGTTTTTGCATCATCAGCCCATTGAGCAAAAAGCCACTGCCCAACTTGGATGAAAAATCGTATCTTGCGGAGAATTATATCTCTGTCATTCAACCCATGCCCGATGGGCTTCCCTTTATCGCAAGCTACCAAGGAGGACTCGCGCGTGTCCTGCAATCGGTCGTGGACTTCGCCCGTAAATCCAATCCGCTTGGCGGCAAATCCGCATCCCTCAGTCCACAGTCGAATAATCCGAAATCTGAAATCCGTAATCCGCAAGCGAGAAATCCGCAAGCGCCTTCAGCGTCTCTAGCCAGTCGTCCATCGTCAATTCCCTTTCCTGCTCCAGCGACCGCTCCTGGCGTTGATGCAATCGCAGAAATGAAAGAGCGCGCCGGAAATCTGAAAGCGGCAATGCCCTGCCCCTATTCGGAATTTCTTGGCGAAGACTGGACCACACAAGGAGACTGGGTAAGACGCTATGGGTGGCAGTGCGCTGTGCTTTGCGCTATGAATTCGCCCTATAGTCATGAATGGCCAAGTGTGGACCCGTATAAAATTGATCCGGGTTTAGGGCCGAATCACAGCAAGGATGATTCAGTTCGGAATTGGGTGCATTGGATCAAGACAGACAACCCACGCTCTCTCTATGCCCCCAGAATCGCCATAAGACGCCAAGCCGAATGGGACGACCATGGAGAAGCCTATCCCCGCATGCATGAAGGGCCGGATATTGATCTTAAGGTTACCGTAACGACAGGCGTCCACAGAGTGAGTCTATATTTTTTCAATAAAGACGGACATTCGGGTGAGAACCGGATGCGCGATTACATTATTGAAATAAAGCCTGCTGCTTTGAATGGTGAGCCTAATGACAATTCCCTCCCGCTTGCGCATTGCAGGATACACGATTTCTGGGGAGGCGTTTATAAGCAATTCCTCGTGACCGGCCCTGCGCGCTATCAACTTAGAATCCTCAAAAATAACAGCCTCAATACTATTGTTTCCGCCGTACTCATAGATCGTTGTCTGGGCGATACTCCGCATAAGGAAGAACGGCATTTTGATATGGCGCAGGTTAAATACAATCCTCCTGATATCCCCACCACGCTTGTACTCAGCAATGCTCAACCAGCAAGGCAAATCCGTGATCTATGGAATGATTTGATTGCTTTGCAGGACCGCAAAGCGATCAGCCAATACTTCGTGCCCTTTCGCAGCATGGCATTTCGCTCTGCCGCAGGAATCAATGCGCCGCAGGAGCTGCTGAACAATTGGAAGTGGAATTTGCTTTATTGGGACCCCGAGCAACGTCAGGTCTTTGCGGCGAAAATGGACGAAGCATGGTGGAATATCCAATATTGGAATCCCATCATGCGAACCAAAGCGCATAAGAAATATAGCCCCTACACGTATGAATCCCCCGATGAATGGCGTGTGAATGCAAAACGATTTTTCCCGGCGGCCGGGCTACTGAGTCCTGAATTTTGTGATAATTTTAAGCGCCCGAAAAAAAATTAAAATAGGAGAAGACTATGAGTACTCTGTTCGCAATGATGATCAAAGGCACGCGTTTAGTTTTTGCCTTTGCAATCTGTGGGGGAATTGTGGTGATTCCTTTGCCTGACGCAAGGGCTGAGCACCAGCCTCAAGGAGCAATAATCGCAGTGCCAACTGTTCATGTTTACCAAATTAGAGCGGACGCTGTCAGCTATGAATTAACACTTGATCCTCCGGACGACCCGCGCATTAAAGTCGAAGCAGACTTGGATGAATTTAGCGTCACTTGGTACCCTACAAACACAAATGGAGCAAATGCCTCGGTTGACCCTATAAATGGCCCGTCTACATGCTTAACTGCGAGCGCTGCCTCACCTGCGGATTATATTATTGGGGTTGCGGCTGACGTTTTTTTTCCTGGAAACATAGAAAATGATCCTAAGACTATTACAGTTCCTGGACAAGTAGAATTAATCGCGATTGACCTGCAAATATGGAGAGACGGTGAAAATATTACAGATCAATTATCACATGAAATGGTTGGACGCAGAATATATTTGGAAGCAGTACTTGTTGAGAATTCATTCGAAACTTCTTTTGAATGGCTTATACCAGAAATCATCATGGATAAGTGGGATGTTGTTTATGATTATGCCAATAAAATAACCTATAGTCATGAGCCGACGATGCCTCACTTAAACGAGCAGAGCGTTTCATTTTGTTGGGTAGACGGAGGCGACGGTCGCGACATTTGTGTAACAGCACAGGTATTGGAGAAGGAATTAATCGCACAAACGTTTTTTGACGTTCTAAAGCCATCTTTCGACACAATA
>JAPLSP010000644.1 GCA_026398575.1 Candidatus Sumerlaeota bacterium | reverse complement strand
GTGCGTGTGGAACCGAAACCGATGATGCAGAAACCACGCCTGTGGTGGCCGGCGAATTATGGCGAGCAGCATCTCTACGATCTCGTGCTGCAATTTGTGCCGGACGGCGCGCTGTCGGATCGGACGGATGGCGCCGCGTCGGATCGGACAAATGGCGGCGTGTCAGAGCAGACGGTGACTGAGCGAACGATCCGCTTTGGCGTCCGCCAGATCGGCAGCGAGATGCACACGCTCGATGGCTGCCATGGCCGGCGGGTGCTCGTCAACGGACAAAAGATTTTCTGCCGGGGCGGCTACATTCAGCCGGAGTTGCTGCTCGATTGGGATGCGCGGCGCATCGAAGAGGAGATTCGCTACTTCGCCGACGCAAACATGAACCTGATCTACTTCGAGGACATCCCGAATCCGCCGGATGTTTTCCTCGAAGCGTGCGACCGGCGCGGCGTGTTGTTTGGCAACTGCTTCTACGCTTGTAGTTGGGTGACGAAGCCGGGACGCCCTGAAGACCTTGCGCTGCTGGAGCGATGCACCGTGGACGTGCTCAAGCGCTACCGCAATCACCCCAGCCTCGCGATGTATATGTCAATGGACGAGGGCTACACGTGCCCGGAGGTTTATTCGATGTGGCGGCGGCATGTCGTCGCGCTCGACGGCACGCGGTTCTGGATTCCGTCCGGTTATTTCCCTGACAGTGCTGCAAACGACCCCAAGAACGCGGAGCGGTTTGCGCACTTCAAGGAGGATTTGCCCACCGGCATGAACGACCTCGGCAATAAGTCCTACACGTGGCAGGAACCCGTCACGTATTTCCGTTGGGTGCGCGAGGATCGGACCTGGATGTTCAAGATCGAAAGCGGCTCGGCATCGCTGCCGGCGATCAGCAGTTTGGCGAAATTCCTGCCCGACCTTGGCGCGCGCAGCAGCAGCGGCGCCCCGTTCCCGCTCACCGAAACCTGGGCGCACCACGGCGCGAACGATTACTACAAACCCTACGACCAGGCGATCCGCCGCTTGCACGGCGAACCGGAGAGCGTCGCGGATTATTGCTGGAAAGCGCACCTCGTCACCGCCGACCAGCACCGCTCGTTCTACGAAGCCGTCAACCACCGCATGTGGGACATCACGAGCGGCTTCACCGAATGGAAGATCAACTCCTGCTTTCCCGACGTGCAATGGCAGAATTTCGATTACTACCACAAACCGGGGGTGAGCCACTTCTATATCAAGCGCGCCTGCGAACCGCTGCACGCGCAGATGGATTTGATTGACCACGCCGTGAGTGTCATCAACTGCCGCTTGGCGCCGCAACCCGGCCTCGAAGTGACCGCGCGCGTCTTCGGCCTCGACGCCAAGCCGCTCTGGCAGCGCGCCGCCAAGCTCGAAGCGCCAGCCAATGCCCGCCGCGAAGCCTTCGCCATTGACGGCCTGGCCAGCCTTGCGCCGTTTGTCTTCGTGAAACTGCAACTGAAGGACGCCGCCGGGAAATTGCTTTCTGATAATTTCTACTGGCTGCGCGGCCAGGGCACAGCGGACTACAAATCCCTGCAAAAACTTCCGCTCGTGAAGATCAACTCCAAAATGCGCATTGAAGCCGCTGGGGACGAAAAACTCGTCCGCGTGCGGCTCGAAAACCCGACCGGCCATCTGGCGTTCTTCATCCAGCTCGCGCTGACAAAGGGAATGGGAGGCGCAGGTGGCGTAAGCGGCGCGGGCGGCGCAGAAATCCTTCCGGTCCTCTGGGACGATAATTATTTCAGCCTTCTGCCGGGCGAGACGCGCGAACTCACAGCGCGTCTGAATGCCCATGACCTCGGCGGCGACGAGAAGATTACGCTGGAAGTCGGCGGCTGGAACATCCAGACCAACTACCGTTGCGCCGCGCTGACGCCATCGAAATCCACCGTGAAAACCGGCGAGCAATTCACCGTGAAAACCGGCGAGCAATTCACCGTTGCCGCCCGGCTCGCCGACACCTTCCTCGACGGCAGTCGTGTCGCGCTGCTCGTTGACGGCCAGCCCGCTGAAACCCAATGGTCATGGGCGCGCGGCGCCAAGACCGACGAAATCACTTTCCGATTGAGCCTATCCCAGCCAGGCAAGCATCATCTGGCCGTAGCAAACCAAACGGCAGAAGTGATCGCCGAAGAGGCGCCCAAACGAAAGTGAGCGATTCCGTATGAAAACAAGTCACATTAGGAGCGCCAGCATCCTGCTGGCGTGTGTACTCACCCCTCTTTATGGCGTCCTCATACTCGCCCTCCTCCCCCCGCCATCCATCTGCGCCGCCACCATCTCCCCCAAAGCCTTCGATTCCGCCGCCATCACCGTCGCCATCAAGCAAGCAGCGCCAGGCGACACCATTCATCTCCCCGCCGGGACTTACGAAATCACCGAACCGATTCCGCTTAAATCAAACCTGAAGTTTATCGGCGCCGGGCAGGATAAAACCTGCATCGTGTATTCCAAGTCCGCGACCAAGCCGATATCCATGCTGCGCATCGAAGGTTGCCAGGATGTTGAAGTTGCGCATCTGACTCTCGACGGGCAGGGCGGAAAAATGATTCGCGAGGGCATTTTCAGCGGCAATTCGCGGCGCTTGTTCATTCATCATGTAACGGTTCGCAACCTCGCCAAGGGCGATTCCAACTTCGTACACGGCATCATGTTTTCCGGGCGCAATCCAACGATGGAGCGCGGCGTCACGGACAGCGTGATCAGCGATTGCCGCTTCGAGAAGATCGGATTGGGGGCCGAGTACGGAGGTGGCATCCGGGTGGCGTGGGGCAGTGTGCGCAACCGAATTGAGCGGAACGTGGTCCGCGATACCGGACGCGGCGGCATCTTCGGCGATCACTCGGCGGAACTGATCATCCGCAATAATCAAGTCTCCGGCTCCGGCGGCGAAGGACTCGGGATTGAAATCTGGGGCGGCTGTCCGCGATCGCTGATCGAGGACAATGTGATAGATCATTGGCTGAGCGTGGATGCGGGCGGTCAGTCCGCCGTGCGCCGCAACGTCATTGGCGCCGAGGATGGGACGCTCAAGTTTATCGGAATTGAGATCATCGCGCGCGACACGGTCGTGACTGACAACGTGGTCAAGCGCGGCGCGCTGATCGGGCTTTCCGTCTCCAACAAGCCGGTCAAGAACAACGTCTATTGGGCCTACAACACCGTCAGCGGCTGCGTTCAATGGGGCACACAGTTTCAGGGCGAGAGCGGCGGCATCGCGCATCACTACTTTTATAAATGCGTGTTCGAGAACACGGTCAGCACGGATACGCGCGCCCGGTATCCAAAAGACGCCGGCCATGGCTTTCGCTTCAACGGAGAATGTCGCGGGATGGCGCTGGAGGAATGCGTCTTCCGCAACAACGCCGGCATGGGCGTGCAATTTACCGGCAAGGACATAGACGCGATCAGCTTTGTGCGCTGCGCCTTCACCAACAACAAAGGCCGCGTGATGAACCAACCGCCGAACGCCATGGCGTTGGAGTTTGACGATTGCCGGATGGAAGGCAATCAGAACAACCAGCTGCCCGCGGCCAAGCCATTTTCAGACCCGCCTCCCAAAGCCGATTTCCAGTCGCCCGAAATAATCCGCGTCGGCGAGCCTACCGCTTTCCGCTGCGCCTCAACCCCCACCACGTCCATCGTGGAGCGCCTATGGGATTTCGGGCATGGCCTCCCCGATGTAACCGCCGAGCCGAAGCACGTTTACGAGCAACCAGGCAAGTACCGCGTCGCGCTCATTGTGTGGGACAATGCGAACCGCGGCGCAAGGATTGAAAAAACAATCGAGGCGCTTCCAGCGGCGAACAAGTAGAAGAGGGAGCTGCAATACGCCGGCAAACGGTGAATGCCCGCCGAATGCCCGCCGAATTGACTTGACCACCTCAATTGAATGCTCAAAATTCCTGCAGATGTTGGCCGTGTATTTAGCTGGAACGTTTTCCAGATTATTCCAAGGTAGAAATTCATATTGGGATGGGGGAGCATTCAGATGAGAGAAGTGATGTTATTTCACGGTGAAGACGGCTATTGGGTGGCTGAGTGTCCAAGTTTGCCCGGGTGCATAAGTCAAGGTGAGACCAAAGAGAAAGCGATAGAGAATATTAAAGAAGCCATCGAAGGATATCTTCTTGCTTTGGAGGATGACAAACTGCCTGCGCCGGAAGAGCATTTTGACGCAATGGTCGTCGCTGTATGAACAGCCTTCCGAAAATTTCAGGACAAGAATGCGTGAAGGCTTTATTGAAAGCCGGGTTTGTCTTCAAACGACAGCATGGAAGTCATATTATTTTGCGAAGAGATGATCCATTTGCGCAGTTGGTCGTTCCCAATCATAGGGAACTGGACCGAGGAACATTGAGAGCTATTCTGCGGCAAGCTGGTATCGGAATTGGGGAATTCATAAGTTTGCTCTGAGGATCATTTGGCAACCGCCATAAGAGAGTGGGCTTGTTCATTTTTTCAGACGAGACTATCTGCAAAGAGATCTCATGTTGGCGGCGATCCATTTTCTCAAAACTTACTGACAGGCATCGCGCCGTGGCGGATGAATATCAACGGCCGGCGGAGAGCGCTTTGGCGCCGACGGTATCAACGGGTGATTCATAGCCGGGGCCGCCTGCTGCGACGTAGCCGTGGCTGGCGCCGGAAGTATCCGGGCTGACCCAGAACGCATACAAGCTCGCGTTCTTGAGCAGAAAGCGGAAACGTACGGGACCGCCGCGCAGCGCGGAGAGATCATCGGCGCCGTTCCATTTCACCGGTTGCAGCGTTTTGTCGGCGGTCACGGCGATGCAGTTCTTCGCGGTGAAAGGCTCGATGACGCGATCTTTTTCGTCCAGTATTTCTGCGCGCAGTTCGCCTTGAGCCGATGCGGCGGCGGCGTTTACAAAAAGATGGCGTCCGCTGAAGGTGACCGGGCGCGTGACCAATTCGCCGCCGGGCGCGTCCGCGTTCATCGAGGCGAAGCCGTCGCGGCGCAGGATCGCCAGGTGCGCGCTGCCGCCGGCGTACATGTGCGCGGCGTGGTCGCTGTTGTAGCCTGAGTTGGCGTTGTAGTAGAAGTAGAGATGATCGCCGACGACCAGGCAGCATCCGCCTGCGGCGCGCAGGTATGCGCGGTCCCAATCGCCGTCCTTTTTCGTTCCTGCGATGAACACCTCGCGGTTCGAGCGGTCCCAGTGGAAGCCGTCGCGGGAAAAAGCGCCCTTCAACTGGCAGAGTTTGGGGAACTTGCCTTTATCGCAGGTTTCATTGCGCGGGCCGTAGTGGACCGTAAACATCCCGAGCATGAGGCTCTCATACGGAGCTGCTGCAATCGCGTAGAGTTGCGCCGGGTCCTGCGCGACCCAACCGGGCTCCGGCTTGTCCAGCGCGTCGGTCGCTGCCCAGAAGACCGTGTCGCGGCGGGCAAACTCAGACAGGGCGGGGAAATCGCCGCATTCAAAGTAGTGGCGAATCCGGGCGCCTTGCGGGCCGCTGCGGCGGACGCTCAGGCACCACTTGCCGCGGAAGGGGTTATGGAAGAGCAGGGTGTTGTCCCCAATTGAGGTGTCTGCAATTTTTTTCTTTTGCAGCCAGTGTATGCCGTCGGCGGAGGTGTAGAGGTAACCCGCATTTCCGCGCGCCTTGGAGCGGGTGTAGAGGAACGCCTTGTATCGCTCGCCTGGCGCCTTTGACCCCTGGTCAATCCAAGGCGAAAAAGCGTCGCGCGCGAAGTCCGGGTCGTAGGGGATGACGATGTTCGTTCCCGGAACCACGTCGAAGTTTGGGCGCTCCCAGTGGAGGCCGTCTTTGCTATAAGCCAGCGCCGTGTCGTGGCAGCTGCCGGCCATGTACCACATCTTGAAGAGGTGGTCCTTTGGGTCGAAGAAGACACCGTCGTCGAACGGAGCGGCCGACGAGGCCAACTTGAAGCAGTGATTGATGCCGCCGCCTTCGCGTTCGGCAACTGTCTCTGGCTTGAGGATTGGATTGCCTTCGTACTTCACGGGGCTGTGGAAGGTCCGCTTCAAATCCGTTTTGGCGATCAGGAAGTCGTCAACAAATAGCTGTCGTCCCACATTGATCGGGATGACCTGCGGCGGAAACTTGAGGTAGGCGGGCGTCTTGCCATTCTCCGCTTCTCCGTCCTGCGGGGGCCATTCGACAGGCAATCGGATGCCGTTATAGAGCAACTCGCCTTTGTTATCGCTCCACAGCTTCGCAGGCGGCGGCGCGAGGCGCAGGTTTTCCGCGCCAAGGAGCACCGCCCATTTGCCGAGTTCGATGCGCTCGCCTGCCGCAAGTTCTTTGCGGAAGACCGAGACGATGTCGGTTTTCTCTTTGCCATAAGGCTGAAACGCCGGCGTATCGCTCTTGACGAATCCGAGTTTCAACAGCGCGTCGGCCTGACTGGCTTTTGAATTTTCCTCCGGGGTCAGCGCGTAGATCACGCCCGGCTCGACACAACGAAATTTCTGCCCCTGTGTCATGCTCGCGCGCACAAATTTCATCCCATCGAACATCGGCGGCGCGCCGAGCAGCGTGTAGTTGCGGTCGGTGAAAAGCAGCGCGTCTTTGGCAAATGCCTCGACGGTCGCATCGCTTCCCTCCAACACGGGCGCGCGCTCCGCTGCGCGCGAGGGAAAGGCGACGGCAAACGAGCAAAGCAAAACCGAAAAAAATCGGCGCATAAGTTTATTTTTTCTCCTCGGATTCTTTTCCGCCTGCGAGTCAGGAAATATTCCGGCGCTGTCAGACGACCAGTATGGATGCCGGAATGATGGAATAAGGCGCACAGCGGTATCCAGCCGAAAAGAATGTGTGATTTCGGGGCAATCACCCGAACTCCTTGACATTCTGCGCCGGACATCATTATACCTTGACTCCGGTTCGATGCTGGTTCGGTTTTATTCGAAGGATATCGGGTCGGCGCCATAATTCCAAGTATAGGAACTAACGAAATCGTGGATAATCTAAGGGTTTGCGTGATTGGCATGGGGCCAATTGGGAATCGCCATGCCGATATTTATAAGAGCGATCCGTTGGCGCAGCTGGCTGGCGTATGCGATATTATTCGCGAGCGCGCCGACGCCGCTGCGGCCCGCCTCGGCGTTCGGGCGTGGTATGACGCTTCCGAGATGCTTGCCGCCGTCAAGCCTGATATGGTCAGCGTGACCACGGGCGGATATGAATACGGCAGCGATCATCACTTGCCGACGCTGCAAGCCCTCGACGCCGGCGCGCACGTCCTTTGCGAAAAGCCGATCTGCAACGAAATTCCAAAGGCCGAGGAGATGGTCGCGCGGGCGCGCGCGAAAGGGCTTTGCTTTGGCGTCAATCTCAATCATCGCTTCACACCCGCCGCGCGTCTGGCCCGGCGATGGATGGATGAAGGGCTCATCGGCCATTTGCTTTTCGTCAATATGGCGATGTGGATCAAGAATCCCGCGGAGAGCTCGCCGTATTTCCAACTCAAGGCGCTGCACCCGCACACGATTGATGTTATGCGTTACTTCTGCGGCGACGTCGAGGCGGTGCAGTGCTTCGCCATGAAGGCGCCGGGACGCTCGATCTGGAGCACGGCGCAGTTCAACATGCGCTTCAAGAATGGTTGCGTCGGGCACTTGACGGGCAGTTACGACATTGAGCGCGGTCATCCGATGGAGCGGTGCGAAGTGGCCGGACTCAAAGGGCGGTTTGTGTTGGACGATATGTGGCGGGAAGCGACGCTTTATCCGGCGGGCGATCCAGTCAAGCGCGTTTACACCAATCCCATCTTCGGCGGCTTTCGCGATTTCACCGACACCTTCATCTCGCGGATTCATGCCTTCCTGGAGCAGATAAGCCAGGGCGCAAAGCCTGATGAGATAGACGGCTCCGGCACCGATGGGCTTGCTGCGCAGAAGGTGATCCAGGCAGCTATCGAATCGCTGGAAAGCGAAAGCGTGGTGCGACTGGCGTAGCAGGCGGCGGAAGAGGGGCTGCAAGGACCGCAAGGACAACAAGGACCTCAAGGACAGCAAGGACTGGAGAATGGCAGGGATGACAAGGACTTAGAGAATGGCTAGGATGGCAAGGGCGAACGATTGCCGGGAATAATGAAAGGCCTAAACTTGTATCGCAAAATATAAAGGTGTTCTTTATGCTGATTGTCCGGCTTCTTTTGATCATTGTGATTGGGAGCGCTTGCTCGGCTTATGGAGCGGAATCTGCGAAAGCCGAAAAAGGTTTGATCGCCTGGTATCGCTTCGATGCGCAAGACGCTCTTGGGCGTGATGCTTCCGGCGCCGGGCGCAATGCACGCGTCGAGAAGGCGAAATGGATCGCGGAGGAGGGCGGCACGCTGCAGCTGGAGGGCCAGGGTGGATTGGAGATCGCCAACGATGCTGCGTTCAATACACGCGGAGGAGTTACCATAGATTTCTGGCTCAAGTTCAGCGAGGCGCCGGGGATTGTCAACCTTATCAGCAAAGGCGACGAATACATGCTCCGCGTCAATCCCCCGTCCGAAGGCGGCAATATCGCTTTCTTTGTGAAAATCGGGGGCGGATGGGAGCCGCGCGTCAGCGGTCCCAAGCCGGAAGTCAATCAGTGGTATCACATAGTGGCTGTATGGGATGGCCGCGAGGCGCGCGTGTGGATCAATGGGCGCTCCTATCGGACGGGGCGCTCCGGCGCCTGCGCCGCGACGAACAACCCAATCCTGATCGGCAAACCGGCGCCGCCCTGGGCGCCCGGCGGAATCAAGGGACTCCTTCGCGAAATAAAAATTTATAATCGCCCGCTCACCGATGGCGAAGTGCTGGTGAATGAATACGGGTTGAACGCAGCTGTCGAAGGCGCGCGCTCTTCCGAAACCCGGTTCGAATTCGCCCGCGACGCGCAAGGGTGGATTGGCAAAAACGCGGCTGGATTTGCGGCCGCGAACGGCCTCCTGCGCGCGCAGTGCGATGGCTCGCATTCTGTCTTTGCGCATCCGGCGTTGAATATCGCCGTCGCCAATAAGCCGCTGATCGCGATTCGGATGACGGTATCCCAAGGGAAGCGAGGAAGAATGGCGTTTGTAACGAGCGCCGGCGCCGAGGCCGCTGAATTCCCGATCAAGAGCGATGGCCGCTCGCACGTTTATGCGCTGCGCATGGACCGCTATCCGGAGTGGGACGGCGATCTGCGAGCGCTGGCGATCCTGCCCTCAGACGCAGAAACCGCCGCCGAGTTGGATTTCGTGCGGATCGGCGCGGAGGCGGAGATTCCGCCGGATATCAATATAGAGAAGATGTGGACGGACCAAATTATCAACCGCGCGGGCCGTCCAGACAAAATCCATGCGCGCATACGCAACAGCGGCGGAAACGGCAAGG
Organism: Candidatus Sumerlaeota bacterium; assembly: GCA_026398575.1. The sequence goes on along the minus strand of JAPLSP010000644.1, from coordinate 5,288 downwards.
ACCTGACCGCCACACTCAGCGTGCCTCCTGGTATACGTCCCATACGTCCCATAACTCCCATAGGTCCTATGATCCCGCAAATCAGCTGGAATGAAGTTGTGGAGCTATCATGGGATATTGAAGCGCCGGCGGCAGCGACGGGAGAATTCGGGCTGACTATATCCGGCGGCGAAATGACGCCCGCCATTGCATCGCTTCCGGTTCGCTACAGCGATCCTGTCCGTCTTCCGAAGGCATCATACATACCCGATCCGCAGATTGCGACATCGAATTATCTGGTCGGCGCGCATTTCTGTCCGCTCTGGAAAGAAGGGACTCGCTCGCAGGGTTGGGGGCGGATCGCTCCCTATCCCGAACGCGAGCCGGCGCTGGGATGGTACGACGAAGGCAACCCCCAAGTCGCCGATTGGGAGATCAAATGGGCGCTCGAACACGGAATTTCGTTTTTCGTCTATTGCTGGTATCGCGCGGAACAAGGGACGCCCGTTAAGCAGCGCCTCGGACACGCCATCCATGAAGGGCTTTTCAACGCGCGCTTTCGCGACAAATTCAAGTTCACCATCATGTGGGAAAACGGCGCCAAAAAGATTGCCGGCGTTTCTTCCGAAGAGGATTTTCTCCGCAACCTCCTGCCATTCTGGATTGAGAATTATTTCAAGCATCCCAGCTATCTGAAGATAGACGGCAAGCCGCTGCTGTTCATCTACCGACCTGAATTCCTGGTGGACGATCTCGGAAGCGTGGCCAAAGCGCGCGCGACGCTGGAAAAGGCGCGGCAGGCCTGCACGCAGGCGGGCTTCAGCGGATTGACGATCCTGGGAGAGTGTCGCGGCACGGATACCCGGATGTTCAAGCAGCTGGTTGACGAAAGCATTGACTATAGCTTCGCCTACTGCTGGCCGGTTCCAAATGATCCCACGCCGCAAGTGGCGATTCAGACCCAGGAGGACTATTTCAAACAGCACAGAGAAAGCGCGATCATTCCCGAAGTGTTGACCTTGGCAATGGGTTGGGATTCCACGCCGTGGCACCCCACGACGACTCATTGGTACCTTCCGCCCAGAGACTTCCAGACGCTGTGCGAGCGGGCGAAAGCGCACATGGCGGCGCAACCCGAAGGAACCTTGGGACGGCGCATCGTCCTGCTCGATAATTGGAATGAGTTCGGCGAAGGGCACTACATCGCGCCGCACCGGCGCTTTGGATTCGGCTATCTCGACGCCGTCCGCGCCGCCTTCACGAGCGCTACGGCGCCGCATTTGGATCTGGCTCCCGAAGACGTGGGGCTGGGGCCTTATGACAGCCTTTATCGCCGCGTGCAAGAGGCCGAAGCGCTCTGCTCGAAGCGCGTGACGGCGGAAAGCGGGCGCGCGCCGGGACTCGTCGCCTGGTGGTCGTTCGACGAAAAAGACGACGATCTGGCTGCTTTGGATTATACGGGCAACGGCCTGGGAGGGCGCTTGAATGAGGCCCGGCGCGCGGATGGAATTCGCGGCAAGGCGCTTGTCTGCGCCGGAGGATGCGTATCCATTCCGGCAAATGAAAAACTATTTCCGCCGCGCGCAATTACGCTCGAATGCTGGATCAAAGCGGACAAGCCCGATCAGAATGACCGATGGTTTGTCAACTGTGTCTACGGCACGGGCGATTCCGGATATCGTCTGGGATTGACCGGGGGCTGCCTTTGCTGGGCGGCGCCCAAGACCAAATGGAGCCATCACCTGCGTGGCGTCAAACCGGTTCCGGTCGGAAAGTGGACGCACATCGCCGCGACCTACGACGGCAAGATGATGCGGATGTACATGGACGGCGAGGAATGCGGCGTAATGGAGCGCGGCGGGCGCATCTATCCAACGGACGCCGATCTTATCCTTGGGAATTTCTCGATGGAGAGCCATGCGGCTTTTAGCGGTCTGCTTGATGAAGTAAAACTCTATGACCGCGCGCTTGGCGCGGACGAGATTCGGGATCACGCAAAGCCGCGATAGTTACGGAAGTCGCCGAAGAGGGGGAATGAATTTTAGAGTTTTTGAAGCGCTGGTGATCGGACGGGTCTGACAGGTCGGACGCGTCTGACGCGTCTGACGGGCCAGATAGAGCAAAGGCGAAAGGCACAGGAATAGGATAATGAGCATAAAACTCGGAGTTCTTGGATTTGCGCATGGGCACGTCAACATGTATTGCGACCAGTGGCGCAAGAATCCCGATTGGGGAATGGAGGTCGTGGCGGGATGGGATCATGACGCCGCCCGCCTCGAAAAGGCTGTCGCGGCGCATGGACTGAAACCTTACTTCGATGTGGACGCGCTGCTTACCCGCGCCGATGTGCAGGCGGTGGTGGTTTCCGCGTAGACTTCGCTGCACGCCGATCTCGTTGAGCGCGCGGCGGCGGCGCATAAGCAGATCATCCTGCAAAAACCGATTTCGCTTACAATGGCGGAAGCCGACCGCATTGTTGCGGCAGTCTCGCGCCATGGCGTTCCCTTCACAATGGCGTGGCAGATGCGGGTTGACGCGCAGAACCTGAAAATAAAGGAACTCATGCAAAGCGGCGCGCTGGGCAAAGTATTCATGGTCCGCCGCCGCCATGGTCTGCCCACTCACCTTTGGCCCAACTTCACGGAACTGTGGCACGTCAAGCCCGAGCTCAATCGCGACATCTGGGCCGACGACGCCGCGCACGCCATTGATTTTCTTTATTGGCTGCTGGGCGCGCCGGAGACGGTGACGGCGGAGATCGCGTCGCTGCACGACCCGCGCGTGCCGATGGATACCGGGATCGCCGTCTTCCGCTATAAGGACGGGCCGCTAGCCGAAGTGTGCTGCTCATTCGCGTGCGTAGCGGCCGAGAATACGACAGAAGTCATTGCCGAAAAAGGCTCGATCATACAAAACTACGGCGATGTCCCGAGCTGCAACGTCCCGCGCCCGCCGGACGCCTGCGGATTGAAATGGTACACGACTGAAAGCAGCCAATGGACCTATAGCGACATCCCCAGCCCGGCTGCCCACGGCCAGCGCATCGCCGGACTGGCCGCGCCATTGGCGGAGTTTCTGCACGGCAAGCGCGCGCCCATCGCAACCGCCGAAGAAGGCCGCGCCGTGCTGCGGATGACGCTCGCCTGTTATGTGTCGGTTCGCGAAGGCCGCCGTGCGCGCATTGACGAGGAAAGCGTGGAGCGGGTATAAGGCGGCTTTGATGCGCGCATCGGAAAGCGGAGACTATGCTTCATTTCAAGCGCTGCCCTGAAAACCCAATCGTTCGCCCCGGGCTTTATCCGTGGCGCATGGCGACGGTTTTCAATCCGGGCGTGATCTATGACGAAGGCAAGTTCTACCTGTATGAGCGCGCCGCCGGCGGATTGCGTCCGTTTCATTGCTATATCGGCATGCTCGAAAGCGCGGACGGCGTCCACTTCCGCCACGTCCAGGATACGCCCGTCCTCACGCCGGAAATGGCGGGAAGCCGCTATGGCAGCGTTCAAGACCCGCGCGTGGTGAAGATCGAAGGCCTCTATTACATGACCTACGCCTTCCGCCCTTATGCGTGCGGCTATCATCCCACCGGCTTGGGCGTCCCCGATACCGAGCAGATGGATTATCCGGGATTCAGCAAGAAGGCTGAGGAGAACCAGACCCGGTCGGGGATCGCGATTTCGAAAGACCGCATTCATTGGGAGCATTTGTGCTGGCCGACGCCTGCGGAGCTGGACGACCGCGACGTGATTTTGTTTCCAGAAAAAATCGGCGGACGATTCGCGCTGCTGCGGCGTCCACTGCAATTTATCGGACCGAAATACGGGACGGATATGCCCGGCATCTGGATTTGCTTTTCCGAGGACCTTCGCAATTGGTCCGAGCCGGAGTTGATCGCCAAGCCCGAATACAAATGGGAAGACGGGCGCATCGGCGGTTCGACCCCGCCCATCCGCACGGACAAAGGCTGGCTGGTCTTGTATCATGGCGTCGAGATGCAGAACGCGCAAACCCGCCGGGTGGTTTACCGTCTGGGCGCGATGATGCTCGATCTCGAAGACCCGCGCAAGGTCCTGGCGCGGACGCCGGACTTCATCATGGAGCCGGAAGAATACTACGAACACTTTGGGCTCTTCATCCCGCACGTAATCTTTCCGACGGGCGCGGTTGTGAAAGACGAATTGCTCTGGCTCTACTACGGCGTCGCCGATACGGCGATCGCGCTGGCGACGATATCTTTGAATGAGCTTGTAGATTACACGCTTCACGAAGGAAGGATTAAATAGCGTGAGATAGCTTGCGTTATGCGGTTAGGATAGCGCCACTCCTAGCTGCAATAATCTTCTCTTTCTTGCATGAATATTTCTGAAAGGGCCAAAACTTCAGATCGGATTTCTAACTATGAGATTATCTTGCTGCAATATGCTGCGTATCATTGTTGGATTTATTTTGGCTGCTTCAGTGGCGCGCGCGGCGGAGGCGCCTGCGAAAATGGCAGCGGCGGACGCAATGTTCATCACGCCGCTTGTCGCTGATGATCTCGATCCCGCCGCATTCGCAATGTGGGTGGACGGCGCTGAAAAAGCGGTCGAGGTGAAGGACGGTCCGTGTCATGCGATCTGGACGCAGAAGACCCGGCCCGAGCATGACGGCGTCACATTTGGCGACTCCAATAATCCCAGCGCGCGCCATCTGCGCATCGCTTGGAAGAAGCCACTTCTCGTCGGAACGGTTCTGGCGCGCAGCGGCGGACAGGTCAGCGCGCTCAAACCGCAAGCGGCGTATCCCGGCGATCTTTCCAAGGACTCCGATTGGATTCCCGCGCAGCGAATCAAGGGTGGGCAGATCACTCGCGATGAGACAGGACGCGAGGACTATGCGCTTTGGGTTCTCCCGCCCAACACCCAAACACGAGCGCTCCGCTTCACGCATACGCCTGCCGCCACCGACTCCAAATACGCCGGATGGATCGGCGGCGCATTCATTCTTTCACAGCGCCTCACGAACGTGGCGGATCGTGCCGCCGCCACGGCCAGCGCCCGCGATGAAGACGGCGCTCGCATCAACGACGGCACGAATAATGGCACATGGAAAATGTGGGATAACGGCAAGGACGGCGGCGAAGCGCTTATTTCGCCGGAGCATCCCGAATGGGTGATGCTAACGTGGCCGGTGCCGGTATCCTTGATCGGACTGAATGCGCTCTGGGCGGGATTCAGCGCCGGAGACGTTCAGATTTATAGCGGTCCCGCCGACCGCCATCCGCGCGAAGCCGCTGCGGACGATTGGCGCACGATCACAAGTATCAAAGG
>JAPLSP010000060.1 GCA_026398575.1 Candidatus Sumerlaeota bacterium | reverse complement strand
ACTATCTTGATACCCAGCAGCGCGAGATATGGCGTGCCGATCGCATCGAGGTAGCGATTGGCGACAATCAATGCCAGCGCCAGCGCGGCCGGCTTGCAGACCAACAGCAGCGGGGTCACGCGAAAGCCGAGAAAGACTTTGGCGACGAGCCATCCCGAAATCAACAGAAACAAGTGCGCCGCCGCCGTGGTGTAGGCCCCGGCGATGATTCCATAGCGCGGGATATAGATCAGATTGAGGACGACATTCAAAATGCTGGCCAGAATCTGGATGAGGGTATAGTAGATGATTTTTTTCGAGTAGCCGATGTAGCGGCTGTAAATCGCCAGCAGCCCCATGAACAAATAGCTGGCCATCACGACGGGAACGACGGGCAGGGCGGGCCAGTACTTTTTTCCCGCGATCACGTGAAAAATCTCCGGCGAAAAAATCGCGACGCCCAAAATCGTGAACGCGATCAGGATCGCGTTTTTCTGGATGATTCGGTCCAGCCGGTCATATTCCTTCGCTTCAACAAACTTGTAAAAATCCGGCAGGAGCGCCTGCTCGATGGCGACAATCACCATCCACGGCAGCGTCCCCACGGTGTAGGCCATGCTGTAAATACCCGCAGCCTTGTCGCCTAAGGTTTCCTTGATATAAACGCGGTCGAACTGGGCGATGGCCAATGCGGCGATGTATTGGGGGACCATCGCATAGCAATAATTGCAGATGTATAAGAAATGCGTCCGGCTGAATTTCCAGCGGATGGTTCGGAAAAGCCGGCAGCTGCAGTAGATCGCAATGCCGAACTCGACGATCAAGGCCGACCAGATCAGCCCGCGATATTTCGCCTCCTTCATGAGCAGAATCAGTCCCACGGCCAGAAAAAAAACCAGATACGCGCGGCTGGCCGTGATGATGGATGACTCGACGCTCCGGCGCCGGGCCACCAGCAGTTGATCGTAAACAATCGGGAGGACCGCAAACAGCGCCGCGGGTATCAACAGCGCGCACAAGGCGGGCGGCAAGCCAATCAATCGCGAGAAGTAGTTGATGCGCAGCAGCCCGACGCCGCTCATGACGAGGACAAAGCCGCCCGTCAGAATCAGGCTGGCCCCGATGAACTCGGCGAGGTCATTGGTTTTTTCAAGGGCGTAACGCGTGACCGCGGTGTGGGAGTTGAAAGTAAGGAAAATTCCTGCGGCGCCCACATAGGTGAGAAAAACGGCATAGATGCCGTATTCCTCCGGCGGAATCAGCCGGGAATAAACATAGATCGTGACGAGCGCCAGACCCTTGGTGGACGCGGCGCCCAGGAAGTAGTTCTTTGAATGCTTGAGCATTACAAAGAAATCGGTGGTCCTAAACCGGGTGATGAATGCTCGAAGATCAGCCAAGTTCTTCATTCTCCTGGGAAAAGCAGGCAACGCTACAGATATTGTCGGGCGCGCGCTCAGGCGGTCAAGCGGAAACTCCGACGGGCCGGGGCCTGGGGGAAAACTCAGAATTCGCCAATGCGCTCAGAAGCAGCGCCAGCTTTTGGAGTATAAGTGCGGAGATTCTCGCTCCGCTGCGAACTCCCGCTTGCCGCCTTCTTATTGGCGTTTCAATGGCCTTGGCGCTAAAAAGAAGGCGGCAAGCCACCTTACTCCAAAAGCTGGCGCCGCTCCTAGCCGCATGAGTTTACTCTTCCTGCATGGGTGTTTGCATTAATTTATGAGATCGTAATTCCGAATGTGAGTACCTAGAACCCCACCATATCCAGGGCTTGGCGGACGTCGCGGGCGGCGATGATCTCGATGCCGTCACGCCGGCTTTGTTTGTGGGCGCGTCCGCCGGCCAGGCAATGCGTGAAGCCCATGCGCTGCGCCTCGGCCAGGCGGCGGTCGAAATGGCTGACCGAGCGCACTTCGCCCGCCAGGCCGACTTCGCCCACGATGATCCAGTGCGGCGCAAGGGGTTGATTGCGCAAACTGCCAACCATCGCCGCCAGGATCGCCAGATCCGCAGCGGTTTCCTCGATGTGCAAACCGCCGGGAACATTGACGAAGACGTCCACCTGGGTCATGTGGATGCCCAGGCGTTGTTCCATGATGGCGACGAGCAGCGCCACGCGGCGCGCGTCAACGCCGGTGGACGAACGGCGCGGCGCCCCGAAACCGCCGTTGGCGCTCAGCAGAGCCTGGATTTCGACCAGCAGCGGACGCGAGCCTTCCATCACTGCCGTCACAACGGACCCGGGAGTATCAACGGGGCGCTCTTCGAGGAAGACTTGAGAGGGATTTTCAACAACGACCAAACCGCGTTCGCCCATTTCGAAGACGCCGATCTCATCCACGGCGCCGAAGCGGTTTTTGACGGCGCGCAAAATGCGGTAGAGGCCATTGCGCGCGCCCTCGAAGTAAAGAACCGTATCCACGATGTGTTCCAAGACGCGCGGCCCGGCCACGGCGCCGGTCTTGGTGACGTGTCCTACGATGAATATCGGCAAAGCCCGCGCCTTGGCGAATTGCGTCAGACGCGCCGCGCACTCGCGCACCTGCCCCACCGAACCCATGCTGGAGGCCAGCTCCTCCGTGCCGATGGATTGGATCGAATCCACGACGACGGCTTGGGGGTTGATATCCTCGATGGCGGCGAAAACCGCTTCGAGCGACGTTTCCGCCATGACGAACAAGTTCGGCGCCAGCATCTCCAGCCGCTCGGCCCGCAGGCGCACCTGCTCGGCGGCCTCCTCGCCCGTGATGTAAAGCGTGCGGCGCTCGGGCGTCGCCAGCATCCCCACGACCTGCAAGAGCAGCGTGGATTTTCCGATGCCCGGTTCGCCGCCGATCAGCGTCACGGCGCCCGGCACCAATCCGCCGCCCAGGATGCGGTCGAATTCGGGAAGCCCCACGCTCAGGCGGCTGCACGCCGAGCGCGCCACCTCGGTGATCGGGCGCGGCGCGGAAAGCCCGGCCAGGCCGCTCAAGCCCATGCGCCCTGGAGAGGATTTCTTTCTGGCGGCCGGCGCGGTTTCGACCCGCTCCTCGACCAGCGTGTTCCACTCATTGCACGTCGGGCATTTTCCCGCCCAGCGCGGACTGGCCGCCCCGCAGGATTGACAGACGAATTGGGTTTTGACTTTGCTCATTCAAAGATATCTTTAACCGCGAGCCGCAAGCCGGGCATCAACGGCGTTTCGAGGAAATCGTTTTCTTCAAGGATGCTGGACTCGTGAATTGTGCGGAAGATTTCGATGGACCGCAGGGAAGGATTGACGATCCAGACTTCCTCCACGCCTGCTTTGAGGTAAGCTTTGATTTTCACAAGTATTCCGTGGTGAGAATCGGAAGGTGAAACGACTTCGATTGCCAAATCAGGAGGAATTTCAGAGAAACGCGGAGTGAGACCCGCAGTTAGTTTTTCAGCCCGAATAAAGGAAATATCCGGCGCACGCACGGTATCGGGATCGCGAAAAAGAACATAGCCATATTCATTAAATAATTTCCCCAGTTTATTCTTCTTCACAAATGCGCCGACGAGTTCGCAAATATTACAAGCAACATATCCATGCTCTTGTCCTGGCGGTGTCATATCTATAACCTCCCCGTCCACGAGCTCTCCATAGAAGTTTTCCTGTGACGATATCTGCCAAAAGCTATCAGCGGTCATCAGCCGGCGTGTCTTGGTCGCTGCTGTTTGAGTTCTTGGAATACTTTCTGTGAGAGCCATATCCTTTATCCTCCCCCTGGGAACCACGCTGCAACTAATATTTGACCGTCGCGCCTGAGGGAACCACGCCGCCGGCGGGGAAATCGTGGGCTTTCATGCTGGATTCGATCAGGACATTGCGGCCAATGCGGGCGTGCGCGGGGATTTCGGCCCGCTTGCCGATCAGCGTGAGGCCCGTGAAGAGTCTGTCGGGCAGCAGATGATTGGGCATGTCGTCGCCTTCGCCGATGATGGCGCCTTCGCCAATGCTGACGTTTTTGTCAATGACGGCATTATTGATCTGGGCGCCGGGATAGACGACCGTATCGTGAAGAATCACGGAATTGCTCACGACGGCGCCGGCTTGCACGCGCACGCCGGGCGACAAGAGCGAATGAAGAACGGTTCCCGTAATAACAGAGCCCAAACCCAGGATGGAATCCACGACCTTGCCGGCCGGCTCGACGCGCGCGGGAAAGAGATTGCCGTCGCCGAAGGAGGCGGGATTGGTCTGGACCTGCCACTTGGCAAGGTTCAATTGCGAATCCGGCGCCAGGATATCCATGTGCGCGCGCCAGTAGGAATCCACGGTTCCAACGTCGCGCCAGTAGCCGTTGAAGCGGTAAGCGTACGTCTTGCCTTCGCTGATTATTTCCGGGATGATGTTCCCCCCGAAATCATGCTGCGAATCCGTGCGGGCGGCGTCGGCCCGCAGCCGATCCACCAGCGCCTTGCGCCGGAAGACATAGATGCCCAGCGACGCCAGATTCGAAGGGGGATTCTCCTTGGGCTTTTCGATGAATCCCGTAATCCGATCGTTTTCTCCCGTCAGCATGATGCCGAATTGGCGCGTTTCCTCCCAGGGAACTTCCTGGCAGGCCACCGTCAGATCGGCGTCCGAGGACAGATGCTTTTCAATGACTTCGCGATAGTCCATGCTATAAACGTGATCGCCGGAAAGGACCAGGATGAGCTCGGCGTGCGGAAACCGCTCGATGAAGCTCAAGTTTTGATAGACGGCGTCGGCGGTGCCGGCGTACCAGTCCGAGTTCTTGCCTCCCACGTAAGGAGGCAGCACCTTGGCCAGGCGCCGGCGCCCGACAAATCCCCACGACTCGCCGTTGGAGATATGGTCCATGAGAGAATACGGACGGTATTGCGTCAGAATGCCGACAAGGGGAATATTCGACCGCATGATGCAGGAAAGCGTGAAATCAATGATCCGATAGATGCCGCCGAACGGCACGGCCGGCTTGGCGCGATGGCGCGACAGCGTCAACAATCGGCTCCCTTCGCCGCCGGCCAATAGCATGGCAATTGCGTTCATCATAGGATGACCCCTTCGGGAAACGGCAAACCGGCGGAATGGTCGCGGCAGACGTCTTTGGACAGCTCTTTTCCCGGCGGCACGCAAACGCCGGCATCCACCCGTGTGCCTTTGCCCACAATCGTCAGGGGAATGTGTCCGGCGCGCCCGGCCGAACCGGCGTGCCCGGCCTGGGCCGTTCCGACCATCGCTCCTTCGCCAAAGACCGTGTCTTTATCCGCAATCACGCGCCGCAGCCGCGCGCCGCGCCGGACAACGACGTCATGCATCAGGATGCAATCTTCCACGATGGCGTCTTGTTCCACGATCACGCCGGGCGAGCAGACCGTCCGGCGCACGGTTCCTTCAATCTCGACTCCCGGCGAAAGCATGGCTTGTTCGACCATGGCCGTCCCGCCGATGCGCGCCGAAATGCGGCTGGAAAGGCCGCGGTCCTTCGTATTCGTCATCACGCCCCATTTCATCAGACTGATGGGCTGCTGGGGCTGCAGGAGGCGCTGATGGAGCTGATAGTAGTCTTCGATGTCCTGGACATAGTCCCAGGTTCCGTTGAACGGCCAGGCCAGAACGCGCTTGGCGCCCACGAGGAAAGGGATCACGTCAATGGCCAGATTCGGCCCGTGTCCGTCGCGCGCATTGTGGTCGAGGCAATCCATCAATATCTGGCGCCGGAAAACGTAAAGGCCCATCGAAACATCCTGCGAGGGCGGGGAATCGGGTTTTTCATAATACTCTGTGATTTCGTTGTTCGCTCCGAAGCGGAGGTAGCCAAATCGGCGCGAACAGCATTCGACCGGCAGATGCTTGGTGACGATCGTTACGTCCGCGCCGCGTTCGCGGTGATAGCGCAGCAACGGACCGTAATCCATCTTGTAGATGTGTTCGCCGGAAAGTATCAGAATGTCATCCGGTTCGAGATCCTCGATGAAGTTGCGATTCTGATACAGGGCGTGCGCCGTGCCGGTGAACCATTCGGTGGATTGAGGGCCGATATAAGGCGGCAGGAGCTTGAGCAAACGCCCCACGCCATGCAAATCCCAGAACTCGCCGTTGCCGACGTGCTCAATCAGCGAAGCGGGTTGATATTGGATGATCAAGCCGACGTGGGTAATTTCCGAGTGGCTCAAATTGCTCAGCACGAAGTCAACCAGCCGGTAGAAACCGGCCACGGGCAGAGCGGCCTTGGGGCGATATTGGGTCAATACGCCAAAGCCTTCCACCTGTCCACCCGCCAATATAACCGCCACTTCTTTGAGCATCGCAAATGCTTCCTCGTCTAGTGTCGAGCCGCGCATTGATGTCTCAAAGGATCAATGCGGCTGGGGTTGTTGTCAAGCTCAGAAAGCGCGAATCTTTATTCGCATTGCCCAGGCTTTTCAGCCTGAAAATAGCGTCTTGAAAATGGCAAAATTCGGCATCCCGGATGAGAAAATCAATTCCGCAGATAGCCCGAAGGTTTGTGCACAGGATGGACTGGACATCCGATGGGCGATTGCGCATCATTCAGACCGCAATCAATTGTCGGGAGGAGAGGGTTATGACGCCTTTTTTTCTGTCTTTTTTTCGGGGAGTTTTCTCAGAGGTAAAACGGAATCACGCGCTTTGCCGGATGGCAGGCGCAATACTGGCCGCATGGCTGGCGGACGCCCCCGCGGCCAGAGCGGCGGAATCTCTCATGGATAAGAAAGGAGCCACCACGATGACAGCTTCACTGACGGTCCAAAGCGCGGCGTTCGCCCCTGGCGCGCCCGTAGCGAAAAAGTACAGCCGCGGCGGCGACAATGTCGCCCCGCAACTGGAATGGAGCGGCGCTCCGAAGGAAACCAGGGAATTCGCGCTCATCATGGACGATCCGGATGCGCCGGTCGCCGAGCCCTGGGTGCATTGGGTGGTGTATGCGATCCCGGCAAGCGTCACCAGCTTTCCTGAAGGCAAATCCGGCGCGAACGTTCCCGCATCGCCCGCCGGGATCAAAGAAGGCAAGAATACCTGGGGCATCGCCAAGTATGACGGTCCGGAGCCACCCAAAGGCCACGGGACGCATCACTATCATTTCAAAGTCTATGCGCTGGACGCGCCCGTGACGCTCAAGGCCGGAGCGACCAAGGCCGAGCTGCTCAAAGCCATGCAAAGCCATATCCTTGCGCAGGGCGAAGTCGTGGGCACGTTCGAAAGATAGCAGAGGAAAGCGGCGCTTGCGAGCTGGGTACCGCATATTGAAGAAGAAGAAAATCGGAATGAAGCAGAACAGACAGGATGAATTGGAGACAGGATGAATTGAGGACAGGATGAATTGAGGACAGGATGAATTGAGGACAGGATGAATTGAGGACAGGATGAATTGAGGACAGGATGAATTGAGGACAGGATATATTGAAGACAGGATATATTGAAGACAGGATTTATTGAAGACAGGATATATTGAAGACAGGATAAATTGAAGACAGGATAAATTCATCCTGTTCTTTCATTTATCCTGTCTTTCATATATCCTGTCTTCCCCGCCCGCGATTATCGGATGCCGAGGATGAATTGCGTTTGGAGGCTGAGGCGCCATTCGGGATGCTTCAAGACATATTCCACCGCAGGCCCGTATTCGCGCGAGCAGGGCTGGATGAAGCGATGCTTGAAGGCGCAATGCACAAAGCGCGCAGGATCAATCTTTCCATCCAGCACAAACTTGAGTTCATCACCTCTTAGATCGTCCGGATAATCATAGCCGGCTTTGGGCGAGACGGTGATCCAATCGGCCTCGATCGCCGGACCCGTGCCGTTGGTCTCAATCGCGACAAACCATCCGCGCCGGCGGAAATAATCAATCAGCGGCTGGATCGGCTGAAGCGTCGGTTCGCCTCCCGTGAGGACCAGCCTGGGGCGCCAGGGGGTAGGGGTCGGGGGGCAGGGCTCAGGGGTCAGGGGGCGGGGGTCAGTGGTCGGGGAGCGTGATTCGTGATTCGTGATTCGTGATTCGGAACTTGGAACTCGGAACTCGGAATTTGACGCTTGGGGCTCGGAACTCGGAACTCGGAACTCGGAACCGGTGATCCCAGTTTCGCGGGTCGCGCGAGCGAAGAGCTCCGCCGCGGTTAATGTCTCCTTGACCTCATGATTCGTGTCGCACCACGGGCAGCTCAAATTGCAGCCAGCCAAGCGGATAAAATAAGAGGGCATGCCCGTCCAGAACCCTTCCCCCTGGATGGAATAGAACGTCTCACTAACAGCATACGTGATTGCGGGCATATCAGAAAAGAATAATGTAAAATGCAAAATGAGAAATGAAAAAAAGCGCCAGATCCAGGAAGGGCGCATTTCAGCCAAGCTACCTTGGCGCGCCGGAAAAGGTCTGACAAAATAATGTGCGACAAAATAATAACACAAAGGCATTCCTGCCTGATTCAACAACAATGTGTTTTCATTGTTTTGTCAGACATTATTTTGTCAGTACAGGCGCCACATCCTGCCGGTAGCGGCCTTGAGATGCGCCCATCCAGGAACTAAGCTAAGAATTGGTTGATCACCCATCTGTATCATCGAATTCTTTTCAGAGAAACCAGTATTATTTGTCCGCTTGCGCGCTCTCATTTTTCATTTCTCATTTCTCATTTTGTATTTTACATTGAATCTCCCATTTCCTTTATCCCTTTAATCTGTAGATAGCCACACTGCCTTCGGATTCCTGAACGGTGACTTGCGCGCAATGAGGGATCGCCTCGCAGATCGCTCGCGCCAGATTTTCAGCCGTCGGTTGCGGCAATAAATCATTGAGCAACTTGTGGTCGTATTGCTTCACGATGCGCGTGATATGATCGAAATCCACGACCATGCCTTGTGCGTCGAGGGTTTCGGATTCGCAGACGACTTCAACGATCCAATTGTGGCCGTGCACTTGCGCGCAGGGGCTGCTGTATGGCAGATGGAGTTGGTGCGCGGCGGAAATTTCAAGCCGTTTCAATACGCGATACATGTTCGTATTCCGTAGGATCGGGGATATGGGCGAGAAGAAAAGCCTCGCGCCGTTCCGTGCAACTGCCGCAGACGCCACAATGCCGCTCCTGGCCTTGATAGCACGTCCAGGTATCCTGAAAAGGCGCCCCCAGCGCGGCGCCGCGCGCAACGATGGCGGCCTTGTCCATGCGGATGAAGGGCGTCAGGATTTCGATCGGGCGCCAATCGCACAGGCGCGCCGCCGCCGCCATCGCCGCGACGAATTCCGGGCGGCAATCCGGATAGATCGCATGATCGCCGCCATGCGCCGCATAAGCCACCGCCTCGGCGCCGGAGGAAACCGCCCATGCGATGCCCGTCGCCAGCAGGATCATGTTGCGATTGGGGACAACCGTTTGCTTCATGCTTTCTTCCGCATAATGGCCTTCGGGCACGGCGACTTCCAGCGATGTCAATGCGCTCCCTGCCAGCAGCGGTTGGATGGCGCCCAGATCGGCGACGCGATGCTCGACGCCCAGCCGCGCGCAGATCGCGCGCGCCGCATCAATCTCGCGCCGATGACGCTGACCGTAATCCACGGTCAGGCATTTGACATCATGCCCTTCGGCGCGCAGATGATACAAAAGAACGGTCGAATCCAGTCCGCCGCTATAGATGAGGATAATTTTCATGATTCGTTTCTTGTTATCGCTCCAGCCTCACCGTCGGCCGGATTGAGATGCCGCCGCGCGGATTGAAATGGCCCGTCACCTCGATCCACTTCGGCTTCATCCGCTTGAAGAGATCGCGCGCAATCAAATTCACGCAATGCTCGTGAAACGATCCATAGTTGCGGAAAGAATGGAGATATATTTTCAAGGATTTGCTTTCAACCAGCCAGCGTCCCGGACTATACCGGATCACAATGCGCCCGAAATCCGGCTGCCCGGTAATCGGACAAAGGCTGGTGAACTCCGGACAATCCAGCTCGACCACGTAGTCGTTGTCCTGGAATTCGTTTTCAACAACTTCAAGCGCATTGGGCGTGTATGTGGCCGGATATTTCGTCACGCGGCGTCCGAGCCATTTCAAGGACGGAGCATTGCTTTTTTTATTATTCGCGGTCATAGGCTGTTATCTCGAAAAGAATGCCGAACAATCGCGCGATCATGAACCGTCGGGAACTTGCGATCGCGGATCAAACAATCTCTGCGCTGTTGATTCACTCAAACTGAAAGCGATTATTTGTCCGGGCGTTGGCGCCAATCAAGCCGCAATTCGCAGCGCAAGATGGTCTTGGGACTTATCCCAGAGTTCAATCCAGAATTCCAATGCCCTCCGCCACCACCGAGCCTTGTGCCGGTGGAGCGATGATTTTGCGCTAG
>JAPLSP010000294.1 GCA_026398575.1 Candidatus Sumerlaeota bacterium | reverse complement strand
AAAGCGCCGAATGTACCCCGCCTTATAGCTTGGCGCCAACCGGTCGGCCGTTCCGCTCCGTCGGACGGCCACAGCGCGCCAAGGCCGTCCGACGGAGCGGAACGGCCTACCAGTCGGAGCGGAACGGCCTACCTTTCGGCGCCAAGCTAGATAAATCTTTTCTTTCATCGCGAATTGTGCACGTCGCTTTCGATGCAGCCATCGAGGATGGTTACGACGCGGTGGGCGTGATGGGCTACTTCGGGGTTGTGCGTGACGAGGAGGATCGTGTTGCCGGATTGGTGAAGGCGATCGAAGAGAGCGAGGATGTCCTTGCCGGTGGCGGTATCCAGGTTGCCGGTCGGCTCGTCGGCCAGCAGGAGGCTGGGATTCGTCACCAGGGCGCGCGCGATCGCGACACGCTGGCGCTGGCCGCCGGACAGCTCGTTCGGGCGATGCCGGCGGCGGTCGCCCAAACCCACGGCCTCGATGGCGCCGCGCGCGCGGGCGATGCGCTCTTTTGATTCGTCCTCGGACAGCGCAGACGTGTAGCGGCCGTTCAGGATGTACTGGCCCTCGGTGGCTGAATCGAGGCAACCGATCAGGTTCATCAGCGTGGATTTGCCCGAGCCGCTCGGGCCGATGATGGCGACGTATTCGTTGCGGCAGACTTCGAGTGTGACGCCGCGCAGGGCGTGGACTTGCTCCTGCCCCACTTCGTAGGTTTTCCAAAGGTCTTCCAAATGAATCAAGACATCGGCCACGGTCATGTCTCCCAACCGGGCGGCAGAATATACATGAGGGGGCTTGATGTCTAGGCAGAAGGGAGGTGGAGGTGTGGATGGGGTGGACTGGGTGGACTGGGTGGACGGAGTGGACGATGGGAATGATGGATTGGGTGGATGGGTGGAGGAATGCTTTTGGGCTTGTCACGGCAGGGGCGCAATGGCAAAGATGGAACAGGATAAGAAAAAATGACTGCTTCTTGAAGGCGCTAAAGAAAGGGCGCGAATATGTTTTGCTATCGGTGTGGCGCTGCTGCCTCTGAAGAATGGAAGGTCTGTCCGCGTTGCGGGACCGCGTTGAAGGCGCCCGATCCTGCTTTGACAGCAAAAATCGTTCAGCCTGGCATGACAGCGCAACAAGGCCAGCCTGGCATGACGGCGCAACAAGGCCAGCCTGGCATGATGTCTCAGCACTCGCAACCCGCCATGACGGCCGGGCAAGCCGCCCAGCCTGGCATGATGGGAGGCAATAGAGCGGCCTTCACTCAAAAAATTCCCAACTATCTCGTGCCCGCCATCCTGTCCACTTGCTGTTGCTGCGTTCCTTTCGGAATCGTTGCGATTGTCTATGCCACGCAAGTTGATGGCAAGATCGCATCAGGAGACATCGCCGGCGCCATTGAATCCTCCAAAAACGCGAAGATGTGGTGCTGGATATCTTTGGGCAGCGGATTGGTGGGAGGAGTAATTTTTGCCATCCTGGGCGCGATTGGCCAATTGGCAGGCATTCAGTAATGATAAAACGTAAAAGAATTGATTTCTTGGTTTTCGTAGCGTGCGGGATTGTGGGGGTGGCTTACCTGTATTTGACAAATCCCGAAAAGGGAGGAATTTATCCTCCCTGCGTCTTTCACACCCTGACTCAGATATTCATGGCGCACGGACTGTATTGCCCGGGTTGCGGCGCCACGCGCTGCGTTCATTCATTGTTGCACGGAAACCTCGTGCAGGCGCTGGCTTACAACGCGCTGCTGATTTTGAGTCTGCCCTATCTGGCCGCCTGCGGCTGCGACTATGTCTATCATGAATTGCGCGGCAGGACGCTCCGCAAGTGGTTGATGCCGGTTTGGGCGATATGGCTCTGGCTGGCCGTTTCGCTGGCGTTTTGCATCCTGCGCAATCTCCCGATCAGCCCCTTCAATGCGCTCGCGCCTCATCTGCTTTGAGCGGCGGGCGGGGGTGCACTTCAGAATTCCATTGCCCTTCGCCACCACCGGGCCTTGCGCCGGTGGAGCGATGCTTTTGCTCTAGAAAGGTATGTCCATTTTGCTATCCGCCACCACCGGGCCTTGTGCCGGTGGAGCGATGATTTAGCGTCGGGAGCGAGCAATTTTGGCGGACAATCATCGCTCCACTGGCACAAGGCCCAGTGGTGGCGGTGGTGAAAAAGCATTCGCTGCTAGAGCAAAATCACCACTCCACCGGCACAAGGCCCGGTGGTGGCGTGCCGACAATCAGTGGGAAATTTGACCGGAATTCTGGATTGCACCCGGTGGGCGGACAGGGCGTTTTTCTTTTCGATGTCAGATCTTGGGATAATGTCGCGTCATTCCTTTGACAGTGGGAGGGATGGCGCCGCCTTTTCGATCGCCTTTTTCCTTTGCGCAAGTTCAACAATCATAATATTTCCAGCGGCATTTTCGGGCAGCCTGCTTTTCCTCATAATTTGGCCCGACATTCGCTCCCATTAATGCATGTCATGTCAGGTCCCGTGATATTCGGCCAGGGAGCAAGCCGCGGTATGAATGTCTTTTCGCGCAGGATGAAATATTTTTCCGGAGCTTTATGCCTCGTCATGATGGCGGCGTGGACGGCATGGGCGCCCGCACAGCAAATCCCTCCCGCCGCCGCCATTGCCGCTCCGCCGCCAGCCAGCGTGGCCTTGGCCCCGGCAGCAGCAGGCGAACCATCCGTCCTTGCGCCCGCGGCAGGCGCCTCATCCGCCCTTGCGCCCGTAGCAGGCGCCTCATCCGCCCTTGCGCCCGCGGCAGGCGCTCCTTCCTCCATCCTACCGGCGGGATTGCCCGGCCAGCTGACGCTCAATTTCGGCGGAGGCGGACGTCAGCAGTGGGGCGCGCTCATGAAGATTCTGGCCGCTTTCACGGTCCTGACGCTGGCGCCTTCGATCCTCATCATGATGACCTCGTTCACGCGGATCGTCGTCGTGCTGTCGTTTGTGCGGCGCGCGATCGGCCTTCAGGAAGCCCCGCCGACGCAAGTCATCATCGGCCTTGCGCTGTTCCTGACGTTCTTCACGATGGCGCCGACGTGGAACAAGGTTTATCACGGCGCCATCGTCCCCTATATGCGCGAACAGATGAACGAAGAGGAAGCCTTCGACCAGGGCATGGCGCCGATTCGCGAATTCATGTTCAAACACACGCGCAAGGATGAACTGCGGTTGTTTGTCACGGTGGCCAAGGTCCCGCGCCCGCGCACCCGCGACGACGTTCCTTCTTATGTGCTGCTGCCGGCGTTCATGATCAGCGAAATCAAGACGGCGTTCATCATCGGCTTCCTGATCTTCATTCCTTTCCTGGTCATTGACATGGTGGTCTCGAGTATTTTGCTGGCGATTGGCATGATGATGCTGCCCCCGGTGATTGTTTCGTTGCCATTTAAGATCATTTTATTTGTTCTGGTGGATGGATGGGCGTTGATTGTTTCGTCTTTGATTCAAAGCTACCAGTAGAGACGCGGAGAGGGAAGAATCCGACCAGTCCGACCCGTCCGACCCGTCCGACCCGTCTGACCAGTCCGTCGCAGACGCGGAAAGGGGGAGAGGCGGAGATTGAGAGAGACAAAGAAAAAAAATCAAACAGGGAGACAATGATGGCCCCGGATCCGATTATTGATGTGATGCAGGAAGCGCTTTATATCTCGCTTTTCCTTTCGCTGCCTCCGCTCTTGCTGACCTTGGTTGTCGGACTGGTTGTTTCCATCTTTCAAGCGGTTACCTCCATCCAGGAGCAGACCATGGTCTTTATTCCCAAGATCATCGCCGCCTCGCTGGCTTTGTTGGTATTCATGCCTTGGATGGTATCTTCGCTGGTGGATTTTACGGCGCGCATACTGCAAATGACCGCGCAATTTGCGAAATGAAAACCGAAAACCGCAAACTGAAAACCGAAAACCTCAAATCTAAAACTGAAAACCGAAAACCGAAAACCGAAAACCGCATATCCTTCCCATGACTCTGCTTCACATCATTGATCTGAACGAAGCGCGTCTGCTG
The DNA here is from genome assembly GCA_026398575.1 of Candidatus Sumerlaeota bacterium. The sequence goes on along the minus strand of JAPLSP010000294.1, from coordinate 8,884 downwards.
GTATTCATGGCCGTGCTGACGCGGGTCACGTTTCTCATCGCGTTTCTTCCGCTGTGGGGCGAAGAACAGCTGCCCATACGAGTCCGGATTCTCCTGGTGATAGGAATCGCCATCGTTCTGACGCCCGCCGCGCCGGTCAATCCCGCCACATTCCCTTCATCGCTCGGCGAGCTGATTGCGGGCGTCGGCATGGAAGCGGCATTTGGCTTCAGCGTTTGCCTCCTCATCCGGATGGTCTTCGCGGCGGTTCAAATGGCTGGGCAGATCACGGGCGAGCAGATGGGCTTTTCGATCGCCAACGTCCTGGCGCCGGATATGTCGTCGCAGATCACCATCATTGCCGAAGCCAAGTATGGCTTTGCCGCGCTGATATTCTTTGTCATGAATTTCCATCTCATGTTTTTCCGAGCCATCGCCCGCTCGATGGAGATGGTTCCCATATTTCAAGCGCGCCCAGGCGTTTCGCTTTTCCCGCTCCTTCAGATGACAACGCAAAGCATGTTCGTGACGGCTCTCCAGATGTCGGCGCCGATCATGGCGACCATGATTTTCATCAGCGTGGCGCTGGGGCTGCTCAACAAAGCGGTGCCGCAAATGAACGTCTTCATGGAGAGCTTCCCGATTCGCATCTCGCTCGGGCTGTTCATATTCGCCAACATCCTGATGGCGCTGGCCCGCTTTATGGAAGGCAGTTTCGCCTCCCTGGAGCGCACCATGACAGCCATGGTCAGGGCGTGGGGATGAGGCGATTGACGATTGACGATTTGCGATTGACGATTGACGATTTCAAATTTAGTAATCCTTTGGCCAAGTATATTGAAGTCACCACAGAGACACCGAAGCACAGAGAAATACATTAAGAATGCTCTTTGTGAGTTTCTCTGTGCCTCGGTGTCTCTGTGCTGACTTCATTGTCACATGGCTGAAGACATACGAAATTTGAAATCTGAAATCGTCAATCGTAAATCGTAAATCGTAAATCGTAAATCCAGAAGGGGGTGATCCCGAGTGGCGGAATCCGGGGAAAGCGGCCAGGAAAAAACCGAACAACCTTCGGATAAGCGAGTCCAGGACGCGCGCGAAAAAGGCGAAGTGCCTCATAGCCGCGAGGCCAGCAACGTCATTATTTTTCTGACCGCTGTAGGGATGTTTTTCCTTCTGAAAAACTATACCTTCAGAAATATAGACGAATGCCTGATCTACTTTTTGCGCTTTGACAAATACCTGGAGATGACCACGGCAGATGCGCTGACGCTGACGCACACCGTCGCAGGCTTCTTTTTCCGGATCGTCGGCCCGTTGCTGGCGGTGGTATTCGTCATGGCCGGGGCCTCCAACGTCGTCCAGTTCGGATTCGTTTATTCGCCCGAACGGCTCGAAGCGCACTGGGATCGCCTCGACGTGGTCGCCGGGCTGAGGCGCATGGTCAGTCTGCGCTCATTCACGGAAGGATTCAAGACCGCCCTCAAGATACTCATCATCGGCGTGATCGTCTATACCGTGTTCAAGGCGGAAATGGCGCAAGTCGAGGCAATGATGGACGAACCGCCCGTGGGCATTTTTGAGCATATAATCTGGACCTCGCTCAAATTGATCTTCAAAGTTTCGATTTTTCTGGTCGCGCTGGCGGTATTGGATTTCGGCTATCAGCGATGGGAATACTACCGCAAACTGCGCATGTCGCGGCAGGAACTGGTGGACGAAATGAAAGAGCGCGAAGGCAGCCCGCTCATCAAGCAGCGCGTCCGCCAGATACAAATGGAACGCGCCCGCCGGCGCATGATGAGCGAGGTGCCCAAATCCGACGTTGTGATCACCAACCCGACGCACTTGGCCGTGGCGATCAAATATGAATCCAAAAAAATGCGGGCGCCGAAGGTGGTGGCCAAGGGCGCCGGCTTCGTCGCCGAAAAAATCAAGGAAGTCGCCCGCGAGCATCAAATCCCGATCGTCGAAAACAAACCCGTCGCGCAAATCATTTATAAGACCGTCAAAATCGGCCAGGAAGTTCCCTCTTCGCTCTATCGCGCCATCGCCGGCGTTTTGGCGTATGTTTATAAGACCGCAAAGAAAAAACCCGGGTGGATCTAGGTTCACCGCTCTTTTTTGCTTGACCCTGAGCCTGAGAGAGCCTTACATGAAGTCTCTGCGCGGTTGATTCAACCTCGCGGGGCGTATGGTATATAGCCTGTGAGGGGAACGCCCCTTGGAGCGCGTCTAGGAAATCAAACCGATTCAAAGGAAAAGGCCATGACCATGAATGTGAAGAGACGGATGCCCCTTGTTGTCCTCGCCCTTGTCGCCTGCTGGCTCGCCGCCGATGCCGCCTTCGCCACAGGGCCGTATTATGAGTCCTCCACCTCGTCGCGAATGTCGCGCAAATTCATGCGCGGCGTGGGCAACGTCGCCCTGGGATTCATGGAAATCCCCAAGTCCATCAACGAGGAAGTTCAAACAAAGGACGCCTTCACGGGAACCTTTACAGGCTTGTTCAAGGGAACGGGCCTCACCTTGGCCCGGATGGGCGTCGGCGTTTTTGAGATCGTCACCTTCCCGGCCCCGGTCCCGCGCGGCTATAAGCCGATCATCGAACCGGAATTCGTCATGGGAGAAGACACCCGCACGTGGAAAGATCGGGTGGAAGACATGGAGAAGTAGGTTTTCAAGAACCGCTCCGATCAATGGAAATCAGCTCGTTGTTAAATAATATAAAGAGGAGAATTGTTTCGTGCCAAACGTAAAGTCAGCGGAAAAACGGGTTCGTACAAACGCCAAGTCCGCCGTGCGCAATCGCGCCACGCGGTCGGCATTGCGCACGGCCACCCGCCGTGTGGACGAAGCGCTGGAGAGCAAGGACGCTTCCAAGATAGACGCCACGAGCCGGATCGCCGTCAGTACTATAAGCAAAACGGCGGGCAAGGGCGTCATCCACTGGAAAAAGGCAGCGCGCCTGCAATCGCGCCTGCGCAAGCGGATCAATCGCGCTCAAAAGGCGACCGCTCAGCCGGCCGCGCCTCAGCCGGCGCAAGCGGAAAAAACCATTGTCAGCAGCTAAAGCGACCGCTCGGAGGCGCCGATAATAAAAGCATAAGCGGAAAAAAATTCTGCGGCGTTTGTGAGGGTGATTAGGCATTGGGCTAATAGCACGAATACGCGCGGCGCAACCGCTTGACGACTAAAAAGCCGGCGGAACAACAGCCGCGGACGTTTTTCCAGCGCCTTTGCTCTAACCCCCACGGCGTTTCCGCAGAATCCACAAAAAGGCGCCTCTCACTGGGAGAGGCGCCTTTTGATTTTTGGGGCGATGGGTGATGACCGGTCGGCGCAAGCTAAAATGAGGGGAGATGGGCGCTAAGAATTCGCATTGCGCTTGGCGGGCTCGGATGGATAAACTCAAACCGACATTGTTTCAGTTCGCTTTATCGTGTTTGCCATTGCTTCCGCGATGGATGCCTGAATGCGAGGCGTCCGCGTGTGAGTGCTTCCTGAAACACCATAGTGAGGTTATTTATGTCCGAGACTCCAGCAAGCGGCGTTGAAGAAATTGTGGCGACCGAGGCTGCGCTCCAGCCTTCCGTTCCCGCCGCTGCGCTCCAGCCTTCCGCTCCCGCCGTTGCGCCGGCTAAAAGCGCCGCTCCCAAACCGCTTCCACCTGCCAAACCCGCTGGCGCAGGATCGGCGTCCGCCGCGCAGATCACCGAGGTCATTGAGCGGTTCCGAAAAGGACGCGACCTGATTATCAGCGAACTGAGCAAGGTCATCATCGGCCAGGTTGACGTCGTGGACCAGATGCTGATCGCCATGTTTTGCCGCTCCCACTGCCTGGTGGTCGGCGTGCCGGGCCTGGCCAAAACGCTGATCATCCGCACGCTGTCGCAAATCTTCGATCTGCAATTCAGCCGCATTCAGTTCACGCCCGACCTGATGCCTTCGGATATTATCGGCACCGACATCTTGGAGGAAGACGAGAACCGCCGCCGCCAGTTCAAATTCATCAAAGGGCCGATTTTCGCCAATCTGCTTCTGGCCGACGAAATCAACCGCACGCCGCCCAAGACCCAGTCGGCGTTGCTCGAAGCGATGCAGGAATATCATGTGACCAGCGGCGGAACGACGTATGATCTGCCGCAGCCATTCTTTGTTTTGGCGACGCAAAACCCGCTCGAACAGGAAGGCACCTATCCCCTTCCCGAAGCGCAGCTGGACCGCTTCATGTTCATGATCATGATCGGCTATCCGTCGGAAGCCGAGGAGATTGACATCGTCAAAACCACGACGCGCGACGAGGTGGGCACGCCGCGCCGCATCCTCGACGGGCGGCAGATCATGGGGCTTCAGCGCATCGTCCGGCAGCTGGTGGTCTCGGATCACGTCGTGAAATACGCCACGCGCCTGACGCGCGCTTCGCGGCCCAAGACCAAGGAGGCGCCGGACTTCATCTCGGAATACCTCTCCTGGGGCTGCGGTCCGCGCGCCGCGCAATACCTGATCCTCGGCGCCAAAGCCCGCGCCATCCTGAATGGCCGCGTCAACGTCTCCTGCGAAGACGTGCGCAGCGTCATCCGCCCCGTCTTCCGCCACCGCCTCTTCACAAACTTCAACGCCGACGCCGAAGGCATCACCGTCGAAGACATCATCGCGCGGCTGCTGGAAACCGTGAAAGAGCCGGGGGAAAAAGATTATTAATATGAAATTTGAAGTATGGATATAGTATTAAGAACAGGCACTGTTTTCAAGGAGGACACCATGACGGTCAAGACATTGAAATCTTCTTTGCCTCCTTTGGCTGGTATCGGTAAAGGCGGAGGAGCGCCACGCAAACGGCTTGCCGTACCCCACCCGCCGAAACGGTTACGCACACGCGGAGCGGTGACGCATGAACCGGCTGCATCAGATCAAAAGACTAATAAGCCGACGGATTTGAACGGGATAATTGGCTCTCTTAAAGGCGCCATTGATGATGAGTTCCTTCAAATCCTCCGAGACCATCGTCAAAGCACCATGGCAGGAGCAGGTAAATGACGGAGCAAGTGCTGGTGGACACGGATGTTTTTTCTTATTTGATGGGAGAACGCCCTGAGGCGCATGCATTTCGCCTTCTCCTGAATGATAAGGAAATTTGTCTTTCGTTTATTTCAATTGGCGAATTGTTTTTCGGCGCTTATAAAAAGAATTGGGGTGAGGAACGTTTCAGGAATCTGCGTCAATCTATTGGGAAAACAACGCTCGTACCTTATGATGAAGAAATGCCGGAACGCTACGGAATGATCGTGGCGGAATGTGAAAGAAAAGGCAGACCCATCGCTCTTAATGATGCTTGGATCGCTACGGTTGCCGTGACTCATGGCCTTCCGCTGATAACCAATAACTTCGGACATTTCGAAGTAGTATCCGGTCTGAATCTGCTTTATCCCTGAATATCTGAATAAGGCGATGATAACTCGCAAGATAGTCGCGGACAAACTGGCAGCATATCTACGCCATGAAATCTCATTGGCGACGATAGTTGATTGGGCAGAGCAGGCAATGATGGAAGAGGAATTCGAAGCGAGTCATTTTGAAGCTATTCGGGATGTTGTTGCTCGGCTGGGGCTGGCCGATGTCCGAGCATTTAGGCTAACATGGGATGATTGTCAAAAGCTTCTTGGAAGACTAGGCTATGTTGCTGATGTCCATGTCATGGCTGCGTAAAAGAATGATGCACGCGATAGATAAGGCAAACTGCTGCGCATATGATATTCTTGAGATGAAGGGGAGGAGATTATGAACTGCAAAGCGAAACACATTATTGTAGGGATCCATGTAACAGATCGCGTCAAGCACGTCAAGCAGGTGCAGGATATCCTGACCTGCTTTGGCTGCTACATCAAGACGCGCCTGGGGTTGCATGAGGCATCGCCGGATTTCTGCTCGCCCAATGGGCTGCTGATCCTCGAACTGCTCGATGACGACGTCAAACACGCCGATCTGGTCAACCAGCTGAAATTGGTCGAGGGGATCGAAGTCAAAGAGATGGTTTTCGAGCATCCGTGACGAGCCCAGCGATGATCGTCAAGCGTCCATCGGCGGATAGCAAACCGCAATCCGCAATCCGTGAACCGCAATCGTCGGATGCCATTCTGCAATCGGCGAACCAGAATCCGCAATCCGCAATCCGCAATCCGCAATCATCCGTCGAGCCTGCCGCGCGGATGCTTGCGGAGCGTTTCGGAGCGTTTCCCGCTATTGCGATTGTGGCTGGTTCGGGATTGGGCGCCATTGCCGAGCGCGTACGTAACGCCGTCAGTATTTCCTATTCGCAACTGCCCGGATTCCCGGTTTCGGACGTCGCCGGCCATGCCGGAAAAATCGTCGTAGGGGATTTAGCGGGACGAAGAGTGGCGATTTTTTGCGGACGCAAGCATCTTTATGAAAGCATAACGACGGACGAAGCGACGTTCGCCGTGCGGTTGATGGCCACGGCGGGCGTCCGGCGCCTGATCCTGTCCAATGCCGCCGGAGGCGTTTCGCAGCGCATGTTCCCCGGCGATCTGATGTTGATCCGGGATCACGTCAATATCTGTCATCGCAAATTTGTGAGATTTCTCAAAGCGCCACTGGGAGCGCCACTGGGAGCGCCGGCATCTCTGCCGGCGTGTAGACAATATTCAAACCATCACTCGCCGGCAGAGATGCCGGCGCTCCCAGTAGAGGCAGCGCGAAGGGAAAAGATTCCTTTGAAGGAAGGCGTATATTGCATCATGTCCGGACCCGCTTATGAAACGAGCGCTGAAGTCCGATTGGCGCGTTGTGCCAAATGAATTGTGAATCAAAATTCGGCAGATTGAATAGATATAATGATGATGATGTCAGCTTCGCTCTAATCCGTAATCCGCGGTACTGGATAATTCAATGGCCCCTGTCAACCCACATCCCGAGCCCGCGCTTTTGTTCTTCAGCCTGCTGGGGCCGTCGCCTCAAAGTCTGGATGCGGTTTGCGAACGGCTGGGCAGCGAGCCTCTGTTTGGGCGTGTGATCATGCGCAGCGCCATTCTTCCTTTTTCCCACTCACGCTATTATGAGCGCGAAATGGGTTCGAATTTATTGCGCCAGTGGGTGTTGACGGACCGCCTGATCGGGCAAGAGGAAATCATCGCCTGCAAGTTGCGGAGCAATGAGATCGAAGATGATCCGCAATCGTCAATCGTCAATCGTCAATCAGCAATTGAACCGGCGGGGCGGACGGTTAATATTGACCCCGGCTATTTGAATTTCGCGAAAGTTGTTCTTGCGACGACGAAGGATTATTCCCATCGCCTTTATCTGGGACGGGGGATTTATGCGGAGGTGACGCTGGCCTGGCACAGCAAAGCGCGCGGGTATGAGCCTTGGCCGTGGACTTATCCGGATCATCGCGAACCGGCGGCCTTGGAGTTTTTCAGCCAGGCGCGCGAGGAATACAAACGCCTTCTGGCCAACGCGCGACAAGAAACACATTAATGCAAAATGTAAAATGTAAAATGAGAAATGAAAAATGAGTCGCGTATGGAACAAGCATCACAAAGGGTGAATGCAAATCTCGCGCGGAGGCGCGGAGTTTTTTCTCTGCGTTTTCGCGCGCGTAACTGGAATCCTCAAACTTGAGATGTATCATGAGCCTTCAACGCCTATCCCTTGATTGCATTGCCAATCGAGAGCGCTATCACAACCAGGCCAATATCGTCCGCTTTCATTTTACGTTTTCTCATTTCTCATTTTATATTTTACATTGAGTTTCTCCACTATGCCGCCTTCCATTAAACATTTGAACTTGATCCATGGCCTGGATGTTGAAGCGATCAATAAATCGCGCGACCAACTCCTGGATCAGCTGATTCCAAGGGAATTCCGCTTCGAGAACATGACGGAGCATATTTCGACCTCGAATCAGCCCTTGCGTTTGGAAGGCATCGCGCTCGATATCATGAATGAACTCTCCATGCTGTCGCTGTTCGCCGATTCGCGCCGCGTGGTGGTCGTTACGGATTTGCGCGATCTCTGCGAATCCGGCGAGCGCCGGAGCGCCGGCAGGGGAAAGGCCTCCACCAAAGGACGGAGTGCGGGCAAGGAACAGGGCGCCAACTCCAAGCCCAAAATAAGCGTTACGGAAAGATTTTGCGGCTTTCTAACAGGGCCTTTGCTTCAAACGCCCAACGCCATCGTCTTCCTGAATTATGAAAAGGGGATGGACACCGCCGTGTCGAAGGATTCGCCGATCTATAAGGCGATCCAAAAGGCAGGCGTGATTCTCGATTGCAGGGGAGAAAACAAGACCTGGGCGTTGGAAGACGCCTTGCGCGGCCGGGACGCCTCCAAAGCCATCCGATTGTTTCGCGACGCGCATAAGGGGGATACGGCGATCATGCTTTTCAACACGCTGCTGCGCGTCACGCGCTCGCTCCTGCAGGCCAAGGTCGTCGAAACGAAGCGGCGTTCGGGCGTCAACCCGGAAACGCTCAAGGATCTGTTTCCACCGGATAAAAGCAGCTATTTCAAGCAGCACTCCTTTGTCCAGCAAAAGAACAGCGCCGCCGCCGCCCGCTTCAACACCAGGGAGCTGACCGAAGCATTGCGCGAACTGCTGGAAATCAACCGGCTGGTGATTCCCGTTTCGACCGACGTCTATGTCCGCGACCTGGCCCTGGCGGTCGAGCTTTGGATTCTGAAATGGTTCTCCATAAAAAGGTAAACATACTCGAAACAGAAAGGCACGGCATGCAATACGAGAAGGAAAAACTATTGGCGATTGCCAAAGCCAACAAAGTGTGCGCCTTGTGCGGACAGTCGCTCGAGGCCGAATTGAAGCACTTATCCGTTTTGAAAACAGCGAACAAGGAAGCCACGCCGCCCTCACCGGCGCCGACGC